>JAPZUA010000002.1:302705-605411 GCA_027532905.1 Magnetospirillum sp.
ATCGAGATGTGCGTGGCGGCATCCAAAGGCCGCGTGCCCGTGATGGCGGGGACGGGCTCGAACTCGACCGACGAGGCGATTAGCCTCACGCGCCATGCCGAGCGCGTGGGCTGCGACGCCGCCCTCGTGGTGACGCCCTACTACAACAAGCCGACGCAGGAAGGCCTCTATCTGCACTACAAGGCTATCGCCAAGTCGGTGAAGATCCCGATCTTCATCTACAACATCCCGGGCCGCTGTGCGGTCGACATGTCGGTCGAAACGATGGGTCGGCTTGCGCAGATCAAAAATATCGTCGGCGTCAAAGACGCGACCGGCGATCTCACGCGCCCCGGCCTGCAGCGCTTGGCCTGCGGCCCCGATTTCTGCCAGCTCGACGGCGACGACGGCACGGCGCTGGCGTTCAACGCCACCGGCGGCGTGGGCTGCATTTCCGTGACTGGAAACATCGCCCCCAAGCTCGTGGCCAAGATGCAGGCTGCCTCGCTCAAGGGCGACGGCAAGACGGCCTTGAAGCTGCAGGACCGTTTGATGCCGCTGCACAAGGCGCTGTTCGCCGAGACGAGCCCCGGCCCCGTGAAATATGCGGCTTCGCTTCTGGGCCTGTGCAGCGACGAAGTGCGCCTGCCGCTGGGGCCGATCGCCCCTCAGACCAAAGAGCGCGTGAAGGCGGCCCTCAAGGGGGCCGGCCTGTTGAGCTGAATGCCGGCACCCGACCAAGGCCGCAAGGTCGCCGCGACCAATCGCAAGGCGCGGCACGATTTTGCGATCGAACGCACGCTCGAGGCGGGCCTCGTGCTGACCGGCACCGAGGTCAAATCGCTGCGCGCGGCGGGCGGGATCGCGATCGGCGAGGCGCATGCGGTCGAGCGCAACGGCGAATTGTGGCTGATCGACGCGCATATCCCCGAATATGCCGGCGGCAATCGCCAGAACCACGCGCCGCGCCGCGCACGCAAGCTGCTGGTGAGCCGGGTGGAGATGAACAAGCTCATCGGTGCTGTGACTCGCGAGGGCATGGCGCTCGTGCCCTTGCAGCTCTATTTCAACGCGCGCGGCATCGCCAAGCTCGAGCTCGGCCTCGCCAAGGGCCGCAAGAAGGCCGACAAGCGCGAGGCGATCGCGACGCGCGACTGGAAACGCAGCCAGGCCCGGCTGCTCTCCGCACGGCGCTAGCAGCCGGGAAGGGCGGTCGGGCCGCGATGCGCCAGCTGACCGATCTCTACGTGCCCAACGATGTGCGGCTGCAAACGCCGCGGCTGACCCTCGAACCGCTGCGCACGAACCACGCGTCGGCTTTTGCGGCCTTGTTGGGGCCGGATCCGGGCGCCATCGCCATGCTCTCGCACATGCCCGAGCCGCTGACGGCGAAGGCGGCTGCCGAATGGATCGAACTGCGCACCGGCCCCGGCGGGCATGTGTTTGCGCTGTTCCTGGCCGACGGCAGCTTCATCGGCACCAGCGGCTTCGGCGGCCCGCGCGACGGGGTGCCCGGCTTCGGCTACTGGATCGGGGCCGCCTATCGTGGCCTCGGCTACGCGACTGAGGCAGGCCAGGCCTGCATCGCCCGCGCCCGCACCCTGGGGGCGCGCCAGATGGTGGCCGAGACCTTCCCCGGCAATCGGGCGTCGGAGCGCGTGCTGGCCAAGCTCGGCTTCGTGCCGCAAGGGCCGGTCGAGCGCCATTACCCGCTGCGCGGCGGCTGGCGGCGCTTGACCTTCCACAGCCTCAAAATCGGCTGACGCTGCCTTGAAATAGGTGACGGCGATCGGCGACAATAGGTTACCAAAGGCGTCAGAATAGGTTGCCCTAGGTTACATTTGTATGAGAAGTGGCCTGTAAAACACTGTTTTTGAAAGATTAACTTTTGAAATAGGCGACATGTGACGAAGTTTTTTGTCGGTCCCTAAAGCAGGCATTTCAGGCCCGCAAGATTCACAATGTCAAACAGCGCACCCGCCTCGGCGGTTGCCGAAAAAAGCTAATAATCACTTTAGTCTAAATTTCCTTAACATTCAATGTTCGTATAAAGTTTTGATGACCGAGCACGATGGCGCCGAGTGCCGCCAACGTGGCGGCGGCGATCGGCCAATTGGGCTGGGTCACGATGTTCGTAAACGCGATCGCGACCAGCGCCCAACCGAACGCGAACACGAACCAGCCGTTGGCACGGCGCGCCAGGATCGTTGCCATGGCAAGCACGGTCGCGGGCAACAGGGTGGCAAGCGCATAGACGCTCATCGAGAGGCCGAACGGCTCGGCCGTGCTACCGCGCAGAACCGAAGTCGTGTTCAGCATGATGGCGGCCGTAAGCCAGCCGCCTTGCAACCCCAGCAAGGCGGGCAGCAGGTGCCGCAGGCGCCCCTCGAGTGCCAAGCCAGCGAGGCCGGTACGCGCCAGCGCCGAACTCGCGACCATCGTGGCCGCATACATGCCGAAGATCAGCGGCAGCAGGACGACGGAAGAGCCGAAAATCTGCGTCCACAGCATCCATACGGTTCCGGCCGCGAACATGGCCGCCGTCGCCGCCCCGATGCGCCGATAGACCGGGTTTTCCCGCTCGCTCGGCAGTGCCTGATGCACCGCGTAGGCGAGGCCGAGGGCGAAGATCGGGAACCAGATCGAAAACGCCCAACCGGCCGGCTGCTCGGGGGCCAAGAACCCGTCGTCGACGGCGCGCCGTCCGATCGGCCCGCCAATGCCGGTGACGGCATGGAAGCCGGGGGCAGCAAACTGCGCCACGGCAAGCACAAGATTGAGAATCTGGCGAAGGCGGTCGTTCATGGTTTTATGGTACGCGCGCGCCTGGCTGTTGGATCAAGCCAGCTTGGATCAAGGCGGCTTGGATCAAGGCGGCGGCACGCAAGGCAACGGCCCGTGATCCACAAGGATCAGCTCTTCAGTCGGAAAACCGAGCCCGCGCGCTTGTTCCACAAGCCGGTTGCGGATCTCGGGCGACAGATCCGGCTGGCGGGCCAGGAGCCACAGATAGCCGCGCGTGGGGCCTGAGACCAGCGCCCAGCGATAATCCGGTTTGTCGAGCGCAAGCACATGGTAGCCGCCGGCAAACGGCCAGAAGAACGTGACCGACAGGCTTGCGGTTTCGGGCGCCCCTTGGAACACGGCGCGACCCGTGGCTTCTTTCCAGCGGCAATTCTTGGCGTCGAACCCGCGATTGATTACGCCGACCGAGCCGTCGTCGTGCAGCGTGTAGGTGGCGGTCACGTTCGAAAGCCCGCGCTCGAAACTATGGTCGAGCCGCATGATCTCGAACCATTCGCCCTTGTAGCGCTGTACGTCGAACCCTTCGACGGGTGCGACACCCTTGGGAATGCCCGTGCACGCACCTGCTGCCAACGCGAGCAGCAGCACGCCGATAACCGCGCGCATGCGCGCAGGAGCGAAGTTCAATAGACGGAGCGAAGAATATGCCATGCCCCCACCATACGCAGGTTTACTAGGTGCGGAGCAAGGGCGCAGAAGCAATGCGTGCTTTGCCGCTTTATGCCGCCTTTACTTTTTCAAGGAACGCGTGGATCTCCGACGCCAGATCGGCGGTCTGCACGCCGACGTCCTTGGACGCGGACAGGACATCCGTGGAACTCGTGCCGGTGCGTTCGGCCGCTTGCCTGACCCCGGTGATCGAGCGGTTGGTCTCTTCGACGCCCGCGGCGGCCTGCGCCACGTTGCGCCCGATTTCCTTCGTGGCGGCGGTTTGCTCCTCGATAGCGGCCGACACGGCTGCCGTCATCTGCGATATGGTCAGCACGGATTCGCCGATCCTCGACATGGCTTCGACGACGCCGTCGGTCTGTGATTGGATCTCTTGGACCTGCTCCGCGATGTCGCTCGTCGCTTTGGCGGTCTGCGAGGCAAGCTGTTTGACCTCGCTCGCGACGACGGCAAAGCCTTTGCCGGCCTCGCCCGCGCGCGCAGCCTCGATCGTGGCGTTGAGTGCGAGCAGATTGGTCTGCGATGCGATCGCGTTGATCAAGGTCACCACACTGTCGATCTTCCGGGCGACCTCGCTGAGCTTGCGGACCTTCTCCTCGCTCTGCTTGGCAAGATCGGCGGTTTGGTCCGCACTTTGGCTGGACGCCACGATCTGGCGCGAAATTTCGCCGATCGACGCGGTCAGTTGTTCGGCTGCAGCCGTGACCGTTTGGACATTGGTCGAGGCTTCGTTCGCGCCCGACGCGGCACTCACCGAAAGATCGAGTGCGGTCGCGGAAATGCGCGTGAGTTCGTCGGATGTCGTGCGCAGGCCGTCGACAGACGCGCCCGTCGCGTCGACGAGGCTTGCGACTTTCTTGCTGAAGAAGTCGGTCGCTTCGGCGATCTTCTTCGTGCGCGCAAGCTCCGCCGCCTGCCGTTCGTCGGCGGCTGCTTCGAGTGCGCGCTGCTTCACGAGATTGTCGCGGAACACGAGCAGGGAGCGCGCCATGTCGGCGATTTCGTCCTTGCCATTTGTATCGACCGAAAGGTCGGTCTCGCCCGTCCCAAGGCGGCCCATCTCGGTCGAAATAGAAACCATCGATTTCGTGATGGCGGTCGCGATCGCAATGGTCAGCAGCACGACGAGGGCCGAGATTGCGGCAACCGTGCCGAAGACCACATTGCGCAGTACCGCCAGCCTTTGGTCGATGCGTGCCTCGAATGCCAGATGCGCGCGCTCTTCGGCGGCGCCCGCCGCGTTTATGATCGGCTCGATAGCGGCATAGGCGCTGCTCAAGGCGGACACTTGCGCATTTTTCTGGGCAGTGCCGGCGACGAGCGATTTGAAACTTGCGCCATAGCTATCGACAAGGCCGGTCAGCGCTTGGGTCTGCGCGGCCGTAAGGCCAGACTGGGCCAGAAGGGTCAAGAGGCTCGCCGTGTTGCGCGCATGCGTATCGGCTTCGGCCTGGGTTTCGCGAAGCTGGAAATCCTTTTCGTTGCGCCGCAGCTGCAGGACCCCGACTGTGATCCTGTCGGCTTCCAGTTTGAGAAGCTCGGCTTCCGCGGCGCGCACGGCTGTTCGCATGCGCCCCTGCAGGCCGTCGTTCTCCGTTACGCCGATTTCGCGCACCGTGCGCACGAGGACCGCGAAGGCCTCGTTGTAGGCTGCAAGCCCGGCTTCGATTTTGCGGTATTCTTCGGCGAGTTCTGGGGCTGCACCGACGCGGATTTCGGCCAACGTCTTTTGGATCTTGGCCATCGTCGTCGCGTGCGCATCGACGGATGCCGCAGTGCGGCGCAACAGGAAGTCCTTTTCGTGCCGTCGCGCTTGGAGAAGCTCCAGCGCAAAATCGGCGAGATTGTCGGCTCGCTTGTCCGCCGTCTGCCGCAGTTCGCGCGCCGAGCTGAGTTCGCTGTCTTGGTAGACAAGCACGCCGCAGACGAACAGGAAGCCGACGACGGCAAGTCCGCCGAGTAGGCCGAGCTTCGCGCCGACGCGAAGATTGCCGAGGAACCGCGAAACAAAGTTGCTCAATGGACTCCCCTTTCGATAATAATTCGTCTGGTCTATTTGAGTAGCTTCAATTTCGTTAAAAAATCATTATACCAATAAACAAAATAACCAGATTTTTCGTTTTTTTGCGTTTCTGGTGCAGTCGCCTTCGCCGCGCGCTACAGCCTCGCCTTGAGGCCGGCGAACACGGCTTCGAACATCGCTGGCGTCAGCACGCCGGTGTTCGTGTTGTAGCGCGAGCAATGGTAGCTGTCGGCGAGGATCAGGCCGCCGGGCAGATCGTGCCCGTGCAATTCGTGAAGGGCACCATGCGCGAATTTTGCTTGGGACGCTTTGAGGGCGAGCGTTTTCAAGACCGCATTGTGGGCGAGATGGCCCAAGGCCAGGATCGCTTTCAGCTTCGGCATTGCCGAAAACTCGCCCGCCAAAAATGGGCGGCAGGCTTTTTCCTCATCCGGCAGCGGCTTGTTGGCCGGCGGCAGGCAGCGCACGGCATTCGTGATGCGCGCATCGACCAGGGCCACATTGTCCGGCACCCACGCCGCATCTTCGCGGCCCGCAATGTAGGTGCCGGTCGCGAAGCCGAATTTCTGGAGCGTGGCGAACAAGAGATCGCCCGCAAAATCGCCCGTGAAAGGGCGGCCCGTGCGGTTGGCACCTTTGAGCCCCGGCGCGAGGCCCAAGATCAGCAGGCGTGCCGTTGCAGGGCCGAAACCGGGGACGGGCGCGTTATGCCAAGTTGGGTGCTGGGCACGTAACGCGTCGCGGAACGCCGCCAGCCTGGGGCAGAGCGGGCAGTCCCGTGACGGTTCGTTGCTGGGCAAGCGGCTGCCTTTTTATGCGGGCGGTACTTCGCTCGGCGGCAGCGTATTGGGCTGGCCGCTGGCGCCGTCGCGACCGCCGGGCCGCGAGATGTGGGCGGCGAGGTCGAACAGATCGACGAACATGTCGGCTTGGCGGCGCAGATCGTCCGACGCCATCGGCGGCTGCGAGCGGATCGTCGAGACGACCGTCACGCGCACGCCGCGCCGCTGCACGGCTTCCACGAGGCGGCAGAAATCGCCGTCGCCCGAAAACAGCACGACATGGTCGAGCTTGTCGGCCAGATCCATCATGTCGACGGCCAGTTCGATGTCCATGCTGCCGCGGAAGCGGCGGCGGCCCGTGGCGTCGGTGAATTCCTTCATCGGCTTCGTCACCATCGTGAAGCCGTTATAGTCGAGCCAGTCGACGAGCGGGCGGATCGGCGAGTAGTCCTGTTCTTCGGCCAGCGCCGTGTAGTAGAAGGCGCGGATGAGGCGGCCTTTGCTCTGGAACAGCTGCAGGAGCCGCCGATAGTCGATGTCGAAATTGAGGCCGCGTGCGGCGTTGTAGAGATTGGGCCCGTCGATGAACAGCGCCAGACGTTCCTGGGGATAGAAGGCCATGCGAATTTCCTTTTGCAAAAGCGAATATGCGCGCGTTTCAAAATGCGTCGCGCGTTCTTTAGCGCCATTGGCGGGCGTGTTCAACATGGAGTTTGGCGTTTGATCCTCGTCGCCCTCGGCGCCAATCTGCCCGGCCCCGCAGGCTCTGCGGCTGCAACCGTGCGTGCGGCGGCGGCACGGCTCGATGCGGGTGCGACGCGCGTGGCGAGCGTCTCGCGCATCTGGGAAAGCCCGCCTTGGCCGCCGTCGGATCAGCCTTGGTACGCCAACGCCGTTGTGCGCCTCGAAACCGCGCTCGATGCGGCGGCGTTGCTCGCCCATCTGCACGCGCTCGAGATCGCGTTCGGCCGCGTGCGGGGCATGCGCAATGCCGCGCGCACGCTCGATCTCGATCTGCTCGACTACGACGGTATGCTGCGCGCCCCGCCGCAACCGGCACCCGAATTGCCCCATCCGCGCATGGCGGCACGCGCCTTCGTGCTGTTGCCGCTCGCTGAAATCGCGCCCGATTGGCGCCATCCCGGCAGCGGTGCAAGCATCGCGGATTTGATTGCGGGCTTGCCCGCCGATACGATCTGCCGCCCGCTGCCGGCACCAAGCCCTTGAGGGTGCTGCGGTTTTCGGCGCGAAAAGGGGTTGTGTTGCGCTGCAACGGCTTGTATATTCTTTGCCCCTGTTTGGCGCATAAGCGCTTTTGATTTGTGGAGTTTGCTCGCATGGCTCGCGTAACCGTCGAAGATTGCGTTGTCCGCATCCCCAACCGATTCGAACTGGTGATGCTTGCGGCCCAGCGCGCGCGCGAAATCCAGGCGGGCTCGCCGCTGACGGTCGAGAAGGACAACGACAAGAACCCGGTCATCGCATTGCGCGAAATCGCCGAGAACTCGCTCGACCTCGACATTCTGCGCCAGTCGGTCGTGCAGGGTCTGCAGCGCCAGGTCGAAAGCGAAGAGCCGGAAGACGACGCGATGGAACTGCTCGCTGCCGACCGCGACATTGCGGGCGTGCCGGAAGACGCGACGCGCGACGGTATTGAAGACGAAATGGAAATCGAAGACGCCGAGGAGAAGCTGGCAGGCGGCGCCGAAGAAGCCGATGCCGGTGCCGACGTCTAAGCGCCTGCACACGAGGCACGCTTGAGCGCCGACGGCGGCGACGCAAGCCCGGCGGCCGAGGCGCCGTCGGCTGCGGCTGCCGAGGTTCTTTCCAAAGAAGCCGGGGCGAAAGAAGCAGCGCCCAAGCGCGTGCGGCCCGCGATGATGCGGGTCTTCGAACTCGTCGAGCGCGTCAAAGCCTACGATCCCGAAGCCGACGAAGACCTCATCAACCGCGCCTACGTTTATTCGATGAAGGTGCATGGGGCCCAGACGCGCGCGTCGGGCGATCCGTATTTTTCGCACCCGCTCGAAGTGGCGGGCATCCTCACGGGCTATCGGCTCGATACCGCGACGATCGTGACGGCGTTGCTGCACGACACGGTCGAAGACACGCTTGCGAGCATCGACGATATCGAGCGCGTGTTCGGGCCCGAGATCGCAAGGTTGGTCGATGGCGTTACCAAGCTCTCGCGCCTCGAGCTGCAGGCGCAGTCCGACAAGGCGAAGCAAGCCGAGAATTTCCGCAAGCTCCTGCTCGCAATGTCGGAAGACATCCGCGTGCTGCTCGTGAAGCTCGCCGACCGGCTCCACAATATGCGCACGCTGGGATTCATCCCGAAGCCCGAGAAGCGCCAGCGCATCGCGCGCGAGACGATGGAGATCTACGCACCCCTCGCCGAGCGCATCGGCATGCGGCGCATCCAGGAAGAACTCGAAGATTTGGCCTTCGCGCAGCTCAACACCGACGCGCGCGAGTCGATCGTGCTGCGCTTGCAAGCGCTACGCGCGCGCGGCCAGGACGTCGTCGCGCGCATCGCCGACCAGATCGTCGCGACCTTGGCCGAAGAGGGCGTCACGGCGCAGGTCTCGGGCCGCGAGAAGACGCCCTATTCGATCTGGCGCAAGACGCAGACCAAAAACGTCGCGTTCGAACAGCTCTCCGACATCATGGCGTTTCGCGTGATCGTCGCCGACACGGCCGGATGCTACCGCGCACTCGGCGTGATCCATTCGCGCTGGCCCGTGGTGCCGGGGCGCTTCAAGGACTACATCTCGGTCCAGAAGCCCAACGGCTACCGCTCGCTGCATACCGGCATCTTCGGGCCCGAGCGCCAGCGCATCGAAATCCAGATCCGCACGCGCGACATGCACGACGTGGCGGAATCGGGCGTGGCCGCACACTGGTCCTACAAGGACGGCCGACCCGCCGCCGCCGACGCGAAGGGGACCTATCGCTGGCTGCGCGAACTGCTCGACATTCTCGAGCACGCGTCCAACCCCGAAGAATTCCTCGAGCACACCAAGCTCGAAATGTACCAGGACCAGTGTTTCTGCTTCACGCCCAAGGGCGATCTGATCGCCTTGCCGCGCGGGGCAACGCCGGTCGATTTCGCCTATGCCGTGCATAGCCAAGTCGGCGACCATTGCGTGGGTGCAAAGATCAACGGTCGCATGATGCCGCTGCGCACCGCACTCGCGAACGGCGACCAAGTCGAGATCGTGACGTCGAAGGCGCAAGTGCCTTCGCCGACGTGGGAGCGCTTCGTCGTGACCGGCAAGGCGCGCGCGCGCATCCGCCGTTTCATCCGCGCCCAGCAGCGCCAGCAATTCATCGATCTCGGCCGCTCGATCCTGCAGAAGGCCTTCAAGAGCGAAGGCTACGAATATGCCGACAAGTCGCTCGAAGGGGCGGTCAAGCCGCTGAAGGCCGAAGACGTCGAGGATCTGATCGAGCGCGTGGGGGCAGGGCAGACGGGCGAGCGCGAAGTGCTCGGCATTCTGTTCCCCGAAAGCCGTGTGCCGCCCAAGGCTCCCAACGTCGTCTCGCTGCGCAAGGGCAAAGCCAAGGACAGCAGCTCGAGCCATGCGCAAGTGCCGATCAAGGGCCTCATCCCCGGCATGGCGATCCATTATGCGGGCTGCTGCCATCCGCTGCCCGGCGACCGCATCGTCGGCATCGTCACGACGGGGCGCGGCGTCACCGTGCACACGATCGATTGCGACACGCTCGAGCAGTTCGCCGACCAGCCCGCACGCTGGCTCGACGTGGGCTGGGACGTCGAAGACGCATCGGGCGAGGCGTTTGTGGGCCGCGTGGCGATGGTTGTGCGCAACGAGTCCGGGTCGCTTGGCGCGCTGTCGACCGTGATCGCCAAAAATGCCGGCAACATCACCAATCTCAAGATCGTGAACCGCACCGCCGAATTCTGGGAAATGATCATCGACGTCGAAGTGCGCGACGTGAAACACCTCACCAACGTGATTGCGGCCTTGCGCGCCACGCCCGTGATCAACTCGGCCGAGCGGGCGCGCGGATGATCCTCGGTCTCGGGTCCGACCTCGTCGATATCCGCCGCATCGAGAGCACGCTCGAGCGCTTCGGCCAGCGCTTCACGCACCGCATTTTCACGGCGGCCGAGCGCGACAAGTCCGAGCGGCGGGCCGCACGGGCGGCCAGCTACGCGCGGCGCTTTGCCGCCAAAGAAGCCTGCGCCAAAGCACTCGGCACAGGTTTTCGCAAGGCCGTCTATTGGCGCGACATGGAAGTGGTCAATCTGCCGGGCGGCAAACCGTCGATGCGGCTCACAGGCGGCGCACTCGCACGCCTTGCGAGCCTGGTGCCCAAAGGCATGCGCGCCCAGATCGATGTGAGCCTAACCGACGACCCGCCGATCGCCCAGGCGATCGTGATTATTACAGCCTTGCCGGATCAAGCCGCCCCGGCTTGACACGGGCGGCCCTTGCTGGGCCATATCCCGCCCGTCCGGAGTCCGATTTCCAGAAAGTTCCAGGCCCTTTCCATGTCGCTGCCGCCGATCGCAAAAACGCAAAAGCCCGACACGCTGGTCGAACTCGTGAAGACCGTCGTCTATGCGGTGCTGATTGCGCTGGGCATTCGCACGTTCTTCTTCGAGCCGTTCAATATTCCCTCGGCCTCGATGGTGCCCACGCTGCTCGTGGGCGACTACCTGTTCGTGTCGAAATTCTCGTTCGGCTATTCTTTCGCTTCGATGCCCTATTCGGTGAAGCTGTTCGACGGGCGCGTGGGCGCATCCGAGCCCGAACGCGGCGACGTCGTCGTCTTCAAGCTGCCGCGCGACGGCAAGACCGACTACATCAAGCGCATCGTGGGCCTCCCCGGCGACCGCATCCAGGTCACGCGCGGCGTGCTGCTGATCAACGGCGAGGCGGCCAAGCTCGAGCGCATCGAGGATTTCGTCGAGAGCGACGGCGGCTTCGTGCGCCGCGTGCCGCAGTTCGTGGAGACGCTGCCGGGCGGGCGCCAGCATCGCGTGCTCAAGATCCACAACGACGGCTTCTACAACAACACGCCCGAATTCACCGTGCCGGCCGGCCATTATTTCGCCATGGGCGACCATCGCGACAATTCGCAAGACAGCCGCGACGCGAGTGCGGTGGGCTTCGTGCCGTTCGAAAATCTCGTCGGGCGCGCGCAGATCCTGTTCTTCTCGACCGACGGCACGGCCAATCTGTTCTTGCCGTGGACGTGGGTGACGGCCGCGCGCTACGGTCGCCTGCTCGACCGGGTGCGCTAGGCAAGACGCCGTGCAGGGTGCTCGCGCCAAGCTCGAGGCCGCGATCGGCTATCGCTTCGTCGATGCCGACCGTTTGATCGCAGCACTCTCGCATTCCTCGCTCGGAAGGCGCGGCAATGCGCGCAGCTCCGGGGCCGATTTCGAACGGCTCGAATTTCTGGGCGACCGCGTGGTGTCGCTCGCGGTCGCCGAAATGCTCGCGCAATCGTACCCTGCCGAAAACGAGGGCGACCTTGCCAAGCGCCATGCGTCCCTGGTGCGACGCGAGCAGCTTGCTGCCCATGCGCGCACGATCGGGCTTGGCGAAGCGTTGACCTTGTCGAACAGCGAATTGCAGGGCGGCGGGCGCGACAATCCGGCAGTCCTCGCCGACGCGTTCGAAGCGCTGGTCGCCGCCATCCATCTCGACGGCGGCTACGCGCCTGCCCAAGCGCTCGTGCGCCGCCTGTTCGAGCCGCTCATTCAGCCGCAATCGGAATTGCCGCGCGAGCCCAAGACCGCGCTGCAGGAATGGGCGCAAGGGCGCGGCCTTGGCCTGCCGGTCTATCGCGTGACGACGCAAGACGGCCTGGCGCATGCGCCGCGTTTCGTCGTCGAAGTTTCGGTTGCCGACTATCCGCCCGCCACGGCCGAGGGAAGTTCGAAACGTTTGGCCGAGCGCGCGGCGGCGTTGGCCCTGCTGCAACGGCTGGAGGCCGCAAAACCATGACCGAGCCCATCACGAACACGCGCTGCGGCTTTGTGGCCCTGCTGGGTGCCCCCAACGCCGGAAAATCGACGCTGGTGAACCGCATGGTGGGGGCCAAAGTCGCGATCGTGTCGCCCAAAGTGCAGACGACGCGCAGCCGCGTGACCGGCATTCTCGTCGAGGGCACAGCACAAGCCGTGTTCCTCGACCTGCCGGGCGTGTTTGCACCCAAGCGCCGCCTCGACCGCGCGATGGTCGCGGCCGCATGGCGCGGTGTGGAAGAGGCCGAGCAGCGCTGGCTCGTCGTCGATGCCGCGCGCAGCGACGCCGACGAAACGGCGCTGATTCTCGACGGCCTCAAGTCGCGAAATCTCAAAGCCGACATCGTGCTGAACAAGACGGACCTCATCGATCCGCCGAAATTGCTCACGTTGGCGCAGTTCTACGCAAGTTCGGGGCTCGCAGGCGAAGTGTTCATGGTGTCGGCCGAAACCGGCGACGGCTGCATGCGTCTCAAGGACCATCTGCTGCAGAATCTGCCGTCGGGCCCGTTCCTCTATCCCGAGGACGATATCTCCGACTTGCCCGCACGCCTGCTGGCGGCCGAGGTCACGCGCGAGCAGATCTATCGCCAGCTCCACCAGGAATTGCCCTACGCGTCGGCGGTCGAGACGGAAAAATTCGAAGACCGGCCGGACGGCTCGGCGCGCATCGAGCAGACGATCTACGTGGCGCGCGAAGGCCAGCGCAAAATCGTGATCGGCTCGGGCGGCGAGCGCATCAAAAAGATCGGCGAGTCCGCGCGCATCGAACTCACAAAACTCCTCGACCGCAAAGTGCATCTTTTCTTGCACGTCAAAGTGCAGGAAAAATGGGACGAGAAGCGCGATTTCTACAAAGCCTGGGGGCTAGAATACGAGGTGTGAGGGGCGGGGACTAACGCCGCTTCGCTAGCCTTTCGCCGGACATTCTTCGGCGAACAGCCTGTCTGCGCTGCATAAGCGCGAGATAAGTTTTTTGTTCCCAAAACTCGAATGTCGGCCTCGTTCAGCTCGCGAGTCAGTCGATTGATCTCGACCGGGCTATCGACGAGCCGCATCAAGAACGGCCGGCGCGATCGCGGCGATTTTTTGTTTGGGCTTTTTGCGCGATGCCTGCATGCGCGTCGCGTTCCGGCGTTGGGTCGGCCGACGATCCGCCGGTCGGCGCGGCGGCGGCCGGTACCTGCCTCGCCACCAACTGCCGATAGGCGGTGGCGGAAATCAGCACCGAATTGTCCCGCCCGTGCGATGTGACGGTCACGGGGCCTTCGGCAGCGTGGCGCAAGAAGGTGCCGATATTGCGGATCAAGTCGGTGGCTGCGATGCGTTTCATTGTGCAGTCCTAGTCGATCCCTTCGAATCATTCAAACGATTGTCGAACGATGCGCGCGTCATTTCTTGAACGCATAGGCACTCGCACCCTTCACGTTCACGTCGATATCGAGGCGGTGCTGGAGCGGCGGGTAGGCACGTTGGCGGCAATTTTCGCGTTCGCACACGCGGCAGCCCACGCCGATATCCACGACATGGCCGAGTTTCTCGAGATCGATGCCGTCGGCATAGACGAGCTCGTGTGCGTTGGCGATTTCGCAGCCGATCCCGACCGCGAGCAGGCTTTGCGGCTCGAGGAAGCCGCCGCCGGTTTTGGCGACGGTGCGCGCCACGCAGAAGAACGTCGCACCGTCGGGCAGGCGGGCGGCTTGCGTGAGGATGCGGCCCGGGCTCGTGAAAGCCTCGTGCACGATCCAGCGCGGGCACGAGCCGCCGAATCGCGAAAAATGGAAACCGGCGGCCGAGAAACGTTTAGAGACATTGCCCGCGATGTCCACGCGCACGAGCCACAAGGGCACGCCTTTGTCGCCGGGGCGTTGAAGTGTGGAGAGGCGATGGCAGGCTTGTTCGAAGCTCACGCCGAAATGGTTGGCGAGCAGTTCGATGTCGTAGCGCCGTTCGCGGGCCGCCGCGAGATACGGCGTATACGGCATCAGCACGGCACCGGCGAAGTAGTTGTAGAGGCCGACGCGCACCAGCGTTTCGGTTTCCTTCGAGGCGAGCTTTGCCGTCGCCACGATGAGATCGACTTGTTTGCGCGCGGCAAACAGGCCGATCTGGTAGGCGAGATGGAAGCGGCGCGAGGCGCGCGGCAAGGTCTCGCTGAGTTGCAGCGTTTTGGTCTTGGTGTCGTAGCGGCGCACGCCACCCGCCAACGCGGCAGGCTCGACGATTTCGACCGCGATCGAAAACCGCGTCTTGGCGTAATCGACGAGACCGCGCCAGGCTTCGCCGATGGGGACACCGGCTTGTGCGACGACCGCTTCGGCGGCCTCTTCGATATCGGAAAAATAGTTCGTGCGGTCGTGGAAGAAATCGCGTGCTTCTTCGGCGGGCAACACCATCTTGCGCGTGTTGCCGCTCGGCAGGCCCAAGGTCATCGATTGCGCATCGTCGCGCGCGAGGCGATAGGCGCGATAGAGCTCAAGGATCGCCTTGGCCGCATTGGGGGCGGCTTCGGCAAGCGCTTTGATCTCTTCGGGCGCGATCCCCTGGGCCGCAAGCGTGCCGTCGGCGAACACTTCGCGCAGGCCCGTGGCGAGCTTGCGGTCGTCGTCGTCCGAGAGGTCGGTCAATTCGATGTCGAACTGCTTGCCGAGTTTCAGCAGCAGGGCGACCGTCACCGGCCGCTGGTCGTGTTCGATGAGGTTGAGGTAGCTCGCCGAGATGCCGAGCTGCTCGGCCATGCGCGCTTGCGTGAGGTTTGCCTGCTCGCGCAAGCGGCGGATTTTGTTGCCCAGCAGCGTTTTGCGCGCCATCGCCTGCCTCACCTCAACGTTATTTACAAACTTTACACCGCACTGCCGAAACTTGCAAATCCAGCGACCAGTTTACGGTTTTGGGCCGTTTTTGGGCTGTCTTGCACGCACCCGCACTGTGAAGATGTTTACATCGAATCTCGGCTCATGGAGGGCGACATGCAAAACGACTGGACCACCAACCCGCGTTGGGAAGGCATCAAGCGCGACTACACGGCCGCCGACGTTGCCAAGCTCGCCGGCTCCATGCGCGTCGAGCACACGCTGGCGCGCCGCGGGGCCGAGCGTCTGTGGAACCTTTTGAAGACCGAGCCTTACGTGAACACGCTGGGCGCACTCACCGGCAACCAGGCCATGCAGCAGGTCAAGGCGGGCTTGAAGGCGATCTATCTGTCGGGTTGGCAGGTTGCGGCCGATGCCAACAATGCGGGCCAGATGTATCCCGACCAGTCGCTCTATCCGGTCTCCTCGGTGCCGGACGTGGTCAAGCGCATCAACAACGCGCTGCGCCGCGCCGACCAGATCCAGACCATGGAAGGCAAGGGCGACACATATTGGTTCGCCCCGATCATCGCGGATGCCGAAGCAGGCTTCGGCGGTGCGCTCAACGCCTACGAACTCATGAAGTCGATGATCGAGGCGGGTGCTTCGGGCGTGCATTTCGAAGACCAGCTCGCGTCGGAAAAGAAGTGCGGCCATCTCGGCGGCAAGGTGCTCGTGCCCATCAGCCAGCATTGCCGCACGCTGAACGCCGCGCGCCTCGCCGCCGACGTCGAGGGTGTGCCGACCGTGCTGCTCGCGCGCACGGATGCGCACTCGGCCCAGCTCATCACCTCGGACGTCGACGAGCGCGACCGGCCGTTCCTCACGGGCGAGCGCACGCCGGAAGGCTTCTTCCGCATCAAGGAAGGCAAGGGCGTCGAATACGCGATCGCGCGCGGCCTCGCGTATGCGCCCTATTCGGATCTGCTGTGGTGGGAGACGTCCGAGCCGGATCTCGGCGAAGCACGCGAATTTGCGACCGAGCTGCGCCGCCAGTTCCCGGGCAAGATGCTCGCCTATAATTGCTCGCCCTCGTTCAACTGGCGCAAGAAGCTCGACCCGAAGACGATCGAGACCTTCCAGCAGCAAATCGGCGAGATGGGCTACAAGTTCCAGTTCGTGACCCTCGCGGGCTTCCACGCGCTGAACTACTCGATGTACGAGCTGGCGCGCGGCTACGCCAAGCGCGGCATGGGGGCCTATTCGGAACTGCAGCAGGCCGAGTTCGACGCCGAGAAGCACGGCTACACCGCCACGCGCCATCAGCGCGAAGTGGGTACGAGCTATTTCGACGCGGTCGCGGTCGCGATTTCGGCCGGCAAAGCTTCGACGACGGCGATGGCCGGTTCGACCGAAACCGACCAGTTCCACGACGCGCCAAAAGGTGCCGGGCCCAAAGCCGTACCGCACGCGGCGGAATAACAGAAAAACGAGGAAACGCCCCCCGGCGAAGGGCTGGTACCGAAAGGTGCCGGCCCTTTTGCTTTCAAGGGCTGCGAAGAAACGTCAGCTTGCCGCCGGTGGCGAGATAGACGCCCACGCTGATCGTCGCCACGCCGAGCCAGTCGAGCGGCTGCGGCCATTCGCCGAGCAGCGGGATCGCGAAGACGGTCGCAAGGACCGGCACCAGCGAGGCGAGGGCGGCACCGCGCGACGCCCCCAGCAGCTGCAAAGCGCGGTTGTAGGCGATCAGCGACACGACGCTCGACAGAACGCCCTGGATCAGGATCTGGAAGCCGATTTCGCCCCAGCCGGCCCTCGCGAGATTGGCGCCGTGGAACAGCGCGTAATAGGGCAGGTACAGAACCGCCGACCACACGCTCACGAGGGCCGCCGCCGCGATCGGCGACAGGCCGCTTTTGCGCATCGCGACCGTGTAGCTCGCCCACAGCATGGCGCCGCAAACGAACAGCAGCTGGCCGCGCCATTCGCCGCCCGCCCCGTGCGCAAGCCCGGCCCCGGCAAGGGTGCCCACGCCGAGAGGGATCAATAGGAAGCCGAGCCGCCTTGTGCCCGCGATTTTCTCGCCGAGGATCAGCACCGACAAGAGTGCGACGAACAGCGACATGGTGCCCGGCATCAAGACCGCGCCGTGGGCGATGGGCGCGAACATAAAGGCCGACGCGGCGACGAGTTGGTAGACGAAGCCTGCCCCCAGCAACATCGCCGCCCAGATCGCTATCCCGGTGCCGCCGCCGGGGCCGACGCGGCGCGGATCAAGGCCGCTGCGCCAGGCGACGGGCAGCAGAATCAGGCCCGCCGTGCCGAAGCGCAGGGCCGTGAGGTCCCAAAAATCGAGCGTGCTTTTCACGCCCCAGCGCGTTGCGAGCATCCAGGCGACCCAGATCGAAATCGCAAACAAGCCCCACGCGAAGCCGCGAAACGTCGCCGAAGCGCTGTACATTATTTGGTTCGCCGCAGTTTAATCATTTGTTAAATTCAATGGACTCTGGCGCTCCGTGCTATAAGCTTACCGAATGGATGCGCGAATCTGTAATTAGAGAGAATCATAGTCGGATGAGCACTTCAAGCATCAATGTCGGGCAGTTGCGCGCTTTCCTTGCGGTTTTGGACGAGGGCGGATTTACGGCTGCCGCGCATAAACTCGGTCTGACCCAGTCGGGCGTGAGCCAGGCGGTGGCGGCCCTCGAGGAGTCGCTGGGCGTGGTGCTGCTGCTGCGCACGCGCGGCCGCGTGGCGGCGACGGCGCCTGGGGCGGCGATCCAGGCCGATGCGCGTGCGGCTCTCGATGCGATCGAGCGGGTGCGCACGCGCGCCCAGGCTTTGACGGGCCTCCAGAGCGGGCGCGTGCGCGTGGGCAGCGTTTCGAGTGCGGCCACGCGCCTGCTGCCGCCGATCATCAAGAATTTCAGCACGCGCTATCCCGGCATCGAAGTGGTGCTGATCGAGGGGACCGACCACGAGGTACGTGATTGGGTCGTCGGCAGCACCGTCGATATCGGGCTTACGGCTGAATTGCCGCGCGATTTCGACACGATTCCGGTCGCCGAAGACGATCTGCTCGCGATCATGCCCAAGCGCCATCGGCTCGCCAATTCCGAGAAAGTGTCGCCGGCCGATCTCGCCGACGAAAGTTTCGTGATGCCCAACGGCGGTTCGGAAGCCGACATCCGCGCGCTGTTCGCGCGCGAAGCAATCGTGCCGCGCGTTGCCTTCTCGGTGCGCGACCAGACCGCTTTGATGGCGATGGTGCGCGAAGGGGTGGGCGTGTCGATCGTGCCCGAATTGAGCGTGCCGTCGGGCGAACGGCGCCTGGCAGTGGTCCCGCTCGATCCGCCCGCCAAACGGCGCCTGTGCGCGGTCACCCCGCGCGAAGGCCTGTCGCCGGCCGCCGGCGCTTTCCTGGACTCGCTCGCCGCCGCCGGCCGCCAGTTCCAGGGCCGCGCCTAAAAGACGCGCCCTATCTGCATTCGATCTGGAAGGTGAAGCTGCGCGACAGGTCGGCGACGTCGGCTGCTTTCATGTCGCGTTGCGAGGGCGCTTCGGCATAGCGCTGGCCGCCGGCGTCCAGGAACAGGCGCGCGACCGCCCCCTGCACGGCGAAGTTCACGTTCTGCGGAATGTCGCCCGTCGCTTGCGCCACGCGCTGCGCATTAAGTTTGCTAACCACCACGCCCACGAGATTGCCCGAAAGATCGAGCAGCGGCCCGCCCGAATTGCCGGGCTGCACGGGCGCCGTGATCTGCATGAGCGCGATATTGCCGCCAAGGCCCGACATGGCGCTCACATTGCCGGTCGTGATGTTGAGCCCGTTCTGCAGCAACGTGGGCAGCGGAAAGCCCGAAACCACGATGTCGTCGCCCGCCCGGATCGAGGGCTGGGCGCGGAAGCGCACGAACGGCACGGTGCCGCGCACGTCCACCTTGATCAAGGCAAGATCGTTGCGCTCGTCCTTGCGCACGAGCTGGGCCGCGACGCGGCCGGTTTCCAACATCACGCCGATGCGCTGGCAATCGCCGGCAACATGCGCGTTCGTGAGCATGTGGCCTTGCGCCGATATGAAAAAGCCGGTGCCGAAAGATTGTTCGGTGCCGCGCGCTTGCCCCCCGCTGTCGGGCGCAGATGCGTTCGGCGGGCCCGATGCGCGCGCACTCGACGCGTCGAACGCGACTTCGGCGACCGCGCACAGATCCTGGCTGCGCCGTTCTTCGCGCCGGTCGTCGTCGTAGACGACCGCGATGTCCCACTGGCAGGGGCCTTGCGGCAGGGGTACGTCGAAGCGCCGGCCGGCGGCGAGCACATTGTCGCCGAGACGGTCGCGGCCCCAATCGGTTTCGGTCGCGCGCGACACGTAGAGCTGTGCGATTGTGCGCGGCGAGCGGTTGACCAGCGCAAAACTCGGATCGCCCGTGGCCGCCTGGGCATTGCCGCGCGCGGCCGGCGGGGCGGCACCGCGCACGCGTGCGGTCGAAGCGTCGAACGCAAGCTCGGTCACGTTGCACAAATTGAGGGACTGTTTTTCCTCGCGCCGGTCGTCGGCATAGACGACCGCGATGTCCCACACGCAATCGCCGTTGGGCAGCGTCACCTGGAAGCGGCGGCCCGCGCCCAACACGTCGGTGCCCAGCCGGTCCTGGCCCCAATTGCGTTCGCGCGAAAGGGAAGCGTAGATCTGCGTGATCGTCGATCGAGAGGCGTTGACGAGTTCGAAGCTCGGATCGCCGCGTTCGGATGTCTGCGGTGCCGCGGCGGCAGGCGCACCGCCGTCGAACGCCATTTCTGACAATTGGCAGAGATTCTGGCGCCGCCGCTCTTCGGCTTGGCCGCCGCGATAGACGATGCGCACGTCGAAGACGCAGTCGGTGGCCGCCGGCCGCACTGTCTTGCGCGCACCGGGCAGGATCACGTCGTTGCGCAGCACGTCCTGCCCCCAATCGTCGAGCGACGATGGCGAGACATAGACCTCGAAGATTGGCACACGCGCGCGGTTCACGATTTCGAACGTCGTGTCGTTCTGTGCTTGCGCGCTGCCGGCAAACGCGGCGACCGCGAACAACAGCAATGCCAAAAAGCGACCGGTACGCCCCATCGAATCCCCGCAGTCTCGCGACGAATTCGACGCGATAGAGAAGTCGTAGCGCGCGAGGCGCGTTCTGGCAATCCGGTGCGTCAGCCGCGCTTCCAGCGCGCGAGGGCGTAGATCGCGCCGCCTGCGATCAAGCCCCAGAAAGCGCCGCTCACCCCGCCGAACGAAACGCCCGAGGCGGTCACAAGGAACGTGACGATCGCGGCTTCGCGATCTTCGGGCGCTTGCATGGCCCCCAGCAAGGCACTGGCAAGTGCGCCCAGCAATGCCAAGCCCGCCACGGCCTGGATCAGCACCGGCGGGGCGGCCGCGATGAAGGCGGTTGCAGCCCCGGCCAGCAAGCCGAAGGCGAGATAGCCGATACCGCAGAAGCCCGCCGCCCAATAGCGGCGCGCAGGATCGGGGTGCGCGTCGGGCCCGGTGCACATCGCCGCCGTAAGCGCCGAGAGATTGACCGCATGGCCGCCGAAAAACGATGCCCCCATCGTGAAGAGGCCTGTGAGGCGGAACAAGGGGGCAGGGGCGGGCGTATAACCGTTCACCTTCAGCACGGCAAAGCCCGGAATGTTCTGCGATGCCATCGTGACGATGAAAAGCGGGATCGCAATGCCGATCGTGGCGTCGAGCGTGAAGACGGGCATGCCGAATTCGATCTGCGGTACGAGGCTGATCGCCGCGAAATTGCCGGCAGGTGTTTGCGCCCAAATGATCGCGACCGTCACGGCAACGGCGGCCGGTACGGCATAAAGGCGGCTCAGCTTGGCGACGAGCGCCCACGTCACGACGATCGCCAAACCTTGCCACGGCAATTGCGCCACGGCCTTGACCGGTGCCAGGCACAGGCCCAACAGAATGCCCGCCAGCATCGCATTGGCAAGCGAGGCCGGGATCGCCGACACCCAGGTTCCGAGGCGTTGCCAATAGGCGCAGGCCAAGATCAGCAAGCCGCAAACAAGAAATGCGCCGGTCGCCGCGGCAAAGCCGCCAGACAAAACGCCGGACGTAGCGAGCAACGCAGCACCAGGCGTGGACCACGCGATGGCAACCGGCGTGCGGCTCGAGAAACTCGTCCATACGGTGGCAAGCCCCATCGCGAGCGAGACGGCGAGCAGGCCGGATGCGGCTTGTGCGGGCGAAGCGCCCACGGCCGTGAGGCCCTGCACGATGACGGCAAAGGAACTTGCACAACCGACAAACGCGGCGAGCAGCCCCATGGTCATGGCTTGCGTCGAGAAATCCTTGAACATGGCGCGTTGCATAGCCAAACGCCGGCTGTTTTGCAAAGCCCAACGTTTTGCAATTCAGGGCGAATCGGCTGGTGTCGAGCGCTATGCCTCGGCTTCGAGCCGATACCCAAGCCCGCGCTGGGTCTTGATAAGGCGGATCGCGTGTCCTTCGTCGATTTTGCTGCGCAGGCGGCCAATATAGACGTCGACGACGTTTGTCAGAGGATCCTCGTTCAAACCCCATATGTTCGACAGGATGCGTTCTCTGCTGAAAAGCTTGCCCGGCGAATTCATCAAGAGTTCGAGAAGCGCCAATTCCTTTGCGGTCAGGGAAATCGGCCGGCCTGCGCGGCTCGCCTTCATAGTCGTGCGGTCGAGTTGGAGGTCGGCGACGCGAAGTATCGTCTCTGCAGGCTTCTTGATTTCGCGGCCGCGCCGACCGAGCGCCTGGAGCCTTGCGAGCAGTTCGTCGAAATCGAACGGTTTGCACAGATAGTCGTCTGCGCCCAGCCGCAAGCCGGAAATCCGATCTTCGACCGTCGACATGGCGGTCAGCATGAGGATCGGAAGCTGGATGTTCTGCGCGCGCAGCGTTTGGCAAACGTCGAGGCCGCTCAGATCGGGAAGCATCAGATCGAGGACAAGTATTGTGCTTTCCCCGTCGGACATGAAGCTCTGCCAGGCTTGCTGCGCCAACTCGATTCCGTCGCGACCGGTGCATGCGACGCGAACCGACATGCTCTCTGCGCTCAGTCCCCGCTGAAGAAAGTCGGCAATCCTGCGGTCGTCTTCGATCAGAAGGATTTTCATGCGGGACGTCCGCCTTGCGCGATTGCGAGCGGCAGCGACACGATCGCGGAAGTGCCGCAGTTAAGAGCGCTCTTCAGCACGATGTCGCCGCCGTGGCCGCGCGCAAGGACCCGAGCGATAGGCAAACCCAGACCGCTTCCATCGGCGCAGTGCGTCTTGGCATTGAGCGCGCGATGGCCGCGATCGAAGACTTTGGCCAACTCGCTTTCGTCGATGCCGATTCCGTCGTCGCTGACGGTCAATTCGGCCCAGGGAACCCCGCGCTCCGTGCGGCATGCCGAAAGAGTGACGGTTCCGCCGGGCCGCGAGTATCGGACGGCATTGTCGATAAGGACGAGAAGCAGCTGTTTCAGCCGTTCCGCGTCGCCGAGCATCGTCATCCTGGTCGGCCACGGTTCCCGCGCAAGGTCGATTCCGCGCGCGAACGCCAGTGCCCGCCCGAGCCAAAAAACCTCTTCCAGAACGTCGTCGATGTCTACGGGAACTCTGCGCAACGAAAGCGAATCGATGTCGCTGCGCGCCATCGTCAGCAGGTCGTCGATGCTAGCGGCGAGCTGCCGCGAATAGTCCTCGACGCGCTGCAGAGACTCTCGGTACTCGCTCGTCGGCTTCGCGCCGCCGCGCAGCGCGATCTGCGCCTCGCCGCGAATCGCAGTCGTCGGCGTTCGCAGCTCGTGGCTGATGTCCGCAAACAGCTGGCGACGCCGCGACTCGGCTTCGCTTTGCGCGGCGAGCGCGACCGTGAGTTCGGCCGTGCGGCGCGCGACGCGATCTTCAAGAGCCTCGCGCGCTTCGTTCTCGCGCGCGCGATGGGCCGAAAGCTCCGCCGCCATGGCATTCATGCTCTGCGCGACCCTGCCGAATTCGTCGGAGACGTCGAGCGATATCCGGTGCGAGAGTCGGCCGCTGCGCAAGGCTTCGGCGCCCTCGGCCAGTGCGGCGAGGGGCTTGCGCAAGGCGCGCGCGAAAACGGCCGCAAGGACAAATGCAGCGAAGATGAGGGCGGCGGTCGTCCCGATCCAAAGCCGTCGCAGCCATGCCAGCGCGCGGTCCGTGTCTGCTCGCTTTTCGTCGAGGGAGAGCTGTTCGCGCGCGAGGCTTTCCTGCAGCAGCGACCGCAAGTCGCGTCCGTCGGCGGTGTCGAAGAGATCGTCGGCGATGCGCCATGCGGATGTCGCGTCGAGCGCTGCCGCGGGCGGGTTTGGCCCCGCGAGGCCGCGCGCCAGCTGTTCTACGCTCGCGGACAGGATCGCCAGCGCATTGCGGCGTTCCGCCTGCCTTTGGCGGGCCGGGATCCCGTCGTCGAGCAAGCTGGCCTGTGCATCGAGCGCTTTCAGATGCGCCAGCGTCTTCTGCATGCTTGCGATGATCTCGTCGCGCCGGTCGGGCAGCGCGCCGCTGCCGAACTGTTTCTGCGCTGCCCAGCTTCGCAGCTTTTGTTTGTCCAGCCACAGATCGGTGAAGCTCTGCTTGATGTCCGCTGCAACCCGCCCGCGCAGGACATGATGCTCCGCCAGCCCAACCGCCCAGACGGCGAATGCCCCTTGCAGGAACGCGATAGCGGCAAGGGTCGCCAATGCGACCGTGATTCGCCGTCGGAACGTGCTCGAATGGCTGGGGCCGGGAAGCTCGTTCATCGCGCGTTCATCTTGCTGTGAGGCTTCCGTAATTTGCCGTTCAGAGCGGCGTCAGCCGGACCCATTAGATAAGGGCTGTCCGGCGAACGCAAGTTCGACACGGAGCAAACGACGAACTCAAACCCCAATCTGGAGATGCTATGTCCATCCGCCATTCTCTTCTCGCCGCTGCCATGCTCGCTGCCGTCTCTTCCGCCGGCGAAGCGAACGCCCAAACGGCGACCGTCAACCGGGGCATTGCCGAAGCCGAAGTGCTCGCAGCACAGAGAGCCTGGTGCGGCGCGCTCGTCGACATCAGCAAGACCGGGGAGACCCAGGGCCGGGCTGCAGCCAAAGCGCTCGCCGAGCGCGTGATCGACGCTGCGTATGGCTACCAGATGGGCACGGTCCTCTTCAAGCCGACGCTGACGGTATCGCCGCAGACGTTCCGCACGACGCGCGCCGGCGCGCTCGCGTACTTTGTCGGCGGCGACTCCGCTTTCCCGGCGGATACCGGTTTCGCGCTGAAGGGCTGGACCAGGTGCGACGTCGCCAACAGCGCGATCTTCATCGCCGGGGACTCCGCAGCGACCATGGGCAACGTGAACATTACCGGCAAGGACGGCAAGGTCACGACCGTCGACAAGACCTGGATGTTCGTTAAGGACGATTCGGGCAAGCTCCGTATCGTGGTCCACCATTCGTCGCTGCCCTATACGGGCAACTGACCGAAGCTTCGGGGCGGGGTTGCGAAAGCAATCCCGTCCCGAAGGCGGGGCGTGCGCGCGAATGGCTGTTTTCTTTGCGCGCGTCCTGCCGGCACTTGTTTTCGCTAAACCGGACGCTTTTGCAATGCCGCCCGAATCGGCCCATGTCTAGAAAATGGAATGGACAGACGACGGTATCGTGCTGGGGCGGCGCGTGCATGGCGAGCATGCGGCGGTGGTGACGTTGTTCACGCCGACTTACGGGCGTCATTTGGGCCTTGCGCGCGGCGGCGGGCATGGGCGCGGGGCAGCCCTCTACGAGATCGGCAATGTCGTGCGCGCGACGTGGCGCGCCCGTTTGCCCGAGCATCTCGGCAATTACAGCGCCGAGCTTGCGCGCACCGTGGGTGCCTTGCTGCTCGACGATGCAGAGCGGCTCGATGCGCTGTCGGCGGCGACGTCGCTGCTCGAACTGGTGCTGCCCGAGCGCGAGGCGCATGCCGATCTCTATGCGGCCACACTCGGCTTTGTTTGCGCGCTCGAAACGCCCCACTGGGCGGCGGCCTATGTGCGCTGGGAGTGCCGGTGCCTGGCCGAGCTTGGATTCGGCCTCGATCTGTCGCGCTGTGCAGTCACCGGCGCGGTTGCCGATCTGCGCTATGTAAGCCCGCGTACGGGCCGCGCCGTCTCGGGTGCTGCAGGGGCGGAACTCGCCGCCAAGCTCTTCCGATTGCCCGCTTTTTTGCTTGGCGAAGCCTCCGCCACGACCGCCGATTTGGTGGCCGGACTCGAGATTTCCGGCCATTTTCTGCTGCGCTATGCACTGGCACCGAACGGGCAGGGCTTGCCCCCGCCCCGAGTCCGGCTCTATGAGCGCTGGCGCAAGTCTTTGCCGCCTGAAACCACGAGAACCGATCCGACATGACCGCCAGTTTTGCCGCCGACATCCGCCCCGTCGATCTCAAGGACGCGTTGGGCGAACGCTATTTGGCCTATGCGCTGTCCACGATCATGGCGCGCTCGCTGCCCGACGTGCGCGACGGCCTCAAGCCCGTGCATCGCCGCCTCTTGTGGGCGATGCAGCAGTTGAAACTCGATCCCGCTTCGGGATTCAAGAAGTGCGCGCGCGTCGTCGGCGACGTGATCGGCAAATACCATCCGCACGGCGACCAATCGGTTTACGACGCGCTCGTGCGTCTGGCGCAGGATTTTGCGCAGCGCTATCCGCTCGTGGATGGACAAGGCAATTTCGGCAATATCGACGGCGACAACGCAGCGGCCATGCGCTACACCGAGGCGCGACTTACGGAAGTCGCGGCCGAATTGCTGCGCGGGCTCGACGAAAACGCCGTCGATTTCCGCGCGACCTACGACGGCGAAGGCGAAGAGCCGCTTGTTCTTCCTGCCGCTTTCCCCAATCTGCTGGCGAACGGGGCTGCCGGCATTGCGGTCGGCATGGCGACGAACGTGCCGCCGCACAATATCGTCGAAATCTGCAACGCGCTTTTGCATCTGATCAAGACGCCCAATGCGCGCGTTGCGACCCTCGTGGATCTGATGCCGGGCCCGGATTTCCCGACCGGCGGCATTCTCGTGGAAAACCGCGAAACGCTCGTGGCGGCGTACGAAACCGGACGCGGCAGCCTGCGCTTGCGCGCCAAATGGGCGGTCGAAGAACTGCCGCGCGGCATGTGGCAGATCGTGGTCACGGAAATTCCGTACCAGGTGCAGAAATCGAAGCTGATCGAAAAGATCGCCGAATTGCTGCATGCCAAGCGCCTGATGCTGCTTGCCGACGTGCGCGACGAGTCGGACGAAAACGTGCGCGTGGTGCTCGAGCCCAAGACCAAGCTCGTGGACGCCAAGCTCCTGATGGAATCGCTTTTCCGCAACACCGAGCTCGAGACGCGCTTCGCGCTGAACATGAACGTGCTCGACGCGACGGGCACGCCGCGCGTGATGAATCTGAAGGAAGTGCTGCAAGCCTTCCTCGACCATCGCCAGGTCGTGCTGCAGCGCCGCGCCTTGCACCGGCTCGACCAGATCGCGCGCCGGCTCGAGATCCTCGGCGGCCTGCTTGTGGCCTATCTCAATATCGATGCGGTGATCAAAATCATCCGCAACGAGGACGAGCCCAAGCCGATCATGATCAAGAAGTGGGATCTGACCGAGGTGCAGGCCGAGGCGATCTTGAACATGCGGCTGCGCTCGCTGCGCAAGCTTGAGGAATTCGAGATCCGCAAGGAAAACGACTCCCTCACGAAAGAGAAAAAAGAACTCGAAAGCCTGCTGAAAAGCGAAGACAAGCGCTGGGCGGCGATCGCCGAAGAAGTGCAGGGCATCAAGACCAAGTTCGGCCCGCGCACGCCGCTCGGCAAACGGCGCACGGAAGTGGCCGACGCGCCCGCCGATCTCATCGTGCCCGTCGATGCGCTCATCGAACGCGAGGACCTGACGGTCGTGTGCTCGGACAAGGGCTGGGTGCGCGCCTTCAAGGGCCATCTCGACGAAACGGCCGCGCGCGAAATCCGCTACAAGGACGGCGACAAGGAAGGCTACGTGATCCGCACGCAGTCGACCGAGAAGCTTATGGTGTTCGCGACCAACGGGCGTTTCTACACGCTGGGCTGCGACAAGCTGCCGCGCGGGCGCGGCGACGGCGAGCCGCTCAAAGTGACGCTCGAGCTTGCCAACGACGTCGACGTCATCAATGTCTTCATCCACAAGCCCGACCGCAAGCTTGTGGTCGCGTCGTCAGACGGGCGCGGCTTCGTGGTGCCCGAGGCCGCGTGCGTGGCGCAGACGCGCCAGGGCAAGCAGGTGCTCAATCTGGGCGAGGGCTCGGAAGCCAAGGCGATGTGCACGGTCGACGGCGACACGCTCGCGGTGCAGGGCAGCAACAAGAAGCTGTTGCTGTTCCCGCTTTCGGAACTGCCCGAGATGGAGCGCGGCCGCGGCGTGATCCTGCAGCAATACGCCAAGGGCGGCTCGCTCTACCATATCCGCACCTTCACGATGGCCAAGGGCTGGCCGATGGGCTTCGCGCGCTCGGACGAGCGCGAGAACGCGCCGAAGAATTGGCTCGGCAAGCGGGCCCAAGCGGGCCTGCTGCCGCCCAAGGGGTTCAGGTTCGGCTAGGCGCTACTGCGGCGTGCCGCAATAGGCTTCGATCCGGTAACCGTCCGGATCGAAGATGTAGGCCGCGTAGTAGTTCGCGTCGTAGTCGGCCCTGAGGCCGGGTTTGCCGTTGTCCGCACCGCCAGCGGCGAGTGCCGCTTTGTGGAACGCATCCACATTTTTGCGCGTGGCGGCCGCGAAGCAGAAATGCAGACCCGATTCCATGTCGGCCGGGACGGGGCGGGCCGCAAGGCCGATCCACAAAGCGACCGTTTCTTTGCCGTAGCCGAGCGAGGTTTCGCCCGTGCTCAAGCGCGCGTAGCCGAGCGGCTTCAGGCACGCATCGTAGAATTTTTTGGCTTTCGCGATGTCGCGAACGCCGATCGAGATATGGTCGAACATTGGTCTTCTCCTGTGCGGTGTCGAGGTGCGGATATGGCGCCTGCGCGCGTTTGCGCGCTTGGGGAAAATTGCTAAAATCGGCACCATGGCGACTGTCGATCCGAGTTCCGCCCCGAATCTCGCAGCGCGTCCGTTCGGCAGCCGGGTTCTGGCTTCCGGCTGCTGCTGGCGTTTGAGCGAGTTCGTGTGCACGGCGGGGCCCGGCGACCGCGCCTTCGAAGAACGCCACGGCGACATGTCCATCTCCGCCGTGGTCGAAGGCACGTTCAACTACCGAAGTGCCGTCGGTCGCGCGACGCTGCATCCGGGCGCGTTGCTGCTCGGCAATGCCGGAGCCGGCTTCGAATGCGGCCACGACCACAGTGCGGGCGACCGCTGCATCTCATTCCAGATCGCACAAGATGCGTTCGAAGAGGTGGCGGCGAGCGTTGCGCGCCGAGGGCGCTTCCGCTTTCCGGTTGCGATGCTGCCCGCTTTCAGCGGCCGTCTGCCGCTTTTGGCGCGCATCGAAAATTTTGCCGCAAAGGCGGATCCGCTGGCGCTCGATGGGTTTGCCTATGGCCTCGCCGAAGACGCGATTGCTGCCGCATCGGGGATGGCGCTCAACGCGCTGCATCCGTCGGCGCGCGACGAGCGCCGCATCGGTGCGGCCTTGCGCCATATCGAAGCGCATCTCGAGGAAGCGTTGAGCCTCGATGCGCTCGCAAGTACTGCGGCGACAAGCAAGTACCATTTCCTGCGCATGTTCCGGCAGATCGTGGGGACGACACCGCACCAGTATGTGCTGGCCCAGCGGCTGCGGCGTGCGGCAAGGCGTCTGGCGCAGTCGGCCGAGAGCGTTTCGGCGATCGCGTTCGAAGCGGGCTTCGGCGACCTGTCGACCTTCAATGCCCGCTTCCGCGCCGTGTTCGGCGCCAGCCCTACGAACTACCGACGCACCTGCTTGCAAGTGCCGGGGCTGCGCGCTAAGCCTTGAATCCCGACATTGGAGATCCGCACAATGAACACCCATCCGACCTTGATCGAAACCTTGTGGCCTGCGGGTCAGCGCAGCACAGCGCGCGCCGTGTTGCTGGCCGTTCTCGGCTCTGGCTTGCTGTGGGCGTCGGCCAAAGCGCAGGTGCCGATGTGGCCTGTTCCCATGACGATGCAGTCGATGGTCGTGATGCTGATCGGCTTTGCCTACGGTTCGCGCCTCGGCGCGGCGACCGTGGCGCTCTATCTGTTCCAGGGGGCTGTCGGCCTTCCAGTCTTTGCGGGCACGCCCGAAAAGGGCATCGGCCTTGCCTATATGGTCGGCACGACGGGCGGCTTCCTGTTCGGCTTCGTGCTCGTCGCCGGCGTGATGGGTTGGCTCGCCGAGCGCGGCTGGGGCCGAACCCTGGTGGGCACGGCGGCGGCGATGGTCGTGGGCTCGGTCCTGCTGTTTGTGCCCGGCGTTGCGTGGCTCGCGACGTTCGTTGGCTTCGAGAAGGCGCTCGCGTTCGGCCTGATGCCGTTTGTTGCAGGGGCGGTAGTCAAAGCCGCACTTGCGGTTGCGATCGTCGCTGCTGCTTCGCGAGTTGTCTCACAAAAGTCTGTGAAATAACAAAAGCTTTAGGGCTTGATCGGTGCTGTAGCGCCGCCCTATAAGGCGTTTCGGTCTCGGCCGGAGCGCCTTTTTTGTTGGCCGCTTCGACCGTCTCGAACGGATCCAAAAAAGCCCGCCTTTGCGGGCCTGACAGGGTGGAGCTAGCACGTCGATGGGCTTTCTCGAATCCTATATCCGCATTGTCGACGCGACGAACTCGGCGATCGGGAAGGTCGTGGCGTGGCTGACTTTCGGCACGGTCGTCACCTGCTTTGCGACCGTGTATTTCCGCTACGCGCTCGACAGCGGCTTCATCTGGATGCAGGAAGCCTATGTCTGGCAGCACGCGATCGTGTTCCTGGTCGGGGCGGGCTACACGCTGCTGCATGGCGGCCATGTGCGCGTCGATATTTTCTATGCGCGCATGACGGCCCGCAACCAAGCGCGCGTCGAAATCTTCGGCACGCTTGCGTTCATGATGCCGTTCCTGTGGGTCATGTTCGACAAAGCCTGGCCGTTTTTCGTGACGTCGTTCGTGGGCCGCGAAGGCTCGCAGCAGCCCGACGGCATCCAGAATGTGTGGCTTCTCAAATCGACGCTCGTGCTGTTCTGCGTGCTGGTGGGGGCGCAAGGCCTCGCAGGAGTCGCGCGCGCGTTGCTGTTCTTGAATGGGCGCAGCGAATTCGCGCCGAGTAAGACCAGCCACTGAGTCCGTTCATCCCCCCAAACATAGCCGAACCGGATCGACAAAATGGGCGCTGAAAGCCATCTGCTGGGAGAGTTGCTGTCCGTCGCGATGTTCGTGACGATCGTGGCACTGCTGATGCTGGGCTATCCGGTGGCGTTTTCGCTGGGCGGCATTGCGCTTGCCTTCGGCGGCATCGGCTGGCTGTTGGGCACGTTCGATCCCAACTTCCTGACCGCGATCCCGACGCGCATCTGGGGCGTCATGAACAACGAGATTCTCGTTGCCGTCCCCTTGTTCGTGTTCATGGGCGTGATGCTCGAACGCAGCCGCATCGCCGAAGTGCTGCTGACGACGATGGGCCAGCTCTTCGGCGGCGTGCGCGGCGGCCTTGGCTATTCGGTCATCATCGTGGGCACGCTGCTTGCGGCTTCGACCGGCATCGTGGGTGCGACCGTCGTGACCATGGGCCTGCTGTCGCTGCCCGCCATGATGCGCGCAGGGTACGATCCCAAGCTTGCGACCGGCATCATCTGCGCGTCCGGCACGCTCGGGCAGATCATTCCGCCGTCGACCGTGCTGATCTTCCTCGGCGACATTTTGCAGGGTGCGAACCAGCAGGCGCAGCTGTCGCTCGGCAATTTCTCGCCCGATTCGGTGTCGGTCGGCGACCTGTTCGCGGGCGCCTTCATCCCCGGCCTGATGCTGTCGTTCCTCTATGCGTGCTGGGTGTTCTATCGCTCGGTGTCGGACCCGGAATCGTGCCCGCCCTTGAAGATGACCGACGAAGAGCGTGCCGGCCTCGGGCGGCGCGTCGTAATCGCGCTGGTGCCGCCGATCTTCCTGATCGTGGCGGTGCTGGGCTCGATCCTCGCAGGCGTTGCGACACCGACGGAATCGGCCTCGGTCGGCTCGCTGGGGGCGGTGTTCCTCACCGTCGTCAAAATGGTCGCCGACCGTCTGGCGACGTCGGAAGACCGCGTGGCGCTCGAAAAGCAGCTCGCCGTGTTCTGGGTCGCTTTCATCCTGTTCTTGGGTGCGGTCGGCTATGCCTACGGGGCCACGGGCTTGCTCACGGCCCTCGTCGTGGTGCTGGTGATCGGCAGCCTCTATCTGCTCGCGATCGGGGCGGCTCGCCGCGAATATGTCGGCGTGCTGACCGAGGTGTCGCGCTCGACCATGACGATCTCGTCGATGGTTTTCGTGATCCTGATCGGGGCATCGATCTTCAGCCTCGTGTTCCGCGGGCTTGGCGGCGAATATCTCGTGCACGACACGCTGTCGAACATGCCGGGCGGCAAGGATGCGGCGCTGCTCGTGGTTATGGCGCTGATGTTCGCGCTCGGCTTCTTCCTCGACACGTTCGAGATCATCTTCATCACCGTGCCGATCGCGGGCCCGATCCTGTTGAAGATGGGTTTCGATCCGGTGTGGCTCGGCGTGCTGATGGGGGTCAATCTGCAGACCTCGTTCCTGACGCCGCCCTTCGGCTTCGCGCTGTTCTATCTGCGCGGCGTGGCCCCGCCCTCGATCACGACGCAAATCATCTACAAGGGCATTATCCCGTTCGTCGCGATCCAGATCTTTGTCATGGCGCTGCTGTGGGAGTTTCCCGAACTCGCGACGTGGCTGCCCGATCTCATCTATGGGCAGGATGCGCCCACGCTCGAGAACCAACCTTCGATGCCAACCGACTTCCTTGAGGATCCGGACGCGGATTCGCCGGGCGATCCGCCGATCGAAGAAGAAGCGGGCTGAGGCCCGTCGCGATAAAGCACCCAACAAAAAACCCCGCGAGCTTGCTGCTCGCGGGGTTTTCCGTTTGCCCGAAGGGGCTGGGCTTGCGGATTACGTGAGATACTTGAACGCGCGGACGCGGGCATTGAGCAGCGCGCCGTCGTTCCAGCGGGTGTAGGGCATCACCTGCGTGCGGAACTTGAGGTACGAGTCGAACAGCTTCTTCGTCATCGCGTCGCCGCGATCGCGCACTTCGGTGAGGAACTCGCCGGCCGCCGTACCGCAACCGTCGATGATCGCGCCGGGCAGGTTCAGGAAGCGCACGCCGTGGCGTGTGCGCAGCGTTTCCATGGCTTCGCCCGAGCGCGCCATGTATTCGGTCGTCATGTCCATGTCCATCGACTGGGCGGCGAACGTGACGATCGCCTTCAAGTCGGCGGGCAGGGCGTCGAAGCGCGACTTCGAAACCATGAGCTGCAGGTTCGAACCCGGCTCGTGCCAGCCCGGGCCGTAGCACAGCTTGGCAACCTGGTGCAGACCCATGGCGAGGTCGTTGTAGGGGCCGATCCATTCGGCCGCATCGACCGAGCCGGACTGCAGGGCCGCGAAGATTTCGCCGCCGGGCAGGGCCACCTGCTGGGCGCCGAGGCGCGTCATGATCTGGCCGCCCCAGCCGGGCATGCGGATCTTGAGGCCGCGGAAGCTTTCCAAGCCCGTCAGTTCCTTGCGGTACCAGCCGAAGGCCTGGGTGTTCGTGTTGCCGGCCGGGAAGGCTTTGACGTTGTAGTTGGCCGCGTGCTCGTCCCACAGCTGCTGGCCGCCGCCGTAGTTGAGCCACGCCGACTGCTCGGTCGCCATGAAGCCGAACGGCACGCAAGTGAAGAACTGGAACGCCGGGTGCACGCCGATATGGTAGTACGACGCGTCGTGGCCCATTTCGGCCGTGCCGTCGCGCACCGCCTGCAAGCACTGCAGCGCGGGGACAAGTTCGCCCGCCGCAAACACGCGAACCGTCAGGCGGCCGCCCGACATTTCGCCGATGCGCGCAGCCAGGCGCTCGACGCCCGTGCCCACGCCGGGCAGGTTCTTCGGCCACGAGGTGACCATGCGCCATTCCATGCGGCCTTGGCTGATGGCCGGTGCGGCAAGACCGGCGGTGGCGACGCCGGCGGCACCGACGGCAAGAAATTTGCGGCGAATCATGAGGGGGGCTCTCCTGGGTTTCCCTGTTGCGGTCGTCCGCTTGACGACCTTTGCTCTCTTTGCGCGGATGGCTCTTCGGCGACGTTTTGCATCGCCGGTCAATCCGGAAGTTTGTATCGCGGAACTTTGCGGCAAATTCAAGTCAAGATGGGATATGAATGCAAGAAAGCCCATATTTTACTGAGCTTAACCGCAAAATACATGTTTAACATGAACAGACAGTACAACCATCGACAGCGCTACGGCAGGACGGAGGGGGCGTTCTCGCCCGTATGCCGGCGGTTCTCGGACCGGCGCTCGCTATATTCAAATGGCGGCGAGGATCAGCAGCGTTCGTCGTACGCGACGGGCGCATACGAGAAGCCGGGTTTTTTGGTGTTGGCCTGCGGCTTCATGCCTTTGCGCGTGTAGCCGGCGGCGGCCGAGCGGTCGGCGTTCCACACTTCGGCGATCGCCTTCATCACGCCCTCGTTGACCTTGCGCGCCGACTGGATGGCGCGTTGGTTGCGCATGGCCACTTCGTGCACGCGCATGAGGGCGGCTTCGATTTCGCTCTGCACGACCGGGAGCGCGCTTTTGAGGGCCGCCGGATTCTCGCGCAGCTGGCGCACGCTCAACGCATAGAGGCGGCACAGCTCGCTCTTCTGCGTCTGCAGCTCGCCCACTTCCTGGGTCTTCATGTCGAGCAGCAGAGCGGTTTCGCGCTCCAACAGATGCACGAGATTGGCCGAGATCTTGACCAGCGTGTCGATCTGGACGCGGACATTGGCCGCACTCGTTGGCGTGGAATCACTGTTGTGCGGCTGCATTGGCTTGCTCCTGGATTTTGAGAATGTCGCGCGCGATCGACGAGCTCAGGCCCACGCCGCCCGCTTTGACGACGTTCTTGGCGTAGGCGTTGACCAGCAGCGAGCGGACGGTCTCTTCGCCCTGGCCGCCGCCGGTGGTCTTGTCGACCCCGACCGTGCTGAACATGTGGTTGAACATCTGTTCGAGAAACAGGGTTTCGAAATCGTCGGCAGTGCGCTTGATGTCTTTGGGGTCGAGCGTCTTGCCGGCGGCGGGTGCCTTGAGGGGCTTGAAGGCCGCACTCTTCGCGAGGTCGAGGGCACCGGCTGCGTTGCCTTGCGACAGGCCGGGGCTGGAGATCGAGCCCGCCATCACAGCACCGAGATTTCGGCTTGGAGGGCGCCTGCGGCTTTGATCGCCTGCAGGATCGTGATCATGTCGCGCGGCGTAATGCCCAGCGCATTGAGGCCGTTCACGAGCTCCTGCAAGGTCACGCTGCCGGGCAGGACGGCAAGATTGCGGCCGGTCCCTTCGTCGACCTGGATGTCGGTGCGGTTCACGGTCGTGGTGGTGCCGGTGCTCGAGAAGGGATTGGGCTGGCTCACCTGCGGCGTCTCGGTGATGCGGATTGTCAAGTTGCCCTGGGCGATCGCCACGGTCGAGATGCGCACATTCTCGCCCATCACGATGGTGCCGGACTTTTCGTCGATCACGACGCGGGCCATCTGGTCGGGCTGGATCTGCAGCTGTTCGATGTCGGTGAGGAAGCCGATCATGTCGTTGCGCCGGTTGGGCGGCGCCATCACGAGCACCGTGCCCGGATCGCGCGCGCGTGCCACCGGCACGCCCGCAAAGGCGCTGATCGCCTGGGCGATGCGCCGGGCGGTCGTGAAATCGGGATTGCGCAAGGTCACGTTCACGACCTCGAGCGAGGAAAGTTCGAACGTGACTTCGCGCTCGATGATCGCACCGTTGGCCACACGGCCGCCGGTGGGTGTGCCGCGCGTGACCGACTGGCCGGCACCGGAAGCGGCAAAGCCCGAAATCGCGACGGGGCCTTGGGCAACGGCATAGACTTCGCCATCGGCGCCCAGCATCGGGGTGACGAGCAGCGTGCCGCCCATCAGGTTGGTGGCATCGCCAAGGGCCCCGATACTCACGTCCATGCGGGTCCCGGTGCGGCCGAAAGCGGGCAGGGTGCCCGTGACCATCACGGCCGCGACGTTTTTGGTGCGCAAGGTGCTCGAAATGTCGCGGGTGTTGACACCCATGCGCTCGAGCATGCCGATGATCGACTGTTGGGTGAAGGGCGCGTTGGCGATGGTGTCGCCCGTGCCGTTAAGGCCGACCACAAGGCCGTAACCGACGAGCATGTTTTGGCGCACGCCCTCGAAATCCGCGATGTCCTTGATGCGCACGCGGCCCTGGGCTGCGGCGTCGGCGGGCAGCAGAACCGGGCTTGCGCACAAAACAGCGCCGAGGAACGCAAAAATCAGCTTGGTGGGTCGGTTGGCCATGGTCGTTTTTCCCGCAACTGGAGAGGTCCGCGTCAAGCTTTGCGAGACACGTGCCAGTCTCTAAATCGTTTATTTTCAATAGCTTGTTGTTAGCGGCTGGCAGCTTGGCTCGGCAAAACAACGTTTTGGCCCGGCAGAAATTGCCGATTGCGGAAAAATCGCTTCGCCCGCATCTTCTCCCCTGAAAGCCCAAGGAGATGGCGCCATGAAGGTCGGCGATACCGGCGGTCCTCGCAATGTTGGCGGCCCCAAATCGGCCGTCAAGCCAAGTGCGGGCAAAGGCAGCGACTTTTCCAAATTGCTGGAAGCGGCCGAGCGTGGGGCCGAATCCGTCGGCGGGCCGACGGCTGCCTACGGCGTGGGCGCTGTTTTCGGGGCGCAAGAGGTCGAGGACTCGGCCAACAAACCCGCCAACAAGCGCGCCCTCCAGCGCGCCGACGACATGCTCGACAAGCTCGATGCGCTGCGCCAGGGCCTGCTGACCGGCTCGATGTCGCGCGCCGATCTCATGGATCTGGCCAAACTGGTACGCGCGCGCCAGGAAGTGGGCGCGGACCCCGAATTGCGCGCCATTTTGGGCGATATCGAGCTGCGCGCGGCGGTCGAACTCGCCAAGCTCGAAAGCCTTCGCTGAAATTTCACATGGCTTTTCGCTTTCGGCACGGTATGTGCTTGCCCGCAAGACCAAGGCGACTGCGATTCGCGCGTCGCGCTTGATTTCGACTAGGGTACTCGGATACAAGCCGTGTCGATAAACAAAGCCAGTTCTTCCAAGACATCAGGGAGTTCGAACGGGGGCGCCATGACCTATCCTTTGTTGCCACCAGACTACCGCCCTTCGGACAACGAAGAGTTCATGAACCCGCTGATGCGGGAGTATTTCCGCCAGAAGCTGCTGAGCTGGCGGGCCGATCTGCTCAAGGACTCGACCGAGACGCTGCAGCATCTGCAGGAAGAAACGGTGCCCGAGGCCGACGTGACCGACCGGGCCTCGACCGAAACCGACCGTTTCACGGAACTGCGCACGCGCGACCGCGAACGCAAGCTGATCGGCAAGATCGACGCGGCCCTGCGCCGGCTCGACGACGGCAGCTACGGCTATTGCGAAGAGACGGGCGAGCCCATCGGCATCAAGCGGCTCGACGCGCGCCCGATCGCTACCCTGTCGATCGAAGCGCAGGAACGCCACGAGCGTATGGAGCGCATGCAGCGCGAAGACTGACGCCGATTTAGGGGGCCGGGCTAGCCGACCGTACGCAGGTCGGCGGCCGCCTCGGCGGGCAGGCAGGGGATGTATTCGCCGTCTTTGGCGATCGTGCGCACGCGCTCGAGCCGCACGGCAGAAACGCCCGGAATGCGACGCAGGAAATCGTCGGCGAGCGCTTCGATCTCGGCCTTGTCGCGCGCGCGCAGCTTCAGCATATAGCGCCGGTCGGACGCCAGCGGGTAGCATTCCTGCACTTCGGGCCGCACCATGACGGCAGCCAGAAACAATGTCTCGTCGAGCGCGCTCTCGAGCGTGATCTCGGCAAAAGCCAGAATCGGATAGCCCAAACGGGCGGCATCGACGCGCACGGTCCAGCTGCGAATCATGCGCGTGGCTACAAGCTTGCGGATCCGCTCGTTGGTGGCCGAAATCGACAGGCCGATGCGCCGCCCCAGTTCGGCGAGCGAAGCGCGCGCATCGGCTTGCAGCGCTTCGAGCAATGCCAAGTCCCGTTTGTCCATGGTTTCAATTTCGCGAAGCAAATTGCGAAAGTCAATCGCGCACAACCGACAAAACCAAAAAACCCCCGCCTTTCTGGCGGGGGTTTTTCGTCTGCAGGAGGGAGCAAGTCTTTAGAACGGCGAGACGATATCGAATAGTTGCTGCCCCCAACGCGGCTGCTGGAAGTCGGTGATCTGGCCCTTGCCGCCGTAGGCGATGCGGGCTTCGGCCAACTGGTCTTGGCGGATCGTATTGACCGAGGTGATGTCCTGCGGCCGGATGACGCCCGCGAGCTGCAGCACGCGGGCCTCGAAATTGACCCGCACTTCTTGCGAGCCGTTGACGACGAAATTGCCGTTGGGCAGCACTTGGGTCACGACGGCCGCAACCCGCAAGTTCAATGTTTCCGAGCGCTGGATGCGGCCCGTACCGTTGTTCGATGTGGTCGAGCTCAAGCCGCCCAGCGAAACCGTATTGCCGGTCGCGTTGTTGCTCGAGGTGTTGTTGTTGGCGCCGGGCAGGCGCGACAGCAGATCGGTCGTGCTGTAGCCCAGGAACTGCGAGGACACGTCGGCGCCTTCCGTGTTGGTGCGGCCGCGCGTCGTCGTATTGCTGAAGTCGGCCGTGTCCGCGATGCTGACGATTACGGTCACGATATCGCCAACCTGGTTGGCGCGGTTGTCCTTGAAGAACTGGCGGGCACCTGTGCGCCACAGCGAGGCGTTGTTCTGGCCCTCGCCTTCGGCGCGCGGCGGGGACGGCATCGTGATGCGCGGGTTGGTATCGGCCGGGTTCTTGATGGGGGTAAGGGCAGGGCCCTGGCCCATTTCCGAGAGGCGCGAGAGCGTGTTGCCGCAGGCCGCAAGGCTCGCGGCAGCACACACGACGAAGGCAAGGCGGAAGAAGGGTTTCATGGCGGGTCTCCGGTCAAACGAGCAAGAGGCGAAAAGGGGTTAGGGCTTGAGGGCGGCCAGGCGCGGCGACATCGGCACGGCGACTGTGTCGGGGCCGACGACGACGCCTTCGATCTGGCGGTTAGAGGTGGTGTTGAGAACGCGGATCGTGTCGCCGCGCGCACCTTCTTCGACCGCACGGCCCTGAACGCTGAGGCTCAGACTGCCCATTTGCAGCAGCACGGTGACGTTGGCATTGCGGGCCACGAGAGTTGCAGCGCGCACGTCGGTTTCGCGCACCGGCTCACGTTCGCGCAGGCGCTGGCGGGCGACCTGGCCGATCAGCTTGTCGGCACTTGCGATCACGTCGCGCCGTGTTGCGTCTTCGCGCACCTGCACCATTTCGACGTCGGCCGAACGGATCGTTTCGCCCGCCCCGATCGCACGGCGCAAGACCGGCAGGCGGGCCGTGGTCATCACGCGGCCCTGCAGCGTGAGGCGCTGGGCGCCGACATGGCTGCCGCCGGCGATCAGCGTTGCCGTGAAGCGGCCGTTGGCGCGGTCGAACTGGAGTTGGCGAACTTCGAGGTCGGCGGGCGCTTCGATCGGCAGCGAAACGCTGGGGGCGCGGCCGCCGAAATCGATTTCGTCGCTGGCACGCATGCCTTCGGCGAGCAGCGCTTGGCGCAGCACCGGCACGATGTCGGCCGACTCAAGCGTGCGGCCCATGCGTTCGACAAGCACGCGGTCGAAGCGCGTCTGCGGGCGCCAGGCAAGATTGTTGACGCGCGCGATTTCCATGAGCTGGGCGATTTCGACCGCGACGCGGCGGCCGGGCGCGGGCGCGCGCAGCACGGCGCGGTCGCTGTTCACGCCGTCGAACAGGTCCGAGAGGCGCACGAGATCGCCTTCGACGACGACAAGGTCGCTGCGCAGCGTTTGCGCGTGGGCGGCCGGGGCGAATGCTGCCGGCGCTAGGGTCGCGACGGCGGCGGCAAGGAGAAGGGCGAAGCGGGTCATGGTCGGTATCCTTCAGACTGGATCAGCGCATCTGGTTGACGGTGTTCAGCATCTGGTCGGAGGCCTGGATGATCTTCGAGTTCATCTCGTACGCGCGCTGCGCCGTGATGAGCGAGGTGATCTCGTTGACCGAGTTGACGTTCGAGCCTTCGACGAAACCCTGCTGCAGCGTGCCGAAACCGGCCGTGCCGGCCGTGCCGCCGATCGCGTCGCCCGAGGCCGCACTCGTCAGGAAGTTCGTGTTGCCGATCGGGATCAGGCCCGCTTCGTTGATGAAGGCGGCCATCGTGAACTGGCCGACCTGCTGCAAGGCCGTCTGGCCCGGGATCTGGACGAACACCTGGCCCGACTGGTTGACCGAAATGCTCGTGGCGTTGTTCGGCACCTGGCCGGGGCCGACCACCGCGAAACCGTCGGCCGTCACGATCGAGCCCTGGTTGTTGAGCTGGAAGGAGCCGGCGCGCGTGTAGGCGGTTTCGCCGGTCGGCAGCGTCACCTGGAAGAAGCCGCGGCCCTGGATCGCAAGATCGAGCGAGTTGTCGGTCTTGAGCAGCGAGCCTTGCTCGTGGATGCGGTAGACGGCCGTGGGCTTGACGCCGAGGCCGATCTGGATGCCCGCAGGCACCGTGCCGCCGGCGTCGGACGCCGCCGTGCCGGCGCGGCGTTGGGCCTGGTAGAGCAGGTCCTGGAACTCCGCGCGCTGGCGTTTGAAGCCGGTCGTGTTGAGGTTGGCGATGTTGTTCGAGATGACTTCGACGTTCAGCTGCTGGGCCAGCATGCCGGTCGCGGCGGTGTTGAGGGAGCGCATGGGTCTATCTCCTGGTCAAAAGTTTCAAGCGACGCGGGCGAGGCGGTCGATCGCCCGGCGGGCGCGGTCGTGTTCGCTGTCGATGATTCGTTGGGCGCTTTCGTAGCGGCGGGTGATGTCGAGCATCTGGGTGAGCTCGGTCACTGATACGACGTTCGAGCCTTCGAGAATGCCCTGGTGGATTTCGGCGCGTGCATCGGCCGGGACGGGGTCTTGCGTGCTGGCATAGAGCCCGCCGCCGAGGCGCGTGAGCGCCTGGTCGTCGACGAACGACACCAGATTCACGCGGCCGACATTGTTGGCGCCGTTGATGACGTCGCCCTGCTTCGTGATTTCGATGCTGGGCTCGTTGGGATTGACCGCGATCGGGCGGTTGTTGCGGTCGAGCAGCGCAAAGCCTTCCGTGTTGACGATGCGCCCGGTGCTGTCGAGGCGGAAATTGCCGTCGCGCGTGTAGCGCGGGCCGACCGGCGTCTCGACGACGAAATAGGCGTTGCCGTTGATCATCATGTCGAGCGGGGCGTCGGTCTTGATCGCCTGGCCCGGCCGCGTGTCGCGGTAGGTGCCGATACCCTCGACGAAAGCGAGTTTCTGCGCGCCGTCGCCGCCGATGCCGGGATTGCCGGCCTTGGGCGTCAGATACTGTGCGAACAGCAGCCGCTCGCCGCGAAAGCCCGTGGTGTTGGTGTTCGCCAGATTGTTGGCAACCGTCTCCATCTGGCGACGCAAGGCGCTTTGATGCGACAGGGCGAGATAAGAAGGGTTTTCCATCGTTCGGGTCCGTTGGGCAGAGGGGCGGTTGGCACAGGTCCCATTGCGGGGACAACGAAGAGGATTGCAGCCGCCGTGCCAGCTAATTAATCAAGTTAATTCATATGGTTAGGAAAAATCCGGAAGCTTTCGAACATGCCTCCCGGCAATTCCTGCCGGGTTGAAGCTGCCGCTTTGGCGCTTTGGCCTCGATCAGCAAAGCGAGCGTTGAAACTGGCGGGCGGGTGCGGCATAGTCCGCGCCCGTTCGTGCCTGTCTTCGCCCCAAAGACGATCTTGCGCGCAGGAACGGTTGAGGCCGGATCAATGACGGAGCGTAGCGCAGCCCGGTAGCGCATCAGTCTGGGGGACTGGGGGTCGTGGGTTCGAATCCCGCCGCTCCGACCAACAAAGAAGCCCGCTAGATCAATGGTCTAGCGGGTTTCGACGTTTTCGGGCTTGCGTCTGGTTTCCACGTAGTTTCCACTCAGTTTCCAACGGACTTGCCGTTGGAGGTTGGCTGGATGCCCAAAAGCGCGATGTTGCCCGTATTGCCTGGAATCAAGATTGTCTCGAAGACGCTCGCCGACGGGACGGTGAAGACCTTCTATTACCATCGAGCTACGAAGCTTGCCCTTGGCTCGGATCGGGCCCGCGCGGTCGCTCGCGCGGCCGAGATCGAAATGCTCGCTGGACCCGAACCGCGGCGCCGGCAGGCCGGGGCGCTGAGCGACGTCATCGCCAAATTCAAGGTCTCGCCAGAGTATGTCGGGCTTGCCGAGGGGACAAAGACGCTCTGGCTCCCTTTCTTGACGGACCTTGAGGAGCGGGTCGGTGACTGGGCACCAAAGATGTTCTCCCGTGCGATGGCCAGCAAGTTCAAAGCGACCCTGATTGCCAAGCACGGGTCGGGATCGGCCCGGAACCGCTTCAAATGCTATTCGCGCCTATGGAACTGGGCGGTCCAGAACGGCCATATCGAAGTCGTGAACCCGTTTACGGCACCCGGCTCGTTTGCGAAGGGGTGGCATAGCAAAAAGGCAAAGCCAATCTGGCGGCGCAATCACGTTGAAGCCTTTCTGACCGCCACGCGCGAAGTCAATGTCGGCGGAAACCCGGCCTTGGTCACGCATAAGGCTACTCGGACGGAAGGCGTTCCGGACGATATGCGTCTCGCATTTTTGCTGGCGCTTTTCACGCTGCAGCGGCGGGGTGACATTTTAAGGATTACCGGCGATAAAATTCGTGTCGATAATCACGGACGTTGGTGGATGAAGCTCAAGCAAGAAAAGACCTGGGCCGACGTCGAGTTCCCTGTCCATAAGCTCCTCCGGGCCGAAATCGAGCGCCAGAAGATCAATCCGGGAGAGAAGCGCCCGCTTGTGAAAACGAAGAGCGAGGGGATGTTCGACGATCGGAACTTCAGTCGGAAATTCCGGACTTGGCTGGAGGCGGCAAACATCCGCAGCCTCAACTTCCATGCCCTGCGGCGCAGCGGCATGGTTTGGTTAGCCGAGGCCGGTGTCAGTGCCCCGCGAATTGCTGGCCTCTCCGGGCACTCGATTGCCGTGACCCAGAAAATTCTCGACGAATACATCGTTCGGACGAAGGAGCTCGCCGAGGCGGCGATCGACGCGTTCGAACGGATCACTCAAGACGCTTTTCCAGTGCGCGTCGGACGAAGGTGAGGTCATCGTTGGGTGCCCCTGACTCGAACTCAGAGGCGACCTGTCCTCGCGCCAATCGTTCGATTTCAAATCGTGACCAGCGAAGATGGCGGCGCCGGCTGCTGCGATTTGCTGATGGTATGGGATGCAGCATAGGGGCGTAGCGCTGCAAAAAGGTTTTTGAGCTGACTTTGAAAATTTGAGCCGCTTCCGTGGTTGTCAGAATAGGCGCTTGATCGGTTGGGGGAGTTTGCTTGGTGGTGTGTAACTGTGATCGACGGATCGCCGGACGCGCGTGCTTTGAAGCGAGAAGAATTTTGTAGAGATGAAAAAGATCGACCTCCTCGACGACACGATTTAGAGGGGCGTCCGGTCGAAGATTTTTCGACTGAAGAGTTACCGGACCTGAGCTTGTCGCAGTTCGAGCGACGGAGGTGTCTAGATAGCTTTGTTTCTTTGGATTGGGTAAGGTCTTAGCTGCCTGCGCTTTGGCACAAGTCGATGCCTTCCAAAGTCCTTCGACAGGGCTTAGGTGGTTGTGTGAGATATCAATCTCACTTGGCTTGGTGCGTACGAGCTTCACAAGCCGAGAATGGGGCCGGCGTCTTAAAATCCGGCGCGGCGGAAGAAAAAACCGGAATACACTAAATTTATAGGATATTTTATATAAGTGCTATGCTTTCCCATAGGACGAAGTTTTGTAGCCTTCTGTTGCAGAGCTTTGCTCACCCCTCCCCACTGCTCTTCGTTTAGGCTGCGGTAACTCCGGCTACCTCTCCAAACCGAGCTCCTTCCGGCGCCGCATTTGTAGTGTTTCCGCGATGTCGCCTTTGCAGCTTGGTGTTGTTGTCCGCGGGGGAGGAATGTTACCGCCCGTCTCGATCTTTGGCGCCGCCGGGCCTGCCGATTTCGATGCGATTTTTGGCTGGGATTTAGACTCGCTCTTTTGATGACTCCCGTGTTTGGCAGGCTGCTGCACAAATGTGCGAGTTGGCTGATTGCTCGTGCGTGTTGCGGGAGTGTCGCCCCCGGTGTCGTGCTGACGAGTAGCCGACGTTGACGTAGTCGAGGAAAGAGAATTTGGCGACGAGATACCGGAAATCCTATTCCAAAGGCTTCGAATGACGCTCGCAGCACCGTCAAAGATCCCATTCTTGGCTGTATGTGTCTCTGGCGAAGTCGCGTTGCTTGGTGTTCCCTCGGAATGCTTCGGATTATTCGATGAGCTATTGTCCGATGTTTCCGCCGACGCCAAGTTCGGAGGCGGGTGGAAAGCGGCGATTGCATCTTCATGCTTCTTTTGGAGGGAGGGCGATAGTGCGACGAACTTCCTTTCGATCGGAGTTTCATTTCTTGACGTGTCGATGAAACGGAGAAGTGTCGAGAGGCTAACAGGACGATCCACGCGCGTAGGGTCGCCCTCGGGATGAGGACGAGATCGAGAGGCCAAAAGTTGCAGTACGGTGGAATTCGAGTGTAGCCTGCTGCGGGCACGCCGAATTTCCTCGAAAACTCTTCCGAGAGTGTTGTCGTTTCCATAGAGGCTACCGTGGCGACCGTCGGCAGCAAGCCGTAACAGCCCGCCCGGCTTTTGAAATTCCATGGTATTTTGCCGACCGGTCAACTTGACGGGTGAGAGGCCGTGGCGAGTGAGTATCTCGGCCACACGTGTCGCGCCCAAGCTAAGCGTCGTAGTTTCAATGAGCCCTTCTACAAGTTTTCTCCAGAACCGAACCTCATAGGTCGTTTCGTCCAAGTTTTTTTCGGATTTGGATGTTGAATTGACGATGTGCCAACCAGACGCGCGACCAAAGTGTAGCTGAATATCGACATAATCGCCGATCGCGATGGCGACACTGTCAGAGCATCGGCGAACGACGGGAATTTTCTTGTCATTCTCCAACTTCGGTGGAATCCATTTTGGCTTCAGACGCTGCTTCAGTTCCTGGAACACCCACTCGGGATCGACCTCTTCGAGTGTCGCAGGCCCTTTGGCAAACTCGCCCATGAAGTTATCTTGAACTTCTTCGCGCGCCATCTCTTCTTTGTACTTTTCCAAGGATGCGAGCGCCGACGCAACGGCCGCACCGGCACGCGAGAAACGCCAAACAACATCGATCAATTCCAACTGAGCGTCTTTCCCTTCGGAGTCGTGCAGAACGGTTACTTTTCTATTTTGGGCGCTGAAGATGGATTTGAGGAATTCCGCGCACGCCGCAACTGCATTGCGTGCTGCATCGACGTTTTTGACGCATTCAAATCTTCCCGAAAATGTATGTTCTTGTGGTTCGAAAGTTTCGAGCAGAATGTCCAATTCCTCTGTCGTGCGTGCAATTACTTCAAGGTCTTGGGTATGGGCTCGAATGCAGCTTGTGAGGATATCTGCAACACGCGGCGGCACGGAACGCTGTGGCGCGCCTGCGTCGCGGCGCAACAGCGCCGAGCGAGCCGGTCCAAGATGCTCGCCGGGTGGGCTGAGAATACCAATCTCGGTCGCGCGGCCGGGATAGAACAGTCGCTCGATCGGTTTGTCACCACGGCGTGCTACTTGTTCGGCGACTTCGTTGACGATCTCTGCATATCGGCGCCGAAGATAGGTCACCCAGTCGGGGCCTTGGAGGTTTCGGTTCTTTGTTGGCGCAAAAACCCAATCTGGAGCGCTGCTGCGTTCGAGATTCGCATGAGAAGGCATTGTTAGTATCGGCCGCGTACCGATCACAAAATGCGCGTGAAAATTTCTGCTGTCGCCCTGTTCGTCCGGTTTGTGTGTAGCCGCGAACCAGCCCAGTCTCTGGCGTGTGAATTCCTGACCAAACCGCTCGATTATCGCACGACGATCGGCCGACGAGACCCAATGTGGAAGCTCAATGATGATCCTGTCCTGGACGCGGGAGTCGCGTCTGTTTTCTGCGATATTCGCGGCGAGCCAGAACGCCTCGCGTTGCTTCGGCGAGTCGCCGATATTTCCGGTGCAAATAGGTCCCCGTTCGTCGCGTTCGATGTCATTGGCAGTTTTGGAATAGCCGCCCGAGCGCTCGATGTATCGTTGATGCTGCCGACAGCGATCAAGCGCACGCTTTGTTGCATTGAATTCGCGACCGACATGTGACGACGTCTTCGCGATATTCGAAGCCATCAGTTGACCGGCTGGCGTCTTCAGAAATGCGTGCCCGGACGGGAGAGACCACATCCGGGCGCCGCTATGGCGTTTTGCCTCCGACAGGGTTTTGAGGTGGAAAATCTCGGTGCGGGTTGGCCATAGTCCGACGCGATGGCCGCGGCGGACCTCGCGGGGGATCTGAGGGGCTGGTTTCCGCGACGTCGATGCCATCCGGAGATGAAAAGTCGATGCACCGACGCTCGTTGGTGCTGTTCCGAGCGACAGGGCGCGATAGCCGGGGCCTGATGTGGGCGAGGTGGTGCGTTTTGATGGTTGCTTTAGAGCGGCTGTCCGCAGTCGAATTCCGGGGCCGCGCGGGCCTCGTAGCATCTTGTTGATGGCTTCCCACTCGGCGGACTCGTCGAGGCGGCCTGCGCGTGGGATCTCCAGTTCATCGTTCGAATGCTTACGCGCCATTTTCTCCTCAATTCTCTGGCATCAGCGTTGCCGCCAACTGCGGCAACGCGTAATTGCGCCCGCTTTCGGGCCAGAATGGCCCGAAAGCGGGAAATCGGTGTCCGCTAACGCGGCCACACGTTGCTTGTGCGGGTGCTTCGCGGCTGCGCCGGTATTTGCCCGTTGCGCCTTACATAACCCCAATGTTCTTAAAATCCGGGGCGGCGGAAGCAAATCCAAACAATCGGGCCCGTGCCGGGCTCGAAGCCGGTTCTCAAAACGCGCTCCCGCCGCTCTGGATTTTAAGAGAGTCGAGGCAATACTTGCATTGCGCCGCGCCAATTCATGGCGCGGGTGGACTTAGGAGATAGCGATGTCGAAGAAAGTCGATATGCCCCGGCAGCCTGCGGAAACTACCGATCTGGCTATTCCAGTATCACAATCAACCACCGCCCTCGAACCGGCGCCGGCCTCGGGGGGATTTGACGGGTTGGACAGGGTCGAAATGGCGCCGATGACAGCGGCGGAGGAGCGGGCCGAGCGTCGTGCACGAAGAGCCGAAGCGGACTTCGTCAGAACGGAGGCGCGCAAAAACAAGTATCAACGCAAGCTGTATGAAATTGAGCGAGATGCCCGAGCGAGAGGGCGTGCGACGGAAACGCAGAAGAATCTCGCCGCGACTATATCTCTCCAGGAGATGCTCGCGGGAGATCTGCGCGCACGCGGATTCACGATGGTACGAATCAAAAAGCTGTTTGCGCTTTTGTCGCGCACGCCATTGACTGCCGAGCAGGTCGCGCAACTGATTGCGTCACATCAAATAAAGTAGGTGGGAGCACTGTCTATCGTCGTGGTGTCGCCAGTTGACGCTCGAAATCCTGGGCGCAGGGCGGTCAGCATTTCTGACGCTGCGGCTTGGCGATTTGAGCAGGCAATTGCAAGACCATGGAGCTGGCCTGATGCGGGCGACCCACCAAGTCTGGGCGCTAAGCCGTCCGCCCCGTCAGGCCAGAGACCAATCGTATTCCGAGAAGAAGCCGCTGGACGAAAACACTCAGACATTAACCCCGGAATTATCGGAAATCGTTCTCGTCCAGCGACGGTGTCGAGATAGCGGAACCAATCGGAACCGAAAATCGGCGTCAATCTCTCCGGATTCCTCGCCGTCTGAACGTGCCCATTCGAATAGATCTTGGATTTCAATAAGCCAAGCGCAGTTTAACCCGGGGAAAGTCTTCTCGTAGGCGTCCGCCCAAACAGCAATAATGTCGGCCCGAGAACAACGGTGCCGTTCGAGTGACATCGGCATCGATCCTTGCGAGAGCGATAGGGCTTCGGTCTCGGTGACGCGATGCAAATACCTATTGAAACGATTCTGAAGCGCGCCGATCGTCTGGATTCGTACGGTGCGGCGGGTGGCGATTGGAAGCGATTCCGTCTCACAAAACATCTCGTACAGTTCGCGCGCCGCATCGTTTCTATTCAGCATGCTGCCTCCACAAATGACGGAATTAACTCCGAAGTCCCGTCGAATTGTCATAAACAGTGTTTCTGATGAATGCGAAGTGTAAGTGATCTGGTCGAGCTTTCGAACCAATCCGAAATACAGACTACAGTGTAACAGCGCCCGCGTTGGGTGATCGGCCCCCATCGAGTGGTCCGAGTGGAATGTTAGTGCATTCGGACCTGGTCCTGCCCCGAACTTGGGTCCATTCGCTAAGCGAGCTTTCAGGCACGGTCTATTTGGTCTGCGAAGGCCTTCGGCGTCAAGCCGCCGAGTGCCATGTGGGGTCGTTCGGTGTTGTAGTCCGTCCTCCATTCTTCGATGCGCTGCCGGGCATCGGTCATCGAGATGAACCATGAGGCATTCAGGCACTTGGCACGAAGACGACCGTTGAACGCCTCGATGAACCCGTTGTCTGTTGGCTTTCCTGGCCTTGAGAAGTCGAGCTCAATCTTGTTCAGATACGCCCACTGGTCGAGCATCTGACCGGCGAACTCTGGGCCGTTGTCGACCCGAATGCTTCTTGGCTTGCCGCGGACCCGCGCCAGTCGATCCAGTTCTTCGATCACCTGGTATGCCCTGAAGTTTGTCCTCGCGCAGGTCGCGAGAGCCTCTCTCGTATGGCAGTCGACGATCGTCAGGATTCGGAACGGCCGTCCGTCGAACAGCCGCTCGGAGACGAAGTCCATCGCCCAGGTGTCGTTGACGCCACCTATTGCCGGTCGCCCTACCCGATACCGGCAAGATCGGCGCCGGCGTGGCGTTTTCGTCCGGATCGACAGGCCTTCTTCACAGTACAGCCGATAGATCCGCTTGTGGTTCGTCGACCAGCCTTCCCGGCGCAGCAGCACGTACAAGCGCCGGTAGCCGTACCGTATACGCGCGGCTGCAAGCTCCTTCAGCCGCATCCGCAGCGCCGTTTGCGGATCCCGGATGGATCGGTACCGGTAGGTCGACCTTGCTGAGCCGCTGACACGAACGGCCCTCCGCTCACTGACGCCGTAAGCCGCCTTGAAATGGTCAACGACCTGGCGCTTCGCGGAGGGCCTTACCATTTTTTTCGCAGAACATCCTGCAGCATGGTTTTGTCGAGCGTCAGATCCGCGACCAGCCGCTTCAGCTTCGTGTTCTCGTCCTCGAGCTGCTTCAGGCGGCGGATCTCCGAGATACCCATCCCGGCAAACCGCTTCTTCCACCGGTAGAAACTTTGTTCGCTCATCCCGAGTTTTCGGCAGACCTCGCCCACCGGCGTGCCGCTCTCCGCCTGGCGAAGTGCAAACGCGATCTGCTCCTCGCTGAATCCTTTTTTAGGCATTCCGCACACTCCTCTTTTCGAGAAAATGTGCCCAATTCTCGCTTAACCTTTGGACCCGAATAAAGGGTCAGGATCAGCTTCGGCATTGCTCACGGCTCGCTATCCGCGATCGGTGGCGTGCAGCAGGGCTGCGATGCCATATCGTCCAGACCCATGGCTGAAAAAGCTTCGAATGCATGGCGGCGCCGCGCGCTCAACGGTTCGGAACTCGCGGTCGCGCGTTGGTCGATCGCAGGTGCCGCGTCCCGCGCTTGGATCGACGACAGGGTCGCGCCCAGATCGCGCAGCAATCCGTCGTGCATGCCGTAGATCCAGCCGTGCAAATGCAGTTCCATGCCGCGCCCCCATGCCGCCTCGACGATAGGCGTCGCGGCAACGCGCCGAACCTGCATTTCGACGTTGATTTCGCAAAGTCGGTCAAGCCGATGTTCGTCCGTCACGAGTGCGTCGAACGCGCTTCTATGTGTGCGGAAAAATATTGAAAGCGGCTGTAGCCAATGGTCAACCAAGGTCCCGCGCGCATCTGCCATCGCGCGCTGCACGCCACCGCAGCCATAATGGCCTGCGACGATCACATGCCGAACCTTCAGTACTTCGATCGCGAATTCCAGCACGGCAAGAACGTTCATGTCGCTGCTGTGCACGATATTGGCGATGTTCCGATGCACGAATACCTCGCCCGGATCCAAACCGAGCACGTCGTTGGCGGTGACTCGGCTGTCCGAACAGCCGATCCACAAATAATTCGGCGTTTGTTGCTCGGCCATGCGCCGGAAAAAGTCAGGATCGCGCTCGGTCTTGCGATTGGCCCACTCGAGATTGCGGTCGAAGAGATGGTCGAGTCTGCTCATGCGACGACGACTCCGCGTCGTAGCTTCATGCTACGGCCGATCATCGTCAAATCGGCTCGCGTCAGGCGAATACGCGCGAGCGCCAGCACAACGCCGTTTTCGAGAGCAAGATGCTTGAGTTCGCATGCAGCATAGGCCTGTATCGTCGCGTCGAGAGCCGCCCCGATCTGAATCTCCTCGTCCGCCGGCTTTGCCGCTAGCGCCGCAACAATCTGGTCGGCTATTGCCGTACCTTGGCGATGTTCCTCGCCGAGACGAGCCAGAATGATGCCAAGACCGTCCGCGGGCAACGCGCGCCGCCGCAGCACGGGATAGAGGTCGATATCCTCGTCTTCGTGGTGCAGGCGCAGATCTCCGACAAGATAGGCGATCATCCTGTCGGCCTCGACGCGGCCGACAACACGCGCCGTCGCGAAGCGGCGCAGCACGGCGCAGATCGCGCGCTGCCGAAAATGCGCCGCAAGCACATAGGCCAGCGGATCGTCGAGCAGCGCCAAAGGCGTCGGCGCCGTATCATTCCGCAGCATCGCCCGGCCTGCTCGCTGCACACCCACAGCCGGTCGCAGTCGGCCCCGTCGCGTCGCGCGCCAGCGACCAGCGCAGCATATTGTCCAAAGTCGCACGAGCCGGATCGTCGCTGCGTTCGATGGCCGTCATCAGCGCCAGCCAATCTTCGCTTGATGCGTCGGCAGCAAAGCGCCGTGTCGCGCCGCAAACGTACTCCGCCGGGCTCTCCGCATGCCGATCTGCCATGGCTTCGACCTCGGCGAGGCGAACGATGTCGTTCATGGCATCGAGGGCTTGAGCCGCATCGGCAGCATGCCCCAGACGCTTCAGAATGGTGCCGAGCAACATGCCATGCCCTCACTGGACCAGCGGCGAAGAAGCAGCCGTCAGTTCGATGCCCTGGATATCGGCCTTGCCGACAAGGATGGCGACATACTGGCGAATGGCGCCGCGGCGGACTTTTTCGTGCATCCAAGCCGCAATTTTTTCATGCACAAGTTCGAAAGGCAGGAAGCGCCCGTCGATGCGCCGATCGAGCGCAACGATATGCAACCCGTAGCGCGTTTTGATCGGCTCGGGGTGAATCGTGCCGACCGCGATGCGCGCCAAGGCGCTCTCGAACTCCGGCACGGTCTGCCCGGGGCCGATTTGGCCAAGATTGCCGTCCGTCTTTCCGGACGGACAGGCCGAATGGGCCGCAGCCAGAACTGCAAATTCGTGCGGATCGACGACAAGGCGCGCCAAAATCGTTTGCGCGACTTCCGGGCTGTCGGTGCGGTTTGCGGGCAGCAGAATGTGCCGCACCTCGTGGAGGTCGGGCGTGCGAAAGCGGCGGCGATTCTGCTCGTAGTACCGCAAACACGCAGCCCTGTCGGCTTCGGGCGTGCGCACTTCGCGGTCGATCAGGCCGCGCACCAGCGCTTCTTCGTCGGTTTCGCGACGCCCCTCGCCGTCGCTCGCTGGGTCGATCGGCACGGCAAGACGGCGGGCCTCCTGCAACAGCAACTCGCGCACCACCAAAGCTGCAGACGCGGATTTCATGGCGTCGAGCGGTCGGCGCGCCGGATGGTGCTGCGTTTCCTGTGCGATGGTGGCGCGGGGAATCTCCACGCCGTTTACGCGGATCGTTTTGCTGCCGACAGACGATGTCGTCGTTGCGGAGCGAGCGGTTGCAGTGTCCATGGCGATTACTCCGCCGCCGAACGCGGTGCGATCGGGCGCCGACTGCGCACGATCTGGTAGCCCCGCCGCCCGAGATACCAAACCGGCGCCGACCACACATGCACAAGCCGCGAAAAGGGAAAGATCAGAAAGATCGTCATGCCCAGCACCAGATGCGCAAGGTACGGAAACTCCAGCCCCTGCAGCGTGCCCGCATCCACCGGCTGAAGCGTCAGGATGCCTTGCGCCCAATGCGCGAGGACAAGCATGGTCGAGCCGTCGGAATGCGCGAGCGAAAACGGCAGCGTGACGAGTCCGAGCAACAACTGGATCCAGAGGATCGCCAGTACCGCCAGATCCATATACGTGGAGGTCATGCGGATGCGCGCATCGAAAAGGCGGCGATGCAGCAGCAGCGAAAGCCCGACGAAACAGATCAAACCGGCGATACCGCCAGCAATGACGGCTATTAGCTGCTTCTGTTCGACGGTGACGAACATTGTATAAACGAACGTCGGCGTCAGCAATCCCGCCGCATGGCCAACGAAAAGAAACAGGATGCCGCCATGGAACAGATTCGAGCCCCAAGCGAGCTGCCGCTTGCGCAGGAGCTGGCTGGAGCTGGCGCGCCAGGAATACTGCTCGCGGTCGAAGCGAATGAGGCTGCCCAATAGAAAAGCAGTCAGACAAACATACGGGTACCAGACGAAAAGAATGTGGAAGATGGCGTCGCGCATGGTGGCTTTCCTTCAAGCTGAAGTGCGGTTCGCAGCGGCGGTGCCCTGGCGTTGGCGCGGCAGCGGCTCCAGACCCGGTGCGGGGCGCGCCGCCTGGCGCAGCTTGGCCGACAATGTGTCGGTGCCGCAGGCCGTGGCAGCACCTGGACCGAACGTCACTTCCTCCGCCTCCCACGCGGCATCCAGCGCTTCCAGGTCGTCGGGCTCGGGATCGGGTTCCGCGCGCAACTTGGCCAGTGCTGTCGCATCAAGCTTTGCACGGGACAGCGCCGCGAGCGCCGCAAAGACGCTTTCGTATGGCGAAGATCGCTTGGCCAGGCGCTCGCGCAAGGCGGCAAAGACATGCGCAGGCTGGCCGATCATCTCGATCGCTGCGGCAGGTGCGCGGGTTGCCGCGTATTCCAGAAACAGCGGCAGGAAATCCGGCAATTCAGCCGTGGTCGGCGTGAAGCCGCCATCTTCGTAGATCTTGATAAGATCGACCATCGCCTGGCCGCGGTCGCGGCTTTCGCCATGAACATGCTCGAACAGATGCAGCGAGAGCGATCGCGTGCGATCGAACAGCAGAATGTACCGCTCCTGCGCATCGTAGAGGTCGAGGGCGGCAAGATCGGCGATGAGTGCCGCGACTGCCGCGCGCTCGCGCTTGGGCAGTGCGCCTTCGGTTTCGAGCACAGCCCGAAGCTCCGCTCCGGCCGCGACCAACTCTGCGGTCGGATATGTCAGCAGCACGGAAAGGACTTTGAGCGTGCGCATTACAGAACCCCCATCTTCGGCTTGTCGTTTTTCAGCTTCATGCCGCCGAACAAATTGCCCGATTGCTCGCTCGGCGCGCAGCCGTCGCCGAACGAGAAGCCGCAATTGCCGCGCATCTCGTACGCGTCTTCGCTCGCCTCGCGATGCGCGGTCGGAATCACGAAGCGGTCCTCGTAATTAGCGATCGCCATGATGTGGTACATTTCTTCGATCTGCGCCCCGGTCAGGCCGACCTTGTTCGCGATCGTTTCGTCGATAACGCCATCCACAGTCTTGGCGCGCTTGTAGGCCCGCATAGCGAGCATGCGCTCCAAACCGCTCGCCACAGGCGCCTCGTCGCCGGCCGTCAGAAGATTGGCGAGATATCTGAGCGGGATGCGCAGCGAACGCACGTCCGGCATGCCGCCGTCGATGCCCATCTGGCCGGCCTCGGCCGCAGCTGTGATCGGCGAAAGCGGCGGCACGTACCATACCATCGGCAGCGTGCGGTATTCGGGATGCAGCGGAAAGGCGACCTTCCACTCCATCGCCATCTTCCACACCGGCGACTGGCGCGCTGCTTCCAGCCAGGACTCGGCGATGCCGTCGATGCGCGCTTGGGCGATCACCGCCGGATCGTTCGGATCGCAGAAGATGCCCATTTGCGATCCGTAAAGATCCTTTTCGTCGGGAACGCTTGCCGCCGCTTCGATGCGATCGGCGTCGTAGAGCATGACGCCAAGATATCGAATGCGCCCGACGCAAGTCTCCGAACATACCGTCGGCTGCCCCGCTTCGATGCGTGGGTAGCAGAAAATGCACTTCTCCGATTTTCCGGACGACCAATTGTAGTAGATTTTTTTGTAGGGACAGCCCGAGACGCACATGCGCCAGCCGCGGCACTTGTCCTGGTCGATCAGGACGATGCCGTCTTCTTCGCGCTTGTAGATCGCCCCCGAGGGACAGGCTGCGGCGCATGCCGGATTGAGGCAATGTTCGCACAGTCGAGGCAGATACATCATAAAGGTGTTCTCGAATTGGCCGTACATTTCCTTCTGGATGCCTTCGAAATTGACGTCTTTCGAGCGTTTGGAGAATTCGCCGCCCAGGATCTCTTCCCAGTTCGGACCCCACTCGATCTTCTCCATGCGCTCGCCCGTGATGAGCGAACGGGGCCGCGCGGTGGGAAACGCCTCGAGCTCGGGCGCCTTCTGTAGATGTTCGTAGTCGAAAGTGAAGGGTTCGTAATAGTCGTCGATTTCCGGCATGTCAGGGTTGGCGAAGATGTTCGCCAATATGCGCCACTTGCCGCCGATGCGCGGCGCGATCTTGCCGTTGCGCTTGCGGGTCCAACCGCCCTTCCATTTGTTCTGGTCTTCCCAGTTTTTCGGGTAGCCGATGCCAGGTTTGGTCTCGACATTGTTGAACCAGGCGTATTCGAGACCCTCGCGATTGGTCCAGACGTTTTTGCAAGTGACCGAGCAAGTGTGACAACCGATGCACTTGTCCAGATTGAGAACCATGGCGATCTGGGCGCGGATTTTCATGCCACTTCTCCCGTGACTGGCGTTGCATCGGCATGCGGGCGTTCCAGCCAGTCGATCTCGTTCATCTTGCGGACGACGACGAATTCGTCGCGGTTCGTGCCGATCGTGCCGTAGTAGTTGAAGTCGTAGGCTTGCTGCGCGTAGCCGCCGATCATGTGCGTCGGGTTGAGCACGATGCGCGTCACCGAGTTGTGGATGCCGCCGCGATGGCCGGTCATCTGCGAACCGGGCACGTTCACGATCTTCTCCTGCGCATGGTACATCATCACCATGCCGTCCTTGACGCGCTGCGAGACCACGGCGCGCGCGACCAACGCGCCGTTGCTGTTGAAGGCCTCGACCCAGTCGTTGTCGACGATCCCCGCGCGCTTTGCGTCCGGTTCGCTGATCCAGATGCACGGCCCGCCGCGCGACAATGTGAGCATCAGCAGATTGTCGGTGTAGGTCGAGTGGATGCCCCATTTCTGGTGCGGCGTTATGAAGTTCAGCACGAGCTGCTTTTCGCCGTTCGGCTTCATGTCGATCACCGGTGCGATCGCGCGCAGATCGACCGGCGGGCGATAGACGCACAATGCGGTACCGAAGGCACGCATCCACAGATGGTCCTGGTAAAGCTGTTGGCGCCCGGTCAATGTGCGCCACGGGATCAGCTCGTGCACATTTGTGTAACCGGCGTTGTAGCAGACCTTCTCGCTCTCCAGTCCCGACCAAGTGGGCGCCGATATGATCTTGCGCGGCTGCGCCACGACGTCGCGAAAGCGGATCTTTTCGTCCTCTTTCGGCCGTGCAAGATGCGTGTGCTCAAGCCCGGTCGCCTTGCCGAGCGCTTCCCAAGCGTGCACGGCCACTTCGCCGTTCGTTTCCGGTGCGAGCATCAGGATCACTTCCGTCGCATCGATGTCGCTGACGATGCGCGCAAGGCCCTTGTTGGCACCCTCGGCATGGACGCCATTCAGCGCCTTGAGGTTTTCCACTTCATGGCCCGTTTTCCACGTCATGCCTTTAATGCCGTTGCCGATGCTCTCCATCAGCGGCCCGAGTGCGGTGAAGCGTGCGTAAACGTTCGGATAGTCGCGCTCGACTTCGAAGATCATCGGCATTGTCTTGCCGGGAATGGGCTCGCACTCGCCGCGTTTCCAGTCGCGCGGGTCGAAAGGTTGCGCGATCTCGTTGGGGGAATCGTGCTTGATGGGATTGAGCACGACGTCTTTTTCGACGCCAAGCACCTCCGGTGCGACACGCGAAAAAGCTTTTGCGATGCCCTTGTAGATCTCCCAATCGCTGCGCGCTTCCCACGCCGGATCGACCGCACTGGTCAGCGGATGGATGAATGGGTGCATGTCCGACGTATTAAGGTCGTTCTTCTCGTACCAGGTGGCGGTCGGCAGGACGATGTCGGAATACACGCAGGTGGTGGACATCCGGAAGTCGAGCGTGACGAGCAAGTCCAACTTTCCTTCCGGGGCGTGCGCGTGCCAAACGGCCTCGGTCGCCTTGGCGCGACCCTCGGGACCGAGATCTTTGCCCAGCACGCCATGCGTCGTGCCGAGAAGGTGCTTCAGAAAATACTCGTGCCCTTTGCCCGACGAGCCAAGCAGGTTCGAGCGCCACACGAACATGTTGCGCGGCCAGTTCTTGGGATTGTCCGGATCTTCGCAGGAAAGCTTGAGCGAGCCGTCTTTCAAGCTCTTGACCACATAGTCTTTCGCCGCCATGCCGGCCGCAGCCGCATCCTTGGCGACTTGCAGCGGATTGGTTTGAAGCTGCGGTGCCGAGGGCAACCAGCCCATCCGTTCGGCGCGGATATTGTAGTCGATGATCGTACCGTCCCACGGGCCCTTGGGTGCCGTCGGCGATACGATGTCGCCGACATTCATGGTTTCGTAGCGCCACTGGTCGGTGTGCGCATAGAAGGCCGACGTCGAGTTCTGCTGGCGCGGCGGACGCGTCCAATCCAGCGCGAATGCCAGCGGCGCCCAGCCCGCCTGCGGACGCAGCTTTTCCTGGCCCACATAATGCGCCCAGCCGCCGCCCGACTGGCCGACGCAGCCGCACATCACGAGCATGTTGATGACGCCGCGGTAGTTCATGTCGGCATGGAACCAATGGTTCATCGCCGCACCGATGATGATCATCGAGCGGCCTTTGGTTTTTTCCGCGTTGGTTGCAAATTCGCGCGCGACCTGGACGATCTTGTCGCGCGATACGCCGGTAATCGCCTCAGCCCAGGCAGGCGTGTAGGGTGCGGCCTCGTCGTAGTTCTTGGCGATGTTTTCGCCCCCGAAGCCGCGATCGACGCCGTAATTGGCTAGGAAAAGATCGTGGACGCTGGCCACCAGCGTTTCGCCTTCGACCAGCTTCAGCAGCTTGGCCGGGACGCGACGAACCAGCACACTGGCATGCTTGGTGGACGCAAAATGTGCGTGTTCGATATTGCCGAAATAGGGGAATGAGACTTCCGCCATCGCGTCGTGGATGCCGTCGAGCGTCAGACGGAGCTTTACGATGGCGCCGTCTGCGGCTTTCTCCTCCAAATTCCACTTGCCGCTTTCGCCCCAACGAAAACCGATCGTGCCCCGAGGTGCGACGATCTTGCCGGAATTCTCGTCGAAAGAGACCGTCTTCCAGTCGGGGTTATTGGCTTCGCCAAGCGCGCTGGCGAAGTCGCTTGCCCGCAAGAAGCGCTCGGGCACCAGCTGGTCGCCCTGCTGCACCAGCTTAACGAGCATCGGCATGTCGGTGTATTGACGCAGATAGTCGCGAAAATACGGCACTTGGCGGGCGACGTGGTACTCCGTCAGGATGACGTGGCCCATAGCCATGGCAAGCGCCGAATCCGTGCCCTGCTTGACCGACAACCAAATGTCGCCGAATTTCGCGGCCTCGGAATAGTCCGGGCAAATCACGGCGCTCTTCATGCCGCGATAGCGCGCTTCCGTGTAGAAATGCGCGTCCGGCGTGCGCGTCTGCGGAACATTCGATCCCCAAAGGATGATGAAACCCGCATTGTACCAGTCGGCCGATTCCGGCACGTCGGTCTGCTCGCCCCAGGTCTGCGGCGAGGCGGGCGGCAAGTCGCAGTACCAGTCGTAAAACGACATGCAGACGCCGCCGATCAACGAAAGATAGCGCGAACCGGCCGCGTACGAGACCATGGACATCGCGGGAATAGGCGAAAATCCAAAAATACGGTCCGGGCCATAGGTCTTTGCCGTATAGGCATTTGCAGCCGCGATGATCTCTTGTACGTCGTCCCAAGGTGCGCGTACAAAGCCGCCATGGCCGCGCTTGGTAACGTAGGCCGCGCGCTTTTCCGGGTTCTCGACGATCGAGGCCCAGGCGGCAACGGGTGTCATCGTCGCGCGTGCCGCACGCCATAGCCGCATGAGGCGCGAGCGGACCAGCGGGTATTTCACTCGGTTTCCGGAATAGAGATACCAACTGTAAGACGCACCGCGCGAACAGCCGCGCGGCTCGTGGTTGGGCAACTCGGGACGCGTGCGCGGATAGTCCGTCTGCTGGGTTTCCCAGGTGACGATGCCGCCTTTGACGTAAATCTTCCACGAGCACGAGCCCGTACAGTTTGCGCCATGCGTGGAGCGAACGATCTTGTCGTGCTGCCAACGCTTGCGATAGCCGTCTTCCCAACGGCGATCTTCGTTGGTCGCGATGCCATGGCCGTCGGAGAACGGTGCGTTGACCTTGGTGAAGTATGTCAGGCGGTCGAGAAAGTGGCTCATGTTTGCATACCTCGATTGTCGGTCGGGATCACTTCGCGGGCGCGGCGAGGGGAAGCGTGCGGCTGCCGCGTTCGATGTCGTGCAGCAGGCCGCCGCGACGCGTGTAGAACCACCAGGTGGCCAGCACGCACGTCACGTAAAAACCGAGGAACCCGTAAAGTGCTGTTTCGGCGCCGCCGGTCATGGCGATCGACGTGCCGAAGCTCTTCGGGATGAAGAAGGCGCCGTAGGCGGCGACGGCCGAGGTGAAGCCAATAATGGCCGCCGCCTCTTTGTCGGACTGCTTCACGCGCTCCGCCGCATTCAAGCCGGGCTCCAGTCGCGCCGTTTCCTTGCGCACGATCGCCGGGATCATCTGGAAGGTGGAAGCGTTGCCGATTCCGGTTGCCGCGAACAAAAACAGGAAGCTTGCGAAGAAGATCGGGAAGGAAGACGGGTCGCCCTTCATGCCGATGGCCGCGAGGATGCCGACGACCCCAGCCGACATTGCGATGAAAACCCAGAAGGTAATCCGGCCGCCGCCGATCCGGTCGCACGCTTTGCCGGCCGCTGCGCGCGACAACGCCCCCACCAATGGCCCGAGAAAGGCGTATTGCAGCGCGTTCACGTCCGGGTACAGGATGCGCGACAGCAGCGGAAAAGCCGCCGAAAAGCCAATGAAGGAACCGAACGTGCCGGTATAGAGCCAGCACATGATCCAGTTGTGCGTACGGCGGAAAATCACCGCCTGATCCGCAAACGAAGCCTTCATGGTCGCGATGTCGTTCATTCCGAACCACGCCGCGAAAGCGGAAGCGACGATGAAGGGCACGAACACGTAGCCCGCATTCTGCAGCCAGAGCGTAGCGGTTACGCCTGCTACCGTGGCGGTCTGCGGCGCGCCGCCGAGCCAGCCGAACATGCCTGCGGTGATCGCCAGCGGCACCACGAACTGCACGACGCTGACACCCAGATTGCCCAGCCCTGCATTGATCGCCAGCGCGTTGCCCTTTTCGTTCTTGGGGAAAAAGAACGAAATGTTGGCCATCGACGACGCGAAGTTGCCGCCGCCGAGTCCGCACAGGAGCGCCAGCGCAAGAAATATCCAGTAGGGCGTCGTCGGCTCCTGGACAGCGAATCCCATACCGAGTGCTGGAACCAGCAACGACCAGGTGGCCAGCGTCGTCCATAATCGACCGCCGAAAATGGCAGGCATAAAGCTGTAGGCGATGCGCAGCGTGGCACCCGACAGGCCGGGCAGTGCTGCGAGCCAAAACAACTGATCATTGGCGAATGCGAAACCGACGCTTGGCAGCTTGGCCACCACGACGGACCACACCATCCACACGGAGAACGACAGTAACAAACAGGGCACGGATATCCACAGATTGCGATTCGCGATCGCGCGGCCGCCAGCGTCCCAAAATTCCTTGTCCTCGGGCCGCCAATCCTGGATCGGACCGGTGGCGGCAAGCGCGCCCTGTTGCGACGTACCGTGGATCGGCTGCATCTCGGGCAGCTCCGGCAGGCTGCGCACGGCGATGCCCTGCTCGGCCGCCTGTCGTTCCATTTGGCGGATCGAAACATGCATCCAAAAAAGCGAAACCGCGACGATCACGAACAGCAGCCAGAAGCAGCTTTGCCATACGCCCGTCAGATCGTTGAGCGCGCCGAACGCGATCGGCAGCACAAAACCACCAAGGCCGCCGACAAGCCCGACGATGCCGCCCACCGCGCCCACGCGATCGGGGTAGTACACCGGGATATGCTTGAAGACGGCCGCCTTGCCGAGGCTCATGAAAAATCCGAGCGTGAAGGTCGTGACCATGAAGCCGACGAGCCCCATCGACATACTGAACGTGACGGGTCCGCGGATTCCTTGCACCACATAGTCGGTCGGCGGATAGGAGAGGACGAACACGCAGACGACCGAAACCATGAAAGTCCAGTACATGACGCGGCGCGCACCGAACTTGTCGGAAAGGTGGCCGCCATACGCGCGGAAAATCGACGCCGGAATGGAATAAGCCGCACCCACCATGCCGGCCGCCACGATATCCAAGCCGTAAACGCCAATCAGATAGCGCGGCAGCCACAGCGCCAGCGCCACGAAGGCGCCGAACACGAAGAAGTAATAGAGCGAGAAGCGCCAGACCTGGATGCTTTTGAGCGGCTCCAACATGGCCGACAGCGCCTCGGGCTTCGCACCAGTAGCACGGCGACGCGCCAAGTCTGGATCGTCTTTGGTGAACAGGAAAAACACGACAGCCATTGCCAGCAGGGCTGCCGCCCAGATCTGCGCCACTGTTTGCCAACCGTAAGCCACCATGATCATGGGTGCCGCAAACTTGGTGACCGCTGCCCCTACGTTGCCGGCACCGAAGATGCCAAGGGCCGTACCCTGTTTTTCCTTTGGATACCACTTGGCGACATAAGCCACACCGACTGAAAACGAGCCGCCCGCAATGCCGACGCCCAGTGCGGCAAGCAAAAAGGTTGGATAGTCGTAGGCAAAGGTCAAAAGCGCCGTCATCACGGCGGCTGAGAGCATTGTGACGGTGAAGACCATCCGGCCGCCATACTGGTCCGACCAGATGCCCAAGATCAGGCGGATCAACGAACCGGTAAGGATGGGCGTGCCGACCAGAAGGCCGAATTGGGTTTCGCTCAACCCCAAATCGCGTTTTATCTGCACGCCGATGATCGCGAAAATCGTCCAAACGGCGAAGCAAACAGTGAAAGCAACGGTCGAAAGCCACAGCGCTCTGCTCTGGTCAGCGCCGCTTTGGACCGGTAACGATTTGCTGGCGCTGGACATTCGGTCCCTCTTGAAAAAATACGTAGCGTCCGGAAGAGCTGCAATCGAGCGCCGAATGCGCACGTGACGAATTGATCGAAGTCAATCCGGCGTGCATTGCCCAACGATTCAAGATAGGCACGCACGGACGGCAATCCCGATTTCGTTGCATGTCAGGCGGTATCAGCAGCGAAACAGGCAATCGACTTGACAAAGGTCAAGGCAGACGCCGGTAGATTTGCTAAGGTGCTGGTAGCGAGGTATGCCATGCGAAGCCAAGACATCGAGGAAATGCGGCGACTCCCGCTGTTGCAATCTGCGGATATCGGCCAGATCGACGCGTTGTTGCGCGGCGCCTTCCTGCAGCGCTTCCCGGCGCATGTGGAGCTTGCACGCGACGGTGATCCGGCGGACTTCCTGCACATTGTCATAGAGGGATCGGTCCAGATGTTTTCCGGCCATCGCGGCCGCGAAACCACGCTTAGCATCTCCGGTCCAGGGCAGAATTTCGTGCTGGCCGCAGTCATGCTCGATCGTCCCTACTTACAGTCGGCGCGGGCGTTGACGGCTTCGCGTATTCTGTTGATACCAGCCGATGCCGTGCGCGAGGCATTTGCAGCGGATACCGGCCTTGCGCGGCTATTCGTCGAAGATCTTGCCGTTGCCTATCGCGGCGTCGTCAAAGAGTTGAAAAACCAAAAGCTGCGTACCGGAATGGAACGCTTGGCCAATTGGCTACTTGCCCACGATGCTGCGAACGGCGCGCATGGTCATTTTGAATTCCCGTTCGACAAAAAAGTGCTGGCCGCGCGGCTCGGCATGGCGCCGGAAGTTCTCTCGCGTGCCTTTGCCGCACTCGGCGCCTACCACGTCGTCGTTGACGGGCCGTCGGTAGCCATCAACGACATTGCCGCTTTGCGAAAGCTTGCGCATCCTTGCCTCGGCATCGATGGTGCAGAGAGCTAGCATGGGCATAGCGCTGACAACGAATGATTGGGCAACATTACGTACTTGTGCGATCTTACGCGACCTTTCGGCTGCCGATTTGATGGCACTGCTCGACGAGCGCAGCGTACGCGCGGTCGATCGCGGCCAAGTGCTATTCCGTCAAGGCGATCCGGCACAGGCGTTTTTCCTCGTGCTCGAGGGCCAGTTCAAACTCTGCCGAATTAACCCCGGCGGCGACGAGGCAATCGTGCACATTTACGGCGTTGGCGAAAGTTTTGCCGAAGCAGCGATGTTTCTGGGCGGGCGTTATCCTGTCGCTGCCGAAGCGGTGACCGCATCGCGCATATTGCGGATTGAGAGCGCCGCGCTGCGTCGCAATGTCGCCGAGAGGCCGGAAGTTGCGTTTGCCATGATGGCTTCGATGTCGCGCCATCTGAAGGTTTTGGTCGATCAGATTGAGCGGATGAAACTACTGTCGGCCGATCAACGCGTGGCCGAGTTTTTGCTCGATCTGTGCGGCGAGCGAACGGGCGCGGTGACGCTCGTATTGCCGCATGAGAAAAAGTTGATCGCCAGCCGCCTTGGCATGAAGCCAGCGACGTTCTCTCGCGCGATCGCTCGAATGAGAGAGCTTGGCGTCGAGGTGACGGGCAACGAGACGCAGATAAGAGATACGGCAAAGGTGTTGGCATTCGTCAATCGGGCGAACGAGGATTGAATCGTTTCATCCTCTGTCTCGGACGCCTCCTGCATCGGGCAGGCACCTGTCGATACCGGTAGGAGCGGGCATCGGCTCGATCCGGCTCTCTATTGTGTTGCAGCAAGCGAACACCAGCAGTCCAGTCTCCACTGGACTGGTTCAAAACCGTGCAGGCTACTCTGCAATATTGATCGAAAAGGCGGCGTCCGCGAACACGGCAGACAAGACTAAAGCGAGCTGGTCCCGAGCATGATCGAGAAACCTCGTATCCAATAGAGATGGGCTTGATTTTCTAGCGTTAGTGATTAGGCGGATCGCCAAAAAAAGCGATACTCTCAATGTGCTAAGCGATCCCGATACAGGGGATGAGTTGCTTGATGCAGATCAATGCACGGTCATACGAATTTAAATAGCCTCTATCTGAGGCAGTTTCTTGCAGGCGCTCGTGTCGCTAGCCCGCCATTCTCAGAAACTGACGATACTCAAAGATCTTCCCAAGGTACCTGAACATGTCGATCCAATCATCCGACAGGACGAGGTATTCATCAGCACGTCCGCGCTGGGTGCTATTTGTGGCCCCAGCTGCGGTTTTGTTTGGTGCTCTCACCGTGTTTTCTGGCGGTCGCGCACTTTTTGGTGACGATACTGCACGAGCAGCAGTCGGCAACGCAGTCGAGTTCGTTCTCTGGTCCAACTTTATCGCTGGCTTCGGTTACATAGTTGCGGGGATCGGCCTGTTTTTGTGGCGCCGGTGGGCGGCCCCGCTTGCAGCCTTCATCGCTATCACGACACTCGCGACCTTCGCCGCGTTCGGCGGACATGTCGTCTTCGGCGGCGCTTTCGAAATGCGGACCGTCGGCGCGATGGTGTTGAGGAGCGTTACCTGGATCGCCATAGCGTTTGCCGCGTATAGGTCGCTGGTATGCCAAGTCCTAGATCGATCGGGATTGGTCCGATGACGCCGACCCAGGGCACCGAAACGCGGCCACGCCAGTTGTCTGGTTTCTTTCGTAGGCCATGGGTGAGAACATCTCTGTCGGCGATCGCGTTCCTCGCCGTGACCGCAGCAGCCGTAGCCGTATACTCGAACCGCCCAGTTTCCGTTGTGGTCGCGACGACAGAGCAGAATGTGCCGATTCGAGTTTTTGGCCTTGGTACGGTCGAAGCCCGCGTGCTCTCGAAGGTCGGGTTTGAGGTCGGTGCCACGCTTGTCGAGCTCAATGCCGACCATGGCGACCGCGTCTCCAAAGGCCATGTTCTAGCCCGTCTGGCCGTCGGCGAACAGGATGCGAAGGTCGCCAAGGCGCGCGCGGCCGTGGCTGCTGCCGCGACCGGCATCGTCAGAGGGGAAGCACTCCTCGAAAAGGCTCGGGCAGTCCAGTCGCAGAGACAGTCCGCCAACCGGCGCAAACAGGCCCTAGTCGGCCGCGACATCGTCTCCCAGCAGGTCGCTGACGAAGCCACGACCGACGAAGCGGTCGCGAGGGCCGATGTTGCCGTCGCGCGCAGCGACCTTGAGACCGCCAGATCCCAGTTGGCCGACGTGCAGGCCCAGCTCCAGTTCGAGGAAGCGATGCTCCGTCATCGAACCCTTGTCGCGCCGTTCGACGCGCTTGTCATTGACCGCCACAAGGAGCTGGGCACCGTGATCAAACTTGGCGATCCGGTTTTCACGCTGATTGCTGCCGACAGCTATTGGGGGCTTGCCTATATCGACGAGGCCCGTGCGGGCTTCATCGAGGAAGGCCAGACGGTCGATGCTCATCTGCGTTCCCGCCCGCAGGATGCCTTCACGGGCCAGGTCGTGCGCATTGGTCTGGAGAGCGACCGCGCGAGCGAGGAACGGCGCGTCTATATCAAGGGAGACAATCCGCCGGCTCGCATCTTTCTCGGCGAGCAGGCCGAATTCTGGATCAGCGTTGCCCGGCTCGAAACGGCGCTGCTTGTTCCGGAATCGGCTGTGCAGGGTTTCGACGGCCGGGCAGGCCGAGTTTGGACGGTCGAAGCCGGACGCCTTCACCGTCGCCCGGTACGCTTCCGCCACCGTACCGAGGACGCACGACTGGAGATCGTCGATGGACTGCCGACCGACGCGCGCGTCGTCACGCGCCTGAAGAGCGACCTTCGCGAAGGCCGGCGGGCGACGATGGTCGAGGCCGGGCGCGAATGAACCTCGCTTATCGCGACATTCGGCACAATCTAGGTCGGTTCCTGCTGACCTGTGTCGGGCTCGGGCTTCTGCTCGGAGTCGTCATGGCGATGATCGGGATCTATCGCGGACTGGTCGTCGAATCTCTGGCAATTGCTCGCGCGCCGGCGATCGATTTGTGGGTCGTCGAGGCGAATACGCGCGGTCCGTTCGCGGAAGCATCGCGTATTCCCGGCGACGTCCGTGAAGCAGTTGCCCGCATCTCCGGCGTCGCTGCAGTCGGCGGGATCACCTACCAGACGGTCGAAGCCGAGCATCGTGGCGACAAGTTGCGAGTCTACGTTATCGGATACGAGCCGACCCGGCCGGGCGGTCCGCCAGAGATCGTCGAGGGCCGCGCCATCGCCCGCAATCGTCATGAAATGGTCGTCGACCGAAGCGCCAACGTCGAGGCGGGCGACCGAATCAAGCTTGGCAGGAACCTCTTCACGGTCGTCGGGACTACAAGCCAACAGGTCAATGCTGCCGGTGATCCGGCCGTCTACATCACGCTCGACGACGCCCAAAAACTGCAGTTCGAACTTTCTCCGTCCGCCCAGCGCGTGCAGTCGGCTCGCGGGGTCGGTGCCGCGAATCCGGATACCGTCAATGCCGTCGTCGCCCGGCTGAAGCCCGCCGCGTCAGCCGAAGCCGTCGCTGATGTGATCCGTCGATGGAAGCACCTGTCGGCGATAACGCAGGAAGCGCAGGAAGCCATCCTTTCGAGATCGCTGGTCGACCGTGCGCGGCGCCAGATTGGCCTCTTCACGTCGCTGCTGCTCGCCGTCTCCACCGTGATCATCGCGCTCATCATCTACACGATGACAATTGAGAAGCTGAAACCGATCGCGACCCTCAAGCTGATCGGCGCGTCCGATCGGACCATCGTAGGCATGATCGTGCAGCAGGCCTTGGCACTAGGCTTTATCGGATTCGCGTCCGGTACCGTCCTCATCGTCGCCATCAAGGATCAGTTCCCACGTCGCGTCGTCGTTGAACCTGATAACGTCCTCGCTCTGGGGCTGATGGTATTTGTGGTCTGCCTATTGGCGAGTGGACTTGGCGTGCGCGTCGCTCTCAGGGTGGACCCGGCTACGGCGCTCGGAGGGTGAATTGACGCTCGAGACAGGCGAAACGGCGCTCGTGCAGGTTCGCGGCATCTCCAAGCACTTTGGCGAGGGTACAAATCGCGTCGATGCGCTGAGGGACGTCTCCCTCGACGTCCACCCCCGGCAACTTGTCGCGCTGCTCGGCCCCTCGGGCTCGGGAAAATCGACGCTACTCAATGTGATCGGCTGCATTGTTACCCCGTCGTCCGGCGACATGGACATCGATGGCGAACCGATCGTCCGGAACGGACGATGGCAGCGCGGCGATCTCCGCCGCCTTCGGCTCGACAAGATCGGCTTCATCTTCCAGTCCCACAATCTGTTGCCCTTCCTGAACGCCACCGACAACGTCGCAATCGTTCTGCAACTGGCCGGATCTGGGCCGGTGGACGCGCGCCGACGGGCGGTCGATCTCCTCGACTATCTGGAGGTTGGTCACCGCAAGGACGCGATGCCGGCGAGCCTTTCAGGTGGCGAGGGGCAGCGAGTTGCCATCGCGCGCGCGCTTGCGAACCGGCCTCGCATAATCCTTGCCGACGAACCGACAGCGGCTCTCGACTCGAATCGGGCGCAGATCGTGATGGACCTGCTGCGCAAGCTCGCGATCGAGCAGGATGCAGCAATCGTTGCCGTGACGCATGACGAGAAGATATTCGATCGCTTTGACAAGATTCATCAATTGCGCGACGGTCGGCTGTCGCCTGACAACTGACCGAAGAGTTGACTCGGTTTGTTTGAATAGTTTTTCGGGTTCTATAAGTGGAGCGGCTGTCAGTTGAAGTACGCCCGATCCGGCGGCCGCAGGCCAAGGCTCGAGTGTCCCCACCGTGTGACGGGCGCTCGATGGCCCCGCTTAGCGACCGACAGGGACGAAACATCAGGTTCGCCTGAACCAGCGCTTCCTGGAATAACCCGTAGTTCGCTGGCGCCAAGCTAGAAGCGAGGCTTTTCAACGTCTTGCACCGATTCGGTCGCTGTCCAAAGGTTCTCACCTACATCCACTATGGCACGCCAACGGCGACGAAAGTGAGAACCTATCCGGCCTACGCGCGTTGCAATCGGCCATTGATGGGCACAGAAGGCAGTCCCAATACTGCCCAGCTTCGCCCGCTACGGCACGCCATTTTGTGTGTAACGACACAAAGCGCGCGACGGGGCACAATCTTCGCTAAAGCGACTGCATTCTATCCTGTATGTGCGCGGCAATATCTTGGCTTGAGGCGACGAATTTGAACCTCCGACGCCGGATCGATCTTCTTGGGCGCTTGGCTCCCAAGCGCCCATTCGCGCCGATTGTCCGGCGTCACTGAGGCAGGCTTCGTGCCTACAGGCGCTGAACGTCCTGTCTTCTTCGCGATTGATCGACCTGCCGAAGGCATGGCGTCGATCGATTTCTTCGCTCAGAAACGCCGTGCACCCAGTTCTTCAGATTTTTTTAGCCGGAGCTTCCTGCCGCCAGCGTATCGATCCATCGCCTTGAAGCACGTAGAGCTGGAGCGCTTCTGCTCCCTCGGCGCCTAGGCTAGGCGTGACACAGTCGGCAAATTTCTTGGCTTGCTGTTCGTCTGTCATCGGGCGTCCAGGTGTGCCCGTCGCAATTGCAAGCCGCCGCCGCAAGCGTTCGCCGTTTGCCAGAATAACGGTTACCTCTGCCCCTTCCGGTTCACTTACTTCGTCGAACAGGCCAGGTTGATGAGACATACGGATTTTGTTGAGCTGGACACCGGCGCGCGGCGCTTGCCATGCCTCTTCGGAGAGTTCCTTAACGCCGAAGCGGTCAGTATCGATTAGGCAGGCGAGGGCCGCTTGTATCGAAAACTGGGCTTGCGCTGTCGTTTCGGGCCTTTCGAAAATGAGGGATTCAACCACCAAGCGTGTAGTGGCGCACTCGATGGCGGTGATCGCTTCCGCCTCGATCGCATATTCGCGTTTGAGTTCGAGAAACGCCTCGCCGGCTGCCTGCACGGCAGAACAAGCGGGAAATATCTTTCGTGCCGCGCCGGGAGAAAGCATGCGCCACACCTTGTACGGCAGGGGTATGGGCGCCAGCGCACGGCCGCGTGTTGCGGCAAAGCCGAAACGGTGTTCGAAGATGTCGAGCCGCGCGTCGAGACCCGCCGCCGCAAGCGAGGCCGATTCGACGCCGAGTCGGGCGGCATGCCCGCAGCCGAGGGGCTTAGCCGCCGTACCCAAGACCGCCCGCAATCCCGCTGCCGCAGTCGCTGCATGCGCGATAGCCATCGCGGAGGCATGCGCATCAAGTCCGAGAATGCGCGCAGCGCCTGCGGCCGCGCCGATGGAACCGAATAGGCCGGTCGTCCACCATCCGTCGAAATAGACGGCGTTGCTGAGCGAGTCGCCGAGGGCGTAGATCGTTTCTACGCCCGCGACAAAGGCGGCGCGCAAGTCGCCGTATGTGGAATTGCGCGATTGCGCAAGTGCGGTGATTGCGGGCAACACGACCGCACTCGCGTGGACTATTCCGGCATAGCAGGTGTCGTCGAAGTCCCAGGCATGTGCGGCAGTCCCATTTACGAACGCTGCACCTGCCGGTGTAAGATCGCAACCGGCGACGACCGTGCGGCAAGCACCGGTGCCGTAAATTTCGCGCGCCGTCCTGCTTACGGCTTCAAGCATTGGATGGCGCGCGCCGGCAATCGCCACTCCAAGAGTATCGAGTAAGCAACGTCGTGCTTCCCGATCGACGTCGGGTGGCAGGGCCGCAACTGCAAGGTTGGCGGCAAAGGCCCCGAGTTCGCGCGCGAAAGTCATTCGCCGGCCCTTTGGCGCAAATCCGCCAGATTGGCAACGGTGAGGCGAATTCCGTGCGCTCGACCCGTCGCTGCTGCGGCCGCACGCTTAGCACCTGGCACGCGAACCCCGGGCTGTTCGGTCATGCGCGCCATCAGCGCTGCCACGCGTTCACCAAAGCCCGGACCGAACGCCGCCGGATCGACCGCGAAGAATGCCTGACCCGTTCGCGGCGGGCCGCCGTCCGGCGTGGCGAAGGAAGACGCCTCGAAGCCGAAATGCGCGCCTGTCAGGGCCGCGGCCAGGATCTCTACCATCAATGCTTGACCTGACCCTTTGTGTCCGCCCGCCGGCAGCAGGCTTCCTTTGAGCGCGGCCGCGGCGTCGCGGGTCGGATTGCCCTGTGCGTCAAGCGCCCAGCCCTCGGGGATCGGCTCGCCGGATTTCGCACGCAGCATGATCTCCCCGCGCGCCACGACGCTCGATGATTGGTCGAGGACCAACGGATCGCCATCGGCGCGCGGCGCGGCAAAGGCCACTGGGTTCGTGCCGAACAGCGCTGTTCGGCCGCCCCAAGGCGCTATCGATGCGGGCGCGTTGACGAAGCCGAGCGCCACAAGCCCCTCGCGCGCTATGCGCGCGACATGATCGCCGACGATGCCGCAATTGTAGGAATTGACGACGCCCAGCATCGCTGTTCCGTTCGCGCGCGCCGCTTCGACGAGTGCCGGAACGCCGAGGTCAATCGCCGGATGCGCGAAGCCTGTTTTGGCATCGACCACGACGAGACCGGGGCGCGGCTTAGACAGTTCTGGCTTCGCCCTGCCATCGACCTTTCCGCAGGCGGCGTGGTCGCAATAGGTGCCGAGGCGCAGAAGCCCGTGGCTCGAGATTCCCTGCAATTCGGCAAGCGCGACCGACGCCGCGACCGAGTGGGCGTTTTCGGGCGATGTTCCCGCCCGGACAAGCGCCAAGCAAGAAAGTCGCTCGATTTCTGCTGCCGTCACCGTCGCGTGGATCATGCCGTTCTCCGTCAGGACGCGTCGAAGCGGGTGAAGGGGCCGTTTTTCCGGTAGCGCTCGGCGTAGCGCGCGAGCGAGTCTTGGTCGATTTCGATGCCCAGCCCGGGTTTCTCGGGCGGGCGGACGCCGCCGTCGCGGACATGCCAGACGGGCCCATCGATCAGATCGTCCTCGCACCAGTCGATGAGCGACTGGGCGGGGCGGTCCGCCTCGGGACAGGCAACCCCGAAATGAGACAAGGCCGCCCAGCCGATACCCGTCTCGCCGTTCGACCGTAGCCAGAACCGCTTGCCGATCGCAGCGGCAATCGCGGCCGCGCGCATGCAGCCGCCCAAGCCACCATCGACATTCAGGTCGCCGACGAGATTATCGATGCCCGGATAGTGTTTGATCTTCTCGAAATCGGTGCAATGGGTTGAAATTGGCACGCCGAAATCGGCGCGCAGGCGTTGCATGTCGTCGAGACGGGCGACGGGCTCCTCGATGTCCGCAAGCTCGCGCCCGGCGCCTGCCAAAAAACGACGCGCTTTGTCGATCCCCATCCCGAGATTGGCATCGACGGCAAGGTCGATCTTGGGGCCGAGAGCGGTGCGCACCGCGTGCACGGTCGCGATATCCGTTTCGACCGGGTGGCGCCCTATCTTGAATTCGAACGCGCAGGCGCCGGACGCGGCGATCGAGCGTCGGGCGATGTCGGCCATGATGCCGGGAACGTCGGCCAGCGCGTGCCCCTCTTCGAGTGCCACCGTGTAAGCGTAAGATACGAAGGGTGCCTGGTCGCGGACGGGGCCGCCGAGAAGGCGGAAGATCGGTTGGCCGGTCGCTTTGCCCAGGATATCCCACAGCGCGATTTCGATACCAGCGAAGGCGAGCGCGCCCGCTGGATCGGCGAGATAGCCGAAATCCCTGTGTTCGCCGAGGCACAGGCGCAGCGCGGTCTCGCGTTCGAACGCGTTGGCGCCCGCAAGACGCGGCGCCAGACGCTGGGCGATGACGGCGGCCGACCCGTCGCCGGGCGCTTCGCCCCAGCCGGTGAGCCCGTCTTCGGTGAGGACCCTGACGACGGTACGCGTGTGCCCGTAAGACCGACCGAACGCCCAGGTGCAGGTGCGTGTCGCGGGGATGCTGACGGGAATTGCTTCGATGCTTGCGATTTTCATGTCGTCCTCGGGTCGATTTCGATGGCGTTGCCGAGCCATGGAACGAGGGCCCGGATATCGGGCAGCAGACGGGTTTCCGCGACGCGACGCGCGCGTTCAGCCAGCGCGCGCGGCAGATCGCCAAGTTCGCCGCGATGGGCGATAAGCGTGATGCGCCTGGTAAAGCCGGGTGCGGCAAGCGGCAATGGCAGCACAAGTTCCGGACGAACTCGCGCCTCTTGCAGGCATATCGGCGTCGTCAGCGCCCATCCGTGTCCCTCTGCCACTGCGGCAACAAGCGCGGAACTCAGGTCGAATTCCATGTAGCGAGGAATGTCGAGCCCGAGCCGCCGCAAATGACGCTCGATCAAAAGACCGGTCTGCGAGTGCCCCGAATAGCGCAAGAAGGACATTTCGCGCGCAAGTACCTGCAGGCCTGCGCGCCCGAGTTGCTCGCGCCCGCGCGGCACGATGATCAGAAAAGGTTCGACCAAAATTGAGTGGCGCTCGATGCCGTCGAGATCCTGCAAGTCCTCAGAAGACACGATGATATCGACATGGCGGCGGAGTAGGTTTTCACTGAGACCGGCGGCGAGGTCGGACAACAAAGTCGTATGCGCGGCGGCATCGCTCAACGACTTCGCCAGCGGCGGGCCGAGCGAAGCGGCGAGCGAATGAACGATCCCGAGGCGGACATGCGGCAGTTTGGTGCGCGCCGATTTTAGAACGGCCGGAACCGTCTGGAGCGCTTCTTCTAGAATCCGCTCAGCCCTGCGCCGTAGCGTTGCCCCCGCTGGGGTCACGCCGAGCGGGCGAAGTTTGCGGTCGATCAGCTTGACGCCGAGCACCCGCTCCAGCGTTCCGATCGCGTGAGAAACGGCGGGCTGCGTCATCCGGAATCGGCGCGCCGCTTCCGTCATCGATCCGGTATTGCACACGGCTTCGTAAATCTGCAGCGTGCGCAGCTCGAAAGGAAGGTCGCGCGGGCTGGATTTTTTGCGGCGCTGGGCCATCTTCTAAGCCTAGCAATTCCGGGCTGCGGACGCACCGGCATAAATCCGATCTAAGGACGCCATGTCGATTGCGGATCGGGGCGTCATCGGAACAGGACCGTCTTGTGTGCATTGAGCAGCACGCGGTTCTCGATGAAGGCCCGCACTGCGGCAGCGAGCACTCGGCGTTCGATATCGCGCCCCTTGCGTACGAGGTCCTCGGGCGTGTCACGATGCGTTATCCGCTCGACATCCTGTTCGATAATCGGTCCCTCGTCGAGGTCCGACGTAACGAAGTGCGCCGTCGCACCGATCAACTTGACACCTCGCGCATGTGCCTGGTGGTAGGGCTTGGCGCCTTTGAACCCCGGCAGAAACGAGTGATGTATGTTGATACACTTGCCCGGCAGCTTTGCAACTAGCCCGTCCGAGAGGACTTGCATATAGCGCGCGAGTACGACCAAGTCTGCGCGGGTTTCGTTCACCAGTTCGGCGAGCTGTGTTTCTTGCTCGAGTTTAGTTTCTTTCCTCACGGGCAAATGGTGGAAAGCTATGGTGCCAAGATCGACCAGTGCATATGTCTCGCGCGGATGGTTGGCGACGATACCGACGATGTTCATGTCGAGTTCGCCGATCCGAGTGCGGTAGATGAGATCGACGAGACAATGGTCGAACTTGGAAACGAGAATCAGAACGCGGGGCCGGTCGTCGGCACTCCGTAGGCGCCATTCCATGCCAAAGCGCTCGGCAACACGATCAAAGTCGGCAAGCACGGCGCCGTCTTCGAACGGCCCGAACACGACACGCATAAAAAATCGCTTGGTCTCCGGATCGTCGAATTGCTGAGCATCGACGATGTTGAAGCCATTCTCCGACAGATGGGATGCGACCGCTGCGACGATGCCTGGACGGTCGGGACAGGAGAGGGTGAGCGTATAGGGAGGTGTCATTCAAACGGCTCCAGCTCAACGCCATGCTCCGCACCGGACTCCGCGAGCCAATGCCATATGTCGCCAGCGGCGGCTCGGGGACACATCAGTTCAAATCCTTGCGCTTCGTCGATCGCGGTCAATTGCGTTTGCAGATGCGCGATCTGGACCAACGCCGTGTCGCCGGATCTGAAGGCCTTCGGATGAAGATCGATCGACACGCCCTTGGCCAGCGTCTCGCGCACGCGCGGTCCGTCGAGCTGCAAAACGAAGCGGCCGTCGGACTGATCGACGATCGCCGCGGATTGGCCGCAAACCTTGAGCAGCCGTGCTTCGATATCGACGTCCTCCGAGAGCGTCATGATGAACCGGCCGGGACCGGACCAGGAAAGCCGTGCCCCCGCGACGCCTGGCGACGATCGGCGCGGCGCAATATTTGCCCAGTCGGCACCGTATGCAGCGGCGAGCGCACCGAGACATAGGTCGCCCGCTCCCGGTGTCGGCGCAATCAGCGCGATCGACAGTGGCGACAGCAACCGCGCCCGAACGCCTGGCACGCCGTCGGGGTTGCCGTGGCGCCCGGCGGGCGCGACGTTGTGAAAGGCGGACAACGCCGCAAAGGTTCCGTCAGCCACGCAATCGCTCCCCATCCGGATCCACAAAACACGGTTCGCAGACGCGGACCTGAATATCCTTGCCTCGCACCAAATCGACGGCCCTCAGCGTCTCGCCGATCCGCGAGCGTCCGTTGGCCAGCAGTCCGAGGCCGATCCAATGGCCGAGCGTCGCCGAGTAAGTGGCAGTCGTCATATAGCCGAGATCATGGACCATGTCCGAAGATGCCCCGACATCAAAGAAATGCGCGCCGCCATCGAGTTTCGCGTTGCGATCAAGCGGCGCAAACCCGACCAATATCGGTCGTTCCGGTTCTTCGAATGCCGTGCGGCCTGCCAGCGCCCGACCCACGAAGTCCTTTTTTACAGACATCATCCTGCCCACGCCGAGGTCGCGGGCGGTCGTGTGACCGTTCAATTCGCCGCCGGCAAAATGTCCTTTTTCCGCGCGCAATATCGTCAACGCTTCCGTGCCGTAGGGTGCAATGCCGTGTGCTCGACCGCACTCCATCAGCGCGCGCATCAACGCATCGCCCCACCGGGCGGGGACTGCGATTTCGTAGGCACGCTCGCCGGAGAACGATATGCGGAAAATTCGCGCAGTCGCGCCGAACTTCAGTCGGCCTTCGCGCGCACCCATGTAAGGCAACCCTTCGTTCGACACGTCCAGCGAAGGATCGACCAGGTTCGCGAGCACCTCGCGCGCGCGCGGTCCCGCGAGCGAGACTTGCGCCCATTGGTCGGTGATGCTCGTAAAACGTACATCCAGCGACGGCCAGACGACTTGGTGGTAATACTCCATGTGTTGCAAAACTTTAGCCGCATTCGCTGTCGTCGTCGTCATGAGCCAGCGCTGAGCCGACAGGCGCGCAGTCGTGCCGTCGTCCAGCACGATGCCGTCCTCGCGCAACATCACGCCGTAGCGGACCTTGCCCAGCGCCAGCGTCGAGAACATGTTGCAGTAAAGCCTGTCCAGAAAAACTCCGGCGTCCGCGCCTTGGATATCGATCTTGCCGAGCGTCGATACGTCGCAGAAACCGACGTTCTCGCGAACGTTTTTGGCTTCGCGATTCGCCGCATCGAGCCAATCCTTGTCCCCGGGTTGCCGATAGTACTGCGCACGAAGCCAAGCGCCGGCCTCGACGAACACTGCACCTTTCTCCTGCGACCATTCGTGCGTCGGCGCGCGACGGGTCGGGCGGAAATGCAGGCCTCGTGCATGTCCCGCGAACGCGGCGATCGCTACGGGCGTATATGGCGGGCGGAACACGGTGGTGCCGGCAGTCTCCATCGGCACTCCTGTTATCTCCGCCATGATCGCGAGACCGTTGACGTTGGACGTTTTTCCTTGGTCCGTCGCCATGCCCAGCGTTGTGTAGCGCTTCATATGTTCAACACGTCGGAAACCCTCGCGCGCGGCGAGTTCAACGTCCTCGTCGGTTACGTCGTTTTGGAAATCGACGAACGACTTTCCCGAAGCATTGCGTACCCGCCAAAGCGGCGCGCCGGATGGTGATTCCGCTGCCGTCTCGGGCGGTACGACGCGCGTCGCAGCGAAACCCAGTTCATCCAAGGTGGCGCAAGCCGCAGCCGCTCCGTCGGCGAGACAATTGGCAAGTTCACCGTGCCCGGCGGCCGCCCCAGCGATCCGCATGCCAGGCGGCAGTTTGACGGCGACAAATCCGGCAATTTCGGCGTTCCAAACGGGCCGGTGGCCGAGATGGGACGATAGGTGCAACGCCGGGTTCCATCCGCCGGACATCGTCAACAAATCGCACTCGGCGCGCACTATTTTGCTGCCGGTATGGATTTCAGCCGCGACAATTCCCCATTTGCCGCCGATTGCACGCCGCACGACACTACCTTGGTACAGCGGCGCGCCGGATCGGCGTGCGGCGGCGCGCAGCACATCGCTCGACGCGGTCCGTGGGTCGACGATTGCGGCGATCGCGACGCCCGCTCGCGAAAGGTCGTCAACCGTGCGAGCCGATTCATCCGACGGCGCGAACACCACCGCCCGCCTGCCCGGCAAGACTGCAAAGCGATTGACGTAAGTACGGACCGCGCCCGCCAGCATCACGCCGGGCCGGTCGTTGTCGCCGAACACGAGCGGCCGCTCGATCGCGCCGGCGGCCAAAACAGCGGCGCGGGCATAAATTCGCCACAGGCGCTGACGCGGCTGGTAGGTGGGCGTTAGAACGTGATCGGCAACGCGTTCGACGGCCGCGTAATTGCCGTGGTCGTATGTGGCGACGACGGTCGTCCGCCTCAGGACCGTCACGTCCGCGAAGCTCGCGAGTTCCGCTTCGACATCGGCGATCCATGTGACTGCCGGTGCGCCGTCGATGGTGTCATTTTCCGACAGAAGCCGTCCGCCGAGGGCGAAATCCTGTTCGCAGATCGTCACGCGCGCACCGCTTCGCGCGGCGACAAGCGCCGCCATGAGACCGGCCGGTCCAGCGCCAATAACGAGTAGGTCACAATGATGCGTTGTTTTCTCGTAGCGGTCCGGATCCTCGAGCCCAGAAGCGCGCCCCAGACCGGCGGCGCGTCGAATCAAGGGCTCATAAACTCGTTCCCAAAACGCGGCGGGCCACATGAAGGTTTTGTAGTAGAAACCAGCACCGAGCAACGGCCCGAACCACGAATTGACTGCAAGCACGTCGAAAGCGAGCGAGGGCCAGCGATTTTGGCTCGCAGCTTCGAGGCCGTCATAGATCTCGATTTGCGTTGCGCGCGTATTTGGTTCGCGTCGCGCGCCGGATCGCAGCTCGACCAGCGCATTCGGCTCTTCCGGTCCGGCCGACAGGATCCCGCGCGGGCGATGATACTTGAACGACCGGCCGACGAGCCGCACGCCCGAGGCGAGTAGGGCCGACGACAAGGTGTCGCCCGCATAGCCCTGGAGGCACCGGCCGTCGAACGAAAAACTGAGGGGACGCGTACGATCAATCTGACCGCCTTGCGTTAGCCGATGCGCCTGCACGTTCATGCCGCTACTCCGGCCGGCCGAACGGAATTGATCGCATGGGTGACCGTGTCTCGTTCGACGACCAGAATCGCACGGCACCCGCCCGCATGCTGGAATATCTCGCTGTGTATGCCGGCTGGGTTCTCGCGCATATAGACGTACTCCACGAACGCCGCGACGCCGGAATCCAGGGTGGGGCGTTTGGGCGCGGCGGCGCCGAGCTGGACAAATTCGTGGATCGGTCGCGGTCCGCAATGGGGGCAGTTGATGAGCATGTCGTTGGGAACCTCACTGCAAGTTGGGCTGCGCGCCTTGGCCTTTTTCATCGATCAACCGACCAGTGGCAAAACGGTCGAGGCGATAGGCCGCACTGAACGGATGCGGTTCGTCTGTCGCGATCGTATGGGCGAAGCACCAGCCGGATGCGGGCGTGGCCTTGAAGCCGCCGTAGCACCAACCAGCATTCAAATAGAGCCCGGCGACGGGCGTCCGGTCGATGATAGGCGAGCCGTCCATCGACATGTCCATGACGCCGCCCCAGCTCCGCAAAACGCGCAGGCGGCCGATCATTGGCATAAGCGCCATCCCCTCTTCCAGCACGTGTTCTACCGCGCCAAGATTGCCGCGCTGGGCGTATGAGTTGTATCCATCGATGTCGCCGCCTAAGACAAGCCCACCTTTGTCGGATTGGCTGATGTAGAAATGCCCAGCGCCAAAGGTGACGACGGTGTCGATCAGTGGTTTGATCCCTTCGCTGACGAACGCCTGCAATACGTGGCTTTCGATGGGCAGGCGCAGCCCCGCCATCGCCGCAACGCGCGACGAGTTTCCGGCGGCAGCCAAACCGACCTTCTTCGCGGCCACGAAGCCGCGTGTTGTCTCGACGCCCAGCACGCGTCCCTGCTCGATACGTATGCCAGTAACCTCGCAATTCTGAACGATATCGACGCCACGTTGGTCGGCCGCGCGCGCGTAGCCCCATGCGACCGCATCGTGTCGCACAGTTCCGCCGCGTCGCTGCAGCAAACCGCCGCGTACCGGAAAACGAGCATTGTCAAAATCCAGATACGGAACCATCTTGCGCACAGCATCGCGATCCAGAAGTTCGGCGTCGGCACCGGCGATGCGCATCGCGTTGCCCCGCCTCGCGTACGCGTCGCGCTGGGCGTCGGAATGGTAGAGATTGAGCACGCCGCGTTGGCTAACCATTGCGTTGTAGTTGATATCCTGCTCGAGCCCTTCCCAAAGCTTGAGCGACCATTCGTAGAATGGCGTGTTGCCGGGCAATAGATAGTTTGACCGGATAATCGTCGTATTGCGCCCGACATTGCCTGACCCGATATAGCCCTTCTCCAGCACGGCAACGTTTGTCAACCCGTGCATCTTGGCCAAGTAGTGGGCCGTGGCCAAGCCGTGCCCGCCGCCGCCAACGATCACGATGTCGTAAGCATCTCTCGGCGCGACGTCGCGCCAAGCGGGGGTCCATCCCGACTGATTGCGCATCGCTTCGCGCACCAGACGCAACCAGGAATAACGCGCCAACCGACTCCTCCGCCATGTGCGATCCGTAAGAGACGTATGTCCTGCATCGCCCGACGATAGACCCCATAAAAGTACGTTATGGAGTTTCGTCGAAGCGCTGCCGGTCCTTATTATTCTAGAGCGGGAGTGGCACGTTCGACGTTGCCAACTAACACTATGAATCATTTTTATGACAAAGCCCAACGACGCTTATCGTCGAAAGACCGGGAAATTCCTCGTGAAATCAGACGATTGTCGGCAGCGCCCAAGCCTTGAAGTGGCTCGGCTGGCGAGGAACGAGTGCCTCGCACTGAAGGGCGATTGCGTCATACTCGAACGATCGCGCTGGTGCGGAATCTGGCTTTCAGCGGAACGACAATTTTAACGGAGGCAGAAAATGACTCTTGTGCGCACAATGCTTGCGGTGCTCGCGTTGCTTCTCATCGGACAAGGAAACGATGCGAGCGCGCAGACGCTCGATCGTATCCGTCAGGCTGGCAAGATCGCGATCGGCGTCAAGACCGACTATCCGCCGTGGGGCATGCTCGACCCGCAGGGCCGCCCGCAGGGCATGGAAATCGATATGGCGAACGACATTGGTCGACGCCTTGGCGTTGCGGTGGAGATTGTCGTTGTTTTGTCGTCGAACCGCCTCGATTTCCTCCGTCAGGGCCGAATCGATCTGGTGCTCGCGACGCTGACAGATACGCCCGAGCGGCGGCAGATTGTTGGCGCGATCGATCCGACCTACTACGCGGCGAGCGTCGCCCTCTTTTCACTTAAGTCGGTGGGGCTGAAGCGCTGGGAAGATTTGAGAGGCAAACCTATTTGCGCCATTCAAGGCCCTTGGTACAATCGACTCGTGCAAGAGCGCTACGGTGCCGAACTAATCACGTTCCCCGCGCGTCCAGAGGCGGAAGCAGCCACCTTGGCGCGTCGCTGCGTCGGCTGGCTGTGGGACGATACAGCGTTCCTGCCCTACAGCAATCAGCCGCAATGGGCGCAATGGGAATTGGCACTGCCGCCGATAGAACCCGCGCCTTGGATTCTCGCCGTGCCGCTGGCGGAGCGCGACGGCGCCTATGGCAAAGCCATCTCGGCGATCGTCGAGGACTGGCACCGGACCGGCTATCTGCTTGAGGTCGAGAAGAAGTGGGGAATTCCACAGACCCAATGGCTCCTCGATATGAATGCGAAGTACAAAAACACGCCGCGTACGGGCGGTTAATGCTCGATAGCTGTCGCCGACCGGTAAGAACCGGTCGGCGGCTCTCCGACAGGGAACGACATTGGACATTCTAGCCGATCTGGGACTCTTCGTTCGGGACAGTATCGGCTGGAATTTTTCGGTGCTGTACGATCCGTTCGACCGACGCCAGTTCCTCAAAGGAATTCTGGGCACGATCCGGTTGGGCGTTGTTTGCGTCGTGCTATCGCTCGTCGTGGGCGCTGCCGGTGCAATGATGCAAGGCGCATCGTCGCGATTGGTTCGCGCAATCGCACAAGGGTACGTTCAGTTTTTCCGCAATACGCCGCCACTTGTGCAGCTTTACTTCTTCTATTTCGGAATTGGGCCGCTAATGCCCGAAGTCATCAACGAATGGGGCGTGCCTCAGCCGGTTTTGGGAAGCTTCGGTTGGGCTGTGGTTTCTCTGTCGCTGTTTGCAGGCGCCTACAACGTCGAGATTTTCCGCTCTGGCATCGAAGCCGTGCCGCGTTCAACGGTCGAAGCGGCCGAAGCGCTCGGCTACACACGCTTGCAGGCGTTCCGGTACGTCGTGTTGCCGCTCGGCTTCCGGGTGTGCCTTCCGGCGCTGAACAACAATCTGATCAATCTTGTCAAAACTACGTCTCAGGCTTACGCGATCGCGGTGCCCGAGATTCTGTATGCAGCCGCTCAAATCTACGCTGATCGCCTGAACGTCCGAGAGATGATGATCGTCATGCTCCTGACGTATGTCTCGGTCGTTGCCTTTCTCGTTTGGGCGATGACGAGTTGGGAGAGGCGCCTGCGGATCCCGGGATACTCGACGTGACGCGGCTCGCCGTCCTGGCAGTGCCTGCCAAGAGTAGCGACGCATCGGCGGTCACTGGTTTTTTTTCGGGTTGGTCTCTCGCGATCGTTGTCGCGACGTTTCTTCTCACGCTTGCTGCCGCGCCTGCGCTCGCTGCCCCGGCACGAGCGTCGGTCGTCGAACTTCTGCTCAAATGGATGCCGCTGATCTTGTTTGGCCCGGCTGGACAATTCGGTGGTTTCGCACTGAACATTCTCGTAAGTTTTCTCGCGATGACGATCGGTACGGCGTTTGGTCTACTGCTTGGGATTGCGCAGGTTTCAGACTCCCGCACCTTGCGGACGGCTAGTTGGGCGATCACGCAATTTTTTCGGAACTCGCCTTGGCTGGCGTTGCTTTTTTTCGTCACGTTCCTTCTTCCGTTCGAATTTACAATGCTCGACGTGAAAGTGCCGATGCCAGGCTGGCTCAAGGCGACGATCGGGCTTTCGCTACCGGTCATGGGCAATGTTTCGGAAATCGTGCGCGGCGCTGTCCGATCGGTTTCGGCGACACAGTGGGAGGCAGCAGAAGCGCTCGCCTTTTCGCGACGGCAGACATTGTGGATGGTTATCCTTCCGCAAACTATCAAGCGTATGACCCCGCCCTGGATGAATTGGTATGCGATCCTCACCATGTCGACGCCGCTGATTTCCATCGTCGGCGTTGCGGATGCGATGTCGCTTGCCCAGGCGGCGCTCAACGCAGAAAAGCACGAGGGACTTCTGCTGCCGATGTACGCGATGCTTCTCTGTTTCTTCTTTCTATACTGTTACCCGATCGCGCGAATGACCGCGCGGCTCGAACGGCGCTTCAATGTCACGCAGTAGGCGGGCTGATCCATGAGCTGGAAACCAGGCGACCCGATTGTTTCCATTCGCGACGTGCACAAATCCTTCGGCGCCATCGAGGTGCTCAAAGGGATTACCTTTGACGTCGCCAAAGGCGAAGTCGTTTGCGTCATCGGCCCTTCGGGCTCCGGAAAGTCGACTCTGCTACGGCTGATCAACGCGCTGATACCGTTTGATGGCGGTTCGATCCTCGTCGAGGGACAGGAGGTGCGTGATCCGAAGCTCGACAAACTGGCGTTGCGCCGCAAGATTGGCATGGTGTTCCAGCAATACAATCTTTTTCCGCACCGCACGGCGCTAGACAACGTCATGATGGCCCCGCTGCACGTGCTGAAGCGGAACAGGGCCGAGACCGAAGCGAACGCGCGCCGCCTGTTGGCCAAGGTCCGGTTGGCGGGAAAGGAGAACGCGTATCCCGGAGAAATGTCCGGTGGGCAGCAGCAGCGCGTCGCGATCGCTCGCTCGCTCGCTATGAACCCCGATATCATGCTGTTCGACGAGGTTACCGCCGCGCTGGATCCGGAGACCAAAAAAGAGGTTCTGGTCACAATCCGCGAACTGGCCGAAGACGGCATGACGTGCATGCTGGTAACACACGAGATGGGCTTCGCGCGCGAAGTGGCAAACCACGTCTATTTCACCGACAGAGGGCGCATTGTCGAGCATGGTGCGCCGGGAGACATATTCGCGTCGCCGCGTGATCCAAGAACCCGTGAGTTCCTCGATCAGGTTCTTTAACTTAGGCGAGTCTTGGCTCTTAGCTGACCAAATCGAGTTTTCAAACCAAGCCGATTAAGATTTTTTAGCTATTTCACGTTTCGGAGCTTAGGAGAATATATTATATTTTTCAATAATTTACGTCGTTATTTGAAAGTTACATATCTCACGCCAAAGGTTCTCACCTACATCCACTACGGCACGCCGTAGAGGAATCGAACTTCGGGTTACGGGACACCAGTTCGTTCGATCGATGCCGCTAGACCATCGCCAAGATTTCGAAATGAAAGGCGAGGGTAGGCGTTGCTTTCGAAGGGCCTTAGATGCCCTTGGTTTCCACTCAATTCTTTTTGTTGCCTAAAAACACGGAAACTAACATTGAAAATATTTAATATTTGAAGAACTGGGGGACTGGGGGTCGTGGGTTCGAATCCCGCCGCTCCGACCATCAAAGAAGCCCGCCGCTGGGAAACCGGTCGGCGGGTTTCGTGTTTTTCGAAACGAAACGCGTGCTGCCTGAAGTCTCGAATGGCACAAAGCCAGTCGCGAGATTAGGCGGCTGCGACGGTCGCGGCGATATGCTCGGCGAAGTCGAGCAAGGCCATGTCGCCTTCGCCGATCATGAGCGGCTGGAATCCCGTCGGCAGGCCTGCGGTGGTCGAACCGTTGGGCAGGCTTATTGCGCATAGTTCCAAAAGATTCGCTGCGCGGGTATAGCGCGACATCGGAATCGTCGTTTCGTCGATGTCGGCAACGGGAATAGCGGGCAGGGGTGTGCCCGGCAGCGTGATCGCGTCGAACTGGGCAAACGCTGCCTTGAATTCGGCGACGGACGTGCGCCGCCGCACCTGGAGAGCGTCGTATTGCTTTGCGTCGATGTCGCGGCCGGAAAGTACGCGCTGGCGTACATGCGGATCGATTGGCGTTGCTGGATCCTCGACGACGGCGCGATGCTGGCGATAGGCCTCGTAAGCCACAATGCTGCCGCACAGCGCCTGGTACTCGGTCAGCGCTTCGGGAAACGCCATCGGCACGAGGGTATGGCCCATTGCGCGCACCCGGTCGAGCGACCGGCGGTAACTTGCAAGAATGTCGGGATCGCATGGCTCGAGTTGGGCAGGTTCCGGCGTGCCCACGCGCAGCAGGCGGCGGGGCGGGCTTTCAACGACAGACAGCCCCGCCATAACGCAATAGAGTAAGCGCGCATCCGCCACATTGCGCGTAATCGGGCCGAGCGTGTCGAAGGTCGGGCCCAACGCGGCGATGCCGTCGAGTGGGATGTGTCCAAAGGTGGGTTTGAAGCCAACAATGCCGCACAACGACGCTGGAATGCGGATCGAGCCTCCAGTATCCGAGCCGATCGCGGCGGGAACGAGACCGGCAGCCACCGCAACGGCCGACCCACTGCTCGATCCGCCGGGGGCGCGATGCACATGGGGATCGACCGGGTTCCATGGCGTGCCCATCGCGTAGTTGGTACCCCAGCCACCGAGGGCGAATTCGACCATATGCGTCATGCCGACGATCACGGCGCCCGCATCGATCAAGCGCTGGATCGCCGGTGCAGTTCGCGCCGGAACTTGGGCGGCGTAGCATTTCGACCCGAAGCCCGGCGCGCGTCCTTCGAGGTCGGCAAGATCTTTGACGGCGATCGGCACACCGTGCAGCGGGCCGACCGCACCCGCTTTAGCCGCGTGACGGTCGAGTTCTTCGGCGCGCCGCATCGCCGCTTCGGCGAAGACCTCGACGAAGGCGTGCAGCTTGCCGTTCTGGGCTTCGATCGCGTCGAGCGAATTCCGGACGAGTGTTTGGCTCGACAATTGGCCGCGCGCGCAACGCAGCGCAAGTTCGCCGACGGAAAGCGCTTGGCTCAACTCTGCCTCATGCGGCCCGAGGCAGGAACAGCGCTTTGTAGCCGAACAGCGACGTGGCGCCGCCCGTGTGCAGGAACACAATATTCTCGTCGGCGCCGAACGTGCCTTTACGGATATGGTCGATCATGCCGGCCATCGCTTTACCGCTATAGACCGGATCGAGCAGGAGCCCCTCGGTCCGTGCGAGCAGCGTCACGGCTTCGATCATGCCCGGGGTGGGTACGCCGTAGCCCGCACCGACATAGCCGTCGTCCGCGAATACACGCGCGCGCTCGACGCTGCCGGCGTGGCCGAGATGCTCGGCCGTGCGGCACGCGAGATCGAAGACGATCTCTTCCTGCTTCTTGCGCGGCTGGCGCACCGAAATGCCGAAAACTTCAACTGAGCTGCGCAGCGCGGCAAAGCCGGCAACGAGCCCGGCTTGCGTGCCGGAACTGCCCGTGCCGTGCACGACGCGCGAGATTTTGATGTTGTTGTCTTTGGCTTGCTCGACGAGTTCGACGGCGCAAGCGACATAGCCGAGTGCCCCGACCGGGTTGGAGCCGCCGCCCGGAATGACGTAGGGCTTCGCACCTTTTGCCGCGAGATCCTTCGCGACGTCGGCGCAGGCGGCAGCAACGTCGGCGCCGCTCGGCACGTAGGTCCGCGGGCAGCCGAGCAATTCGTCGAGCAGGACGTTGCCGTTTTCCTCGTAGTCCGTATCCGTTGCCGTGACGCGGCGTTCGAGAACCGCGTGCGCCTTGAGCCCGAACCGTGCGGCGGCGGCGGCCGTCATTCGCACATGGTTGGATTGGACGGCACCCGGCGTGATCAGCGTGTCGCAGCCCTTGGCCAACGCGTCGGCCACGAGGAACTCGAGCTTGCGCGCTTTGTTTCCGCCTTGCGCGAGGCCGGTGCAATCGTCGCGCTTGATCCACAGGCGCGGACCGCCGAGTGCCGCGCGCAGCCGATCAAGGGGCTCCAAAGGTGTTGGTGCGTGGGAGAGATTGACGCGCGCAAACTTGGAAAGGAGCATCTGAAACCGCCTTGGTAAAATCGACCGGTAATTCAGGTTAGCTGCGGACGTTGCCGTTTTGAAATTCCGTTTGCACAATGCTTATGCAGAATTTGCATGATCTTTAGGCGAGGCGGCCAAGGCGCGCCAAATATGTTCGACGATCGAACGCTCGCGCGCCGAACGGCGGTAGGCCCGAATTTCGACGTCCAACGCGTATTTGCGTGCGTCCTCGCAGGCGACCAGACGGCCTTCGGCCAAGTCCGCTTCGATCGCGGCGCGCGGCAGCCAGGCGATGCCTTGCCCCGCCAGCGCCATTCCCTTGAGCGCCTCGACGAGCGCGCTTTCGTAAGAAGGGTGCGCGCGACCGCTCAGATTCCACGTCTCGAGTGCCGAGCCGACGAGCCGCCCGAGATAGGAATTGCCCGCATAGGCCAGTAGCGCAAAGGGCTCGGTGCCTGTACCCCGAATGGCATGCAGCGGGCGCCCGCGTTTGCCGGGTGCGGAAACCGGCAGGATGACGTCGGCCCCGATTGTCACGGTCTCGAACTTCGCGATGCCGAAAACCGACGGCACCGACTTCGCGTCGTAGGCGAGGACGAGATCGCACGCACCTTCCATCAAGGCTTGGCCGCATTCGTGCAGATCGGCTGCAATCATCTTGACGGCGATTTCCCCGCCGCCGAGCCGCCGCACGGCTTGCAGCCATTTCGGCGCGAAATGGATCGCCAGGGTATGGGTCGCACTGATCGTGATCGTGCGTTCGTCGCGCTGGACCATGCCGCGCAACTCCGCGCGCTCGCGGTGCAGGATGCGCACGACGTCGAGCGCCGTCTGATAAAATGCATGGCCGGCGGGCGTAAGTGTCGTTGGAAAGCGCGACCGATCGATCAAATCGGTGCCAAGCCAATGCTCCAGCGCGCGGATACGACGGCTGAATGCCGACTGGCTAATGTTGCGGTCGTCGGCCGAACGCGAAAAATTGCCGGTCGCCGCGAGACTGACAAAATCCTCCAGCCATTCGACTTCCATGCGTTTCCTTGTGCAGCATTGACCTAATGCAGAATGCGCATAACGTATCGAAAATGAGCAATGGCCGCAATCCAATACGAGCCGTTATGGTTTTTGCAAGCCTCCTCCGAGGGGCGTTTGAACAGGGTTTTGGCCACCATAGGAGATGTGCGATGCGTTTTGTCGGACGTTTTGCCACTGCCGTCCTTGCGGTCGGTGTGGGTTTCGCCGGGGCGATCTTCGCCGCCGAGCCGGCTGCGGCGCAAAAGCGCGGCGGCACGCTGGTGCAGATCACCCAACCCGAGCCGCCGACGTTGGGCTCCTACATTTCGACCGCCTCGCCGGTCGGGCAGGTCGCCGCCAAGATTTATGACGGGCTCTTCGAATACGACTTCAATCTGAAGCCGGTTCCGGCTCTGGCGCAATCCTGGACGGTCGCCGACGACGGCAAGACGATCACATTCCGTCTGCGACCGGGCGTCAAATTCCACGACGGCAAACCGTTCACCAGCGCCGACGTCCAATTCTCCGTGATGGAAGTGCTCAAGAAGGTGCATCCGCGCGGCATCAACACCTTCGCCGAGGTGACAGCCGTCGAGACGCCCGATCCGATGACGGCGGTGTTCCGCCTTGCCAAACCCGCGCCCTACATTATGTCGGCGCTCTCGGGCTACGAAACCCCGATGCTGCCCAAGCACATCTTCGAGCAGGGCGACATCCGGACCCATCAAAACGCCAACAATCCGATCGGAACGGGGCCGTTCAAATTCGTCGAGTGGCGGCGGGGCGAATTCGTCCGTCTCGATCGCAACCCCGACTATTGGAAGCCGGGCCTGCCGTATCTCGATCGGGTCGTCGTGCGCTTCATCGCCGACAACGCGACCCGCGCAGCCGCACTCGAAAAGGGCGACGCGCATGTCGCCGGTCTCGGTGCGGTGCCCTACAACGACGTCAAACGGCTCGAGCGGATGCCGAACATCCAGATCGAAACGCGCGGCTCCGAAATGCTGTCGCCCGTGGTCGAGCTGATGTTCAACACCCGAAAGGCGCCCTTCGACAATCCGAAGGTCCGCCAGGCGATCTCCTACGCCATCGACCGGAAGTTCGTCATCGACAATATCTGGTTTGGCTTCGGTCAGCCGGCGACCGGCCCGATTAGCTCGAATTTCGCGCCGACGGGGCTCTACAGCGCCAACGTCGCGAACTACAACGTGCCCGATGGCGTCGAGCGGGCGAACCGTCTGCTCGACGAGGCGGGTTTCCCGCGCAAGGCCGACGGCACGCGCTTCGAGATCGTGCACGACATCACGCCCTACGGCGAGGAATGGCGTCGGTTCGGCGAGTACACGCAGCAGGCGCTCGCGCGGATCGGCATCAAGGCGACGACGCGCTACGAGGACGTCGCGACGTGGCTCAAGCGCACCTATACCGACTACGATTTCGACATGACTTCGAACTGGCTGTTCAATCTCGCCGATCCCGTGCTCGGCGTGCACCGCGCCGTCCACTCGCGGTTCATCCGCCAGGGAACGGTCTTCGTGAACGGAGCGCGCTGGGGCGATCCTCGTGCGGACGAGCTCATGGACATGGCCACGATCGAGACCGACGCGGCGAAGCGCTCGGCGCAATATGCCGAGGTCCAAAAGATCGTCGCCGATGCGGTGCCGATCGCTTGGGTGCTCGAGGTCAAGTTCCCGACCGTCATCGACAAGCGCTACCGCGACGTCATCGTGAGCCCGCTCAATATCTTCTCGAACTTCGACCGGGCCTGGCGCGAGTAATGCAATAAGGGGCGGTCTGCAGCGATGCAGACCGCCTTTTTCTTTCGCCTGCAGCCGATCGGAGGGACGCGCAGCCATGAAATCCGGTTCCTTGGGCGGCTATATCGTCCGACGGCTGGTTCAGACTGTGCCGGTCGTTTTCGGCGTCGTGATCGTCAATTTCCTGCTGCTGCAGCTAGCGCCGGGCGATCTTGCAACGGTGTTGGCGGGCGAGGCAGGCGGCGCACCGAAGGAGTATATCGACCAGTTGCGCGCGCGTTTCGGGCACGACCAGCCGGTCTACGTCCAGCTCTTCAACTATCTGCGCAATCTGGTCGTCCTCGATCTCGGTTATTCCTTCCGCCAGAGTGCCCCGGTGCTGGATTTACTGCTCCAGCGCCTTGGGCCGACGTTGCTGCTGATGGTGTTCACGCTCGTGCTGTCGCTCGGTTTCGGCATCCTGATGGGATTGCTCGCTGCACTCTGGGTCCGTACCTGGAAAGACAATGCGATCTCGGTGGCCGCCATCATTGTCTACGCCACGCCGCTTTTCTGGGTCGGCCTGATGCTGATCCTCGTCTTCTCGATCTGGCTCGACTGGTTCCCAACCTCGGGCATGGAGGATGTCGTCGCCTTCCACGAAGGCTGGGCGCGGATCTTGGACATCGCCCATCATCTTGTATTGCCGACGCTGACATTGTCGCTGTTCTATTTGGCGCTCTATGCGCGGTTGATGCGCGCCTCGATGCTCGAACAGCGCGGCCTCGATTACGTCGTCACGGCGCGTGCCAAGGGGCAGACCGAACGCAAGATCACCACGCGGCATGTGTTTCGCAACGCGCTGCTGCCGGTGGTGACGATGGCCGGGGTGCAGACCGGCGGATTGATCGGCGGCTCGGTCGTCGTCGAATCGATCTTCGCGTGGCCGGGTTTGGGGCAACTCGCCTACCAATCGCTGTTCGCGCGCGACTACAATTTGCTGCTCGGCATCTTCTTCATGTCGGCGGTTCTTGTCGTCGTGGTCAATCTAATCGTCGACGTCATCTACGTCTTTCTCGACCCGCGCATTCGGATCGGGTGAGCGGATGAAGACCTTCTGGAACCGATTTCTCGGCAATCCGCGTGTCTATCTCGGGCTGATTTGGCTCGCGTTGCTGCTCGTCGTCGCGATCGCGGCGGATCTTTTGGCGCCGATCGATCCGTTCGCGATCGTTGGCAAGCCGATGTCGAGCCCGAGTGCGGCATTTCCGCTGGGCACCGACAGTCTCGGGCGCGACGTGCTTGCGGGCCTTCTGCATGGGACGCGCGCCACACTCGTGATGGCCGTGCTCGCCACGCTTGCAGCCGTTGTGTTCGGTACCTTCGTTGGCGCTGTCGCCGGCTATTACGGTCGAACGATTGATGACGCGCTGATGCGCTTGACCGAGTTCTTCCAGACCATTCCGTCGTTTCTGTTCGCCATCGTGTTGATCGCGGTTCTTTCGCCCTCGGCGGCGAACGTCGTGATCGCGATCGCGACCGTCAGTTGGCCGCCCATCGCGCGGGTCGTGCGCGGCGAAGTGCTGACTGTCAAGTCGCGCGAGTTCGTCCAGGCGGCGGTCGTGGCGGGGCAGGGCGACGCCGCCATCCTGCTCAAACAGATTCTTCCGAACACGCTGTCGCCTTTGATCGTCACGGGGTCGCTGTTGGTGGCGACTGCCATCCTCGTCGAAAGCGCTCTGTCGTTTCTCGGCCTGGGTGCGCCGAACCTGATGAGTTGGGGCTTCATGATCGGTGCGGGGCGCTCGTTCATGCGCGAGGCATGGTGGCTCGTCACGGTTCCCGGGATTGCGATTCTGCTCACGGTTCTGGCGATCAATCTGATCGGCGAAGGGCTCAACGACGCCCTCAATCCGAGGCTTGCGGATCTATGAGCGAAGTCGCCATCTCGATCCGCGATCTGAGCGTCGGGCTGCCGGCTTGGTCGGACCGGAAACTCGCGGTCGCGGGCGTGTCTCTCGATATCCGCAAGGGCGAGATACTGTGCATCGTCGGCGAGTCCGGTTCGGGCAAGTCGATGATGGGAAAAGCCATCCTCGGCCTTCTGCCGGGACCGCACGTACGTGCGGTCGGCGGCCAAATTCAGTTCGAGGGGCGGAACCTTTTCGAGCTTTCGGAAGACGAGATGCGCGCCGTGCGCGGCTGCCGGATCGCGATGATCTTCCAGGAGCCGATGACGGCGTTGAATCCGCTGATGCCGGTCGGACGGCAGATCGACGAGATTCTCGAAATCCATACTGATCTTTCGCCGGCGCGGCGGCGCGAACGCGTGCTCGACCTCATCCGCGACGTGCATCTGCCTGATCCCGAGCGGATGGTCGCGAGCTATCCGCACCAGCTGTCCGGCGGGCAGCGCCAGCGGATCGTCATCGCGATGGCGCTGGCGCTCGAGCCTGGCCTCATCATTGCCGACGAGCCGACCACAGCCCTCGACGTGACGACGCAAGCGCAGATCCTGCATTTGATCAAGGAACTGCAGCGCAAGCACGGCACGGCCGTGCTGTTCATCACACACGATTTCGGGGTCGTGGCCGAAATCGCGGATCGCGTGGCGGTGATGCGCCACGGCGAAGTCGTCGAGCAGGGGGCTGCCGCCGACGTGCTCGACGCCCCGCGAGCCGACTACACGAAAGCACTTATCGCGGCGGTTCCCGGCCTCAAGCCGCGCGGGCGCGAAGCGGGCGCCGATCCGAACGTCCTGCTGCGCGTGACGGACGTCGAGAAGACCTACCGTATCGCGTCGGGTTTCTTCGGCGGCGCGGCCCGCGAAGTGAAGGCGGCAAAAAAGATTTCGCTCGAGCTCAAGCGCGGCAGCTCGCTTGCCCTTGTCGGCGAATCGGGTTCCGGTAAGACGACGCTTGCGCGCTGCATTATTGGCCTCGAAAGCATCGACAGCGGCACGATCGAACTCGACGGCGAACGCATCAGTGGCCGCTCGCGCGCGGAACTGCGGCCCTATCGCAAGCACATCCAGATGGTCTTTCAAGATCCCTATGCGTCGTTGAATCCACGCCAGCGTGTGGGCGATATCGTCGCACTCGGGCCGATGCTCAACGGCGTTTCCCGCGACCAGGCCATCGCCGAGGCGCGCGAGCTGCTGCGTCTCGTTGGCCTCAAGCCTGAGGCCGTCGACCGCTATCCGCACGAATTCTCCGGCGGGCAGCGCCAGCGCATCGGCATCGCGCGCGCACTGGCGGTAAAGCCGAAACTGATCGTAGCGGACGAACCGGTGTCAGCACTCGACGTCTCGGTCCAGAAGCAGGTTCTGGAACTGCTGAACGACCTGCGCAAAGCCTTCGGCTTGTCGATGCTGTTCATCACGCACGATCTGCGCGTTGCGGCAACGGTGTGCGAGGAGATCGCCATTATGCAGCGCGGCGAAATCGTCGAGCAGGGTGCAACGGCGGCAATTTTCGCCTCGCCCGCGCACCCCTATACGCGCAGCCTGTTCGATGCGGTGCCCGGTCGCGAATGGATCAGCGGCCTCGGCTGACAGCCAATAGCGGCGATCTCCCATTCGATGAGAACTGGAGCGGTTCACATTGCAGGGTAGGGATGGGGTTAGCTTTTGAAGTGTCTGTGTTGCTGTTGGTTTCCGTTTATTCTGCCTTTTGCCGTAGTGCGCGGAAACCAGCGTCTAAAGGATGCTCTTTAAAGAAAGCTGGGGGACTGGGGTGCGGTCCATCGCCTGAGTCCCCTCGCTCCGACCACTAAGCGAGCCCGCCGCCGGGAAACCGGTCGGCGGCGGCCGCTCGGTCTGTCGTAGCCACGTAATTTTTGCAGTGACGCTGGGCCGAATAGTCTGCGGCGTGCGTCCCGCTCAATCCGCCCCCGTGGCGCCGACGGCGAGCGGCTGCAGAAATGGATAGTCCGTGTAGCCGTGCGTGCCGCCGCCGTAGAAGGTCTCTTTGCCCATCAGGGCGTTGAGCGGTGCGTCCAACTTGAAGCGCTCGACCAGATCCGGGTTGGCGATGAACGGGCGCCCGAAGGAAACCAGATCGGCGCGGCCGCTTGCGATGGCGTCGATCGCCATCCGACGGTCATAGCTGTTGTTGACCATCCAGACACCGTCGAACGCGGCGCGCAGTTTTGCGTAGTCGAAGGGGATGCTGTCTCGAGCGCCGCCGGTCTCGCCTTCCACGACGTGCAGATATGCCGGTCTCAGCAGACTCAACTTTGACACGACATGATCAAACAGCGCCTGCGGGTCGCTGTCGTGAGAATCTCCGGCGGTCGAGACCGGTGAAAGCCGTACGCCGAGACGTTCTGCACCTATCGCCTTCGCGCAAGCTGCGACGACTTCAAGTAGGAGCCGCGCGCGGTTCTCGATGGCACCACCGTACCGGTCGGTCCGGTGATTGGTTCCGTCGCGCAGAAAAGCATCGAGCAGATAGCCATGCGCGCCATGCAGCTCCACGCCGTCGAAGCCCGCTTCGATCGCGCGCTCGGACGCGTGGCGGAAATTCTCGACAATGCCGGGAATTTCGTGCGCGGCGAGTGCGCGTGGCGTCGAGCAATCGACCATGCCGCCTTTGGCGAATGTCTTTGTCTTCGCCTGGATAGCGGAGGGACCGACTGGCGCCGCGCTGTCCTTCTGGAAGCTGACATGCGAAACGCGACCGGTGTGCCACAGCTGCACGACAATGGTGCCACCCTTGGCATGGACGGCGTCTGTGACTTTGCGCCAGCCCAATACTTGTGCGTCGCTGTAGCAGCCGGGCGTGTCGGCGTAACCTTGTGCTTGTTCGGATACCTGGGTCGCCTCGGTAATAACCAACCCGGCAGATGCGCGTTGGGAATAGTACTCGGCTGCGAATTCGCCGGGGACAAGGCCTAGTCCCGCGCGGTTTCGAGTGAGCGGCGCCATCACCATCCGATTGGAGAGCTGCAAGGAACCTGCTCGGGTTGGTGCAAATAGGTCTCGCCTTGAACTGGCTAGGGTCGATTTGGCCATGGGGTGTCTCTGCTTTTCTGGCAATACGAATGTACCCAAGCGGGTCGCTTGGACGTTCTCAGTTGGGTGACCAAAGGGGGCAGGTCGGTCAGGCTTCGGCGACTTTGATAATCAGCTTGCCGAAATTCTTGCCTTCGAGCAGCCCGATGAAAGCCTGTGGTGCGTTGCCGAGCCCGTCGATGACGTCTTCCCGGTACTTGATCTTACCGTCTTTTACCCACGCGCTCATCTGGGCGAAGAAATCGTCGAAGTGCCGCCCATAATCCTCGAAGATGATGAAGCCCCGCAGCGTGACGCGCTTGCGCAAGATCGTGCCCATTAGCAGTCCGAGCCGGTCGGGACCGGGCGGCGGACTTGTCGAGTTGTAAGAGGCGATTAAGCCGCACACCGGCACGCGGGCGCTGACATTGAGCAGCGGCACGACCGCGTCGAATACGGCACCACCCACGCTTTCGAAGTAGACGTCGACTCCCTCCGGGCAAGCTGCGGCGAGTTGGGCTGGGAAATCGGCCGCGCGGTGATCGATGCACGCGTCGAAGCCCAATTGCTCGACCACGTAGCGGCACTTGTCGATGCCGCCCGCAACACCCACCGCGCGGGATCCTTTCAGCCGAGCGATCTGCCCGACGACAGAACCCACGGCGCCGCTTGCGGCGGCGACAACAACAGTCTCATCTGGCCTCGGTTGTCCGATGTCGAGCAAGCCCATATAGGCGGTGAAGCCTGGCATGCCGAGCACACCGAGCGCGAGCGACGTATGCGGGATCGACGCGTCGAGTTTCGTCAGATCCTTCCCGTCGGACAAATGGTATTGCTGCCAGCCTGCGAAGCCGAGTACGAGATCGTTCGCCTGAAAGTCGCGATGCTCGGAGGCGATCACGCGCGATACGGTTCCGCCGACCATCACGTCGCCCAATCCGACAGGCGGCGCATAGGACGGCGCATCGCTCATGCGCCCGCGCATGTAGGGATCGAGCGAGAGATAGAGCGTCTGGGTGAGAACTTGGCCGGCCGTCGGCGGGACGATGTCCCGTTCGTCGAGCCGAAAATCCTCCGCTGTCGGCGCGCCGCTCGGGCGCCGACCGAGAAGGATCCTGCGATTGACGCGGCGAGGTTGCGTCATTTACGCCATCCGGCGCTAGCCCCAGGGCAATAGCCGTCAGAATCGCATCTGAAGGCGCGGAAGTTCACTTGAAAGCCTTCACGACGGCGTCGAACTGAACCTTAAGCGACGTGTCGTGCGGCGTAACGGGCGGGATCAGCCGGTCGATCTGGAGCAGTTTATAGACGGCCATTTGCGCCGCCCGCACGGAGTACTCGACAGTGAAAACAACGTCGCTCTCGATTTCGACGAATTGGCTGACGAAGGCGAAGTTCTTCGAGCCCTGCGGGACGGGGCGCGGACGGTCGGAGCGGAGCCGCGGCATGAACATGCTGGTGATGTAGGGCATGCGGCATGGAATGCAGTTGGCGTCTTCGACCGTTTCGGGATCGAAGCGCAAATGGCCGCAAAGTTCACGCAGGATGTCCTCCCCCGTGCAGTCTGCCATCGACTTTGCGACGAAGTTCCCGATTCGATCCGGAAACAAAGCGTAACCCCAGAATACCCGAACGTTCGCGGGCTGATTGATAAAGTGCGGTTGGTGGGCGAGCACGATCGACATCAACCAGTTCGAGTCCTTGAACGTGATCAGTCCGCCGGTCCCGGCCTCGTTGCCGCTGAAGTCCCTAATCTGGTCGAAAAACTGCGGGCTCTTGAGCGTGACCGTAAAAGAATGCCAGTACGCTTGGGCAATGCTGCTGTTGAAGACCGCAGGATTGCCGAATGCGGGGCGTCCTTGCGCAATCGTCTCCCAAAGCGTCCAGCCACCGCTGTCCTTCTTCGTCAACGCATTGGGCGCGCTGGTCATGGAGCCGAGGCTGGAGGCGTCGGTCATCGAAGCGTTCTGGAAAAACACCAGATCGTCGGCGCCGACGGCGATCAGATCGCTTTTGCCCGCGCGCCGACAGCGGATGCCGGTCACGACGAATAGCGCTCCGTCAGGCTCATGGTCGAGATCGGTGACCAGGCAGTCCATGACGAACTGGACGTCGCGGGCCTTCAGCCACGCCTGCAAAGGAAGCACCAGCGAGTCGTACTGGTTGAACACCGTACGCTTGACGCCTGCGAGCGTTTCGATCCGAGTGAACTCAAGCATGAATCTGTGGAGGTAACGTTTGAGCTCGACGGCGCTGTGCCACGGCTGAAAGGCGAAGGTCGTCACCCACATGTACCAAAACTCTGTTTCGAAGAAGTTGGGCGACAGCCAATCCGTAATGCGACTGCTGCCGAGGATTTCCTCGTCAGTAGTGGCGAGCTTCAATAGCTCGGCTCGGTCGTGCATCGAGAAACCCATCGACGCTACCGGCACTTTAGCCCGCCGGCTATCGACGAGCCGCGCCATCGAGTTCGGCTTGTGCCGTGTGTTGAACGCGACGGTTTCCTCGAAGACGCTTTGCCCCGCCTGCGTGAGCGATGGGATCGTTTTGAACAGGTCCCACATGCATTCGTAGTTGTCGGTGGTGAGCATCCGGCCGCCGCGCAGCGAGTAGCCGTCCTCGGCATTGCCGGCGCCGTCGAGGCTGCCGCCGAGGATTGGATTAGCCTCCAGAATGGTGATGTTCTTGCCTGCCATTCCGCCGTCGCGGATCATAAACGCGGCGGCGGCCATCGATCCAATACCGCCCCCGACGAGCCAAGCCTTTTTGTTCGGGCGACCCGCATCGGTGGATTGCGTCGAATGATTCGTCGTTACGGTGGTCGTGGAGGGCATGAGCGATAATCCTTGCCGCAGTTTTGTGTCCGGATGTTCCGGCGCGCAGGAAATGGCAGACTATCGATCGGCATCGCTGCACAGGCAGGGGCGGAAACTACTCAAGTTGTCTCTAATATCCGCAGTATTTCAATTTCAAGTTATAAATTCTTGCTCTACTCCCAGGTACCAACATGCCCACATTTCGCGCGCACGCAGATGCATAGAATCGTCGTTCGATCACGATCGGGATTTTGGCGATCGCGGCTGGCTGATGACCAGCTTGTTTAACTCGGTGTATCCGATCGGCGGCACGGTCAACCATGGAAGCGCGAAAATTCGCTTTGCCAAGCCGGCTGCCATACGCGCCATCTGCTTACGCTCGCCTGCGAGACGTGCGGCCAGCAACGGGTCGCGCGTGCCTGCAGCCAGAATGCTCTTGTTCAGCACCCAGGCGTAAGGCTCGATTTTGGCGCGACGAAGGTCTTCTTGTAGCGCTTCCGCCTGCGACACGGGTGTCGCCTCCGGAAGTGTTACGAGAATGATCTTCGTGTAAGTGGCGTCCTGGAGTCGCATCAGAGGGGTGACGATCCGCGCAGCACCGTGTCCTTCGAATTCGTGCATCATCTGCCGGTGATAGGCGCCAGTTGCGTCCATCAGTAGCATGGAGTGGCCGGTGGGTGCCGTGTCCAGAACGACGAAGGCGCTGCGGCCCTCGCCGACGATTCGCGAGAATGCATGGAAAACCGCAACCTCCTCGGTGCATGGCGATTTTAGATCTTCGAGCAGCAGCGCCTGTTCGGCGGCGTCGAGCGAGGGCGACCTCGCCGCCATAATCTTGTCGATGTAGCGTTGCGTTTCGACCTTGGGATCGATGCGGCTCACTTTCAATCCCGGAACCTCGCCGTCTAGAGTTCCCGTTAGGTGGGCGGCAGGATCGGTTGTGCTCAGATGCACCGTTTTACCGCGCTGCACCAATCCCAATGCCACGGCGGCGGCGACGGTCGTCTTGCCGACCCCACCTTTGCCCATCACCATGACCAGGCCGTGCCCGGCAGTAGCTAGTTCGTCGACCAATACGCTTAGGCCCCGAAGATGCGCGCCGGTCTCGACAGCTAGATTGGCAGGCGCGACATTTTTCAGAGCTTCTGTACCCAGCAAGGCGCGCAACGCGGGCAGGCCGACTGTATCAAAAGCCCGCAGCGGAACCTGGTCCATTGGCAAATCACGCAGCGACAGCGGAAGCGCGTCCAGAGCTTGCCGCCCGAAATCTTCGATGGCGCAGGCTACCGCGTCGGCGCGATCGCCGGCATGAAACACGCCGTTGATCGCCAGTCTTTGGTTGTTCAAGCCCAGCAAGCGCAGTTCGTCCGCCGTGTGTGCCGCCTCTGCGATCGCGCTTCTGTCGGGGCGCGCAACCAGAATCACCGTCGTTTTGTTTGGATCGCTCAGTGCATCGAGTGCCGCCTTGAAGCGCTCCTCTTGCATCTTTAGGCCCGAATGCGGCCCAAGGCACGATGCGCCGCGGTCGTTGCCCTCAAGAAACCCGGTCCAGGCCTTGGGCAGGCTGAGCAGCCGCAATGTGTGCCCGGTCGGTGCTGTGTCGAAGACGATGTGATCGTAGTTTTCGGTTGCGTCGGCCAGAAGGGATGCGAATTCGTCGAAGGCGGCGATCTCCGTCGTGCAGGCGCCCGAAAGCTGTTCGCGGACAGTCGAACGCGCTGCGGCGCTGGTGTCGGGCGACATCTGCGCCAGAACGCGCTGGCGATACGACTCGGCCGCTTGGTCGGGGTCGATGTTGATGACCGACATGCCCGGTGCTCCCGGGACCGGCACAGGCGTATTGCGAAGCTCAATGCCGAGCATTTCGTCAAGATTCGACGCCGCATCTGTGCTGACGAGCAGCACTTTCTTGCCTGCATCGGCGAGCGCAAGAGCTGCGGCGGTCGACAGCGACGTCTTGCCGACGCCGCCCTTGCCAGTGAAAAAAAGATGACGGTTCGGATGATCCAGAAAGCCGACCGGGCTTGAATGGATCCCGGCGTCCGCCGCTTGACTAGGGGGAATTCGGTCGTGGGTCATTGCCGTGCTGCCGATCGCGCCGGCAGGGGCGCATTTATGCCGGCGTGCGCGACCTCGCCAAGCCTTTTGCCGATGTCACGGCATTGGTTGCCGCGCGCGATTTGAAGTTCGATCTCCATACTTCCCTTCGATCGCCGCGTTCGGCAATGTGACAAACATTCCAATGGCAGTAGCGGCATTTGATCCAGTCTCGAAATTGTTGCGCTCTAGTATGCTCTAAACTGTCTGTGTCCAGTAGTGCCCGGTTTTGCCCGTTACAGCACGCCAGCGCTTGTCAAAGCTGGCACGATTGGCCATATGCGCATTTGAAGCGAACTTGCGGGAAGCTTTATTGCGCGCTCACGGAACCCTGGTCAGCTTCCTCGCGCATTTTTTTCTCAGTTTGGCCAGCGCCTCGGCGTTCAGGGGCGATCGGCCAAAAAATGGTGCGGCACCACACTGGCTACTGCACATTATTGAGAACTCGTAGTGTCTGTGCGGTTGAACCATCACCGAAAGCTCGAATTCAAAGGCGAGGTTATGCGTTCCTTTCGACCGGCCTTAATTGCCCTTGGTTTCCATTCAATTCCCTCTGTTGCAGGAGAACACGAAACTACCGTTGAAGTTATTGAGTGTTTTGTTATCTGGGGGGGCTGGGGCGCGAGGCGTCGCCTTGCGGGGTTCGAATTCCGCTGCACCGACTATTAAAGAAGCCCGCTTCCGGGAAACCGGTCGGCGGGTTTTCGCCTTTTCAGACTTGAGATCACTTGCTCATGCTTTTGTTCGGAGGGGTACGCCTGACGAAATGCTGCGACAATTCAAGCCAGTCATTGCTGCCACGTTCGAGGTTGGACCTAGGTATGTGGGGTACGCGCAATGGACTGCGGATACGCGCTTGCCTTTCATTATCGATATCGATAATGTAGAGGTGTCAGTCTGGGCCAGGGAGGGGGGCTTATGGCGAAAGCCGCGCGACCGCGCGAAGTCGTCTATTCAGCGCTAAAACAACGCATCGTGCTCAATGAGATCAGTCCGGGCGAACCGCTGACCGAGCTTGGTCTTGCCCGCGATCTTGGATGCAGCCAAGGCACGGTGCGCGAAGCGTTGTTGCGTCTTCAGGAAGACGGTTTGGTCGTGCGATCGGGCCATCGCGGCACGAGCGTTACGCCGCTCGATCCGGCTGCGGCCGAAGAAGTGCTCGATCTGCGCAAGCGATTGGAGACGCGTGGGGCACTGCGTGCCGTTGCCGCTTACGGGTCCGATGCACGCGCGAGGCTTGTTGTGTTGCGCGACGGTATGGCGCGTGCGGCGCGCTGCAACGACGAATACGCCTTGATCGAACTCGACATGCAGTTCCACGCAGCAATTTTCGGGCTCGCGAGCCCGCCGGTCCTCGAACAGATTTTGATCCGCTGCATGCTCCATTCGCACCGTCAGAAACTTTGGGCGCCGGGACACAGGCGCAGCCTCGCACGCACGGCCGAGCGGCACGACGTGCTGATTGCGGCACTCGATGCGGGCGATGGTGCGCGCCTTGCCGAAGAGATCGCGCACCATCTCGACACGATCGTCGAAATCGAAGCGCCGCGCGCGCGCAAACGGCGCGCGGCATGAGCGACGTCTATCTGCATCCTGAAATGGCCGCGATTCTGGCGGGCGGCGGGGCGGCCCCCGACTATCCGAACATGCCGCTCGCTGAGGCACGCACGACATTCGAACGGCTTGCCGCGAACTGGAATTCGGCGATCCCTGCGCTCTGCGAGAGCCGGGATTTGGAGATACCGGCTGCGGGCGGTTTTGTCCGTGCGCGTTTGCTGCGGCCCACGCTCGAGCTTAACCGTCCGGTCATCGTGTTTGTCCATGGCGGAGGTTGGACCTTCGGTTCGATCGACACGCATCGCGGTTCGATGGCGCGCTTGGCGATCGAATCGGGCGCTTGCGTTCTGGGCATCGACTATCGCCGTGCACCCGAGCACCCGTACCCGGCGGCCATCGACGATACCCTCGATGCTCTCGATGCGGTGCGAGCGGGCCTTCTTGGCGATGCGGTCGATCCGTCCCGCATAGGTCTCGCTGGCGATTCGGCCGGGGCGGGGATATCGCTTGGCGTGCTGACGGCGGCGCGCGGGCGCAACCGCCTGCGGGCGGCGGCGCTGTTCTACGGCTGCTATGCGCCGGTATTCGACACGCCGAGCCATGCGGCGTTCGGCGGCGGCGCCTATCTGCTCACAACCGCGCGCATGCGCTGGTACTGGGCAAATTGGCGTGGGCCGACACCTTTGCCCGACTTGGCCGGCTTGCCGCCGCTGTATCTGAACGCCGCCGGTCTCGATCCATTGCGCGACGAAAGTTTCGAATTTGCGCGCGTCCTCGGCGAGGCGGGCAACGACGTTCGTTTCGACCTCTTTGCGGGTGTTTGCCATGGCTTCATGCAGATGTCCGCGAAACTCGAACCGGCCCGCACAGCGCATCGTGCGGCCGGTCGCTTCTTTGCCGAAAAACTTCAATAACCAAAAAACGGGAGAAACGTCGATGAAACGCAGAAACTTCCTGGCTGCCGGTGCGATCGCACTCGCAGCTCCTTCGATCGCGCGCGCGCAGACGGCTGCCACGGTGCGTTGGTGGTACCATTTCGACAATCCCCAGCATTCGCCGGCAGACTTGATTTCCGCGTTCGAACGCTCAAATCCCGGTATTAAGATCCAGGCCGAAAGCATTCCCTGGGGCGGGGGCAACGACTACTACACGCGGCTCTACGCTGCCCTCGTCGCCAACAATGCGCCCGATTGCGCGATGGTCAAGCTCGCCAACATGTCGCGCCTGCTCGAGATGCGTGCACTCGAGCCGCTCGACGCGATGGTCGATTCCTGGACAGGGGCCAAGGACATCGCCGACAGTCTGTGGACCCTGCACAAAGCGCCGGACGGCAAGCGCTATTATTTGCCGCTGCAGTATGTCGTGCTCTATCTCTACTATCGCGTCGATCTCTTCCAGCAGGCCGGCATCGCACCGCCCAAAACGTTCGACGAGTTTCTCGCTGCGGCTCGCGCCACAACCAAGGGCGACGTCCACGGCTTCGGCATGCGCGGCGGTGCGGGCGGGCACGACCATTGGGGCACGTTCGTGCTCGGCGGCGGCGCCAGTTTCGCGCGCGGTGGCATGGTGAGCCCGCGTGCTTTGGCCGCCAATCGCTGGTTCGTGGCGCTCGGTCGCCAGCACGGCGTGTTCCCGCCGTCGGCGCCGAACGACGGGTTCCGGCAGATCGTCGACAATTTCAAGGCCGGTCGAACCGCGATGACGATCCACCATATCGGGTCGGCAAACGAAATGGTCCAGGCGTTGGGCGACCGCGTCTCGGCCGTTCCGGTTCCGCGCGGAGCCGACGGCAAAGGCTGGACGTCGTTCGGCGACGAGTCGAATGCCGTCTTCGCGGCAAGTCGCAACAAAGCAGCCGCGTTCCGCTGGATTTCTTATCTGTCGAGCGGAGATGCGAACGTCGAGTTCAACAAATTCACCGGTCAGCTCACGGTGACGCAGTCGGGGGCGGCAAATTGGACGCTGCACCCGAAACGCTTCGTCGATGCGACGGCTCAGTCGGTGCCGATCGCCGATGCGCTGCCCAATGTGACGCAGACGGCGGATTTTGTGCGCACCGTGTGGCCCACAAACATGCAGCGAGCTTTGCTCGGCCAGATCGAGCCTGACGACATGATGCGGGCGATCGAACGCCAGTATCACGGCTGAGGCGGCAGGGGCGGCGTTTAAGCGCCGCCCCGTTCTCCTGCAATGATCGGAAATCGCTTCACGCCGTATCTGTTTTTGGCGCCCGCCCTTTTGGCGACGGCGGCGATCGTGCTCTATCCGGTCGCCACGACGCTGTGGATGAGCCTGCACGATTTCGTGCTTTTTCGGCCGCACAACGTGCCGTTCGTCGGTTTCGGCAACTATGCACGCCTGATCGCCGATGAGGCGTTCTGGATTTCGCTGTGGAACTCCTTCGTCTGGGTCGGGCTTGCCGTCGGTCTACAGTTCGTGCTCGGCTTCGGGGCAGCTCTCGTGCTCAACGAAAGCTTCTTCTGGCGCAGTGCCGCGCGCGCTTTGGTCATCATCCCCTGGGCCCTGCCGTCGGTTATCATTGGCCTGATGTTCACTTGGATCTACGACTACAATCTGGGTCTTCTCAACGATCTCTTGCTGCGCATCGGGGTGCTCGACGGGCCGGTGGCCTGGCTCGCGCGTGCGGACACAGCGCTGCTGGCGGTGGTTGCTGCCCTGGTCTGGCAGGGATTTCCTTTTTTTGCGGTCGTGATACTTGCAGGCTTGCAGGCGATACCGAACGAGCTGCACGAAGCGGCCGAGATCGACGGTGCATCGCGTTTACAGCGCTTGCGCCACGTCGTATGGCCGGGCTTGAAGGGGGTCATACTCACAGCCTTGCTGCTGCGCACGATCTGGGTCGCGAATTCGCTCGACGTCATTCTGGTGATGACCGGCGGCGGGCCTGGCTATGAGACGCACACATTGCCGCTCTACGCGTTCCTGCGCGCCTACAGCGGGATGGAATTTGGCTACGGCTCCGCGCTCGCCGTCGTTCTCACGCTCTTTCTGATGGCGCTTGCGGCGGTGTATGTCCGGCGCACCATGCGCGAGGCATTCCGATGATCGAACGCCGATCGCGTCTGCGCCGCTTTCTCGAGATCGAATTGCCGGCGTTGCTTCTGGTCGTCGTGGCCTTGGCCCCCTATGTTTGGATGGCCATTACCTCGGTCAAACCCGACAGCGACATTGCGCGCTTTCCCGTGGTCTATTGGCCCGAGGCGCCGACTTTGGGTCACTATGCTGATCTGCTCGCGCGCACAAGCTTCCCCAAGAATCTGCTCGACTCCTTGATCGTGGCGACGTGTGCAAGTTTGCTTGGCCTTGGCCTTAGCGTACCGGCAGCCTATGCGTTTTCGCGCTTCGGATTCGTCGGCCGCCGCTTTCTGATGACGCAGTTTCTGACCATCAACATGTTTCCGATCGTGTTGATGATCATCCCCTTGTTCGTGGCGATGCGGGCCTTGGGACTTCTTGATACGGTGTTGGGCGTTGTGCTCGGCCACGCGACCTTCGCGATCCCGTTTGCGATCTGGATGCTCACGAGCTATCTCAACGGGATACCCAAAGAGCTCGACGAAGCGGCGATGGTGGACGGGGCCACGCGCCTGCAGACGATCACGCGCATCCTGCTGCCGTTGGCCGCACCTGGCATCGCCTCGACCGGGATCTATGTCTTCGTCGCATCCTGGAACGAGTATCTCTTTGCGATGATGCTGTCCGGCCAGAATGTCCGCACCGTCACTGTCGCCTTGCAGCTTTTCATCGGCGAATACACGATTCAATGGGGCCTGTTGACGGCCGGCGGCACGCTTGTCGCATTGCCGGTGACCATCTTGTTTCTCTTTGTCCAACGCCATTTGGTCGGTGGACTGACTGCCGGAGCTGTAAAATCATGAGATCCAACCCTATCGGCGTTATTTCGATGTTCTATGCACGGCCCTTCGGCCGAGAGCATTTCGACTGCTTCGCACGTGCTGCCCGCGCAGGCATGCAGTTTGTCGAATTGCTGGTGCCGGAGCCGGGCGAACTCGATGCGCACGAGACGAAGGCTGCCGCTGCCGCAAACGGCCTCGAGATCCTGTTCGCAGCCCGCGTCAATTTGCAGCGCGACCTTGCAAGCCAGGACCCGGCCATGCGCGCCGCGGGTCTGGCCTATCTTGAAAGCTGCGTTGCGACGGCCGTTGCGTTCGGCGCCAAGATCGTCGGCGGTCCGCTTTACGGCGCCCCGCTCGTGTTCGCGGGGCGTGCACCCGCACCGGTCGAAGAAACGCTGCGCCGGACTCGCGTCGATCAGGTGACCGAAGCTCTTGCAAAAGCAGCAGCGCGCGCTGCCGACAATGGCGTCGTTCTCGCGCTCGAACCGCTCAACCGATTCGAAACGGACTTCGCCAATACGACCGAGCATGCGCTTGCGATCGTCGATGCAGTCGGGTCGCCTGCTTTGGGCGCCATGCTCGACACGTTTCACATGAATATGGAAGATCGCGACATCGCGGCTGCGATCCGTAAAGCCGGATCGCGCATGGTCCATTTCCAGGCAAACGAGCACCATCGGGGTTTTCTGGGCGACGGGCATATCGATTGGCCGTCGGTTGCGCGGGCGTTGGTTGCCGTCGGCTATCGCGGCCCGATTACGTTGGAACCGTTCCGACGAGACGACGTGCCGGTTGGAACTTGCGTCGCGCAGTGGCGTGCGCCTTCGCGTAACGAGGACGCAGAACTTGCCGCGAGTGCGGCGTATTTTCGCGCAGCTCTCGACGCCGCCGGGAGGGCAAAATGAGCACGCTTCGAATCGGTTGGATCGGCTGCGGCACACATGCTGGCGAGATGCTACTGCCGCATCTGGTGCGCCACGACGCGGTCATTGCGGCTCTGTGCGACAAGGATACCGACCGGCTCGGCAAGATAGGTCGCAGCTACGGCGTCCCTGAGGCCGATCGGATGCAGGACGCGGCTGCGCTTCTCGCGCGCAGCGACATCGATGCTGTCGGCATGGCGATCGGGCCCGCGGCGCATGTGGAACTCGGAATCGCCGCATTGGCGCGCGGCCTGCCGGTGTTCATGGAAAAGCCGCCCGGCGCCAACGCTTCCGATGCGCGCCGATTGGCCGATGCCGCCGCGCGCGCGGGCAAGCCGCTAGTGCTCGGATTCATGAAGCGCTATTCGACGGCGAACCGAATTGCGATCAATTTGGTGCATGCGCCCGAGTTCGGCGCGCCTGCGAGTTTCATGGGCCAGTACATGACGGCGCCGACCTATTTCACGCGCGATCCCGACTATACGGGCTTCTATCTTCACCATTGTGTCCACTATATGGACCTCGTGCCGCATCTGATGGGAAAGCCCGTTTCTCTTCACGCGCGCCGCCACGAAATTGCACCCGGCAAGCTGCTTCTTCATGTCGATTTCCGCTTCGAGGGCGGCGGCCTTGCGACGCTGGTTATGGGTACACACCAATCGCGCGCCACGCCGATGGAATGGTGGCAGGTGATGGGGGACCATAAGCGGGTCGAGGTGCGCAATGTGCACGAAGTTCGCTATTTCCGTGCGCCTGAATTCAAGGTCGGTAAGGCTGACGCGACCCTTAGCGACGCGGTCGATACGCTGGCATGGGAGCCGAACTTGACCGTCGCCGCAAACGAAGACCACAAAGGCTACCACGCGATTCTCGGAGATTTCTTTGCGCGCGTGCGAGGCCAGCCCTCTTCTGCCCCCGAAATCGGGGCGGGTGTGGCAGCGATGACATTGCTGGATGCGATGATCTCGTCGGCCGCCTCGGGAAATCCCATCGCATTTGCATGAATCTTGACCGCGCATGTATGGCGCATCTGCCCGCGACAATGCGCCGCCCGGGTTTTTCTCCCGCAAAACTTGTGCCCGGGATGGTGCATTTGGGGTGCGGCGCCTTTGCGCGTGCGCACGCTTTTTGGTTCACCCAGCGCGCGATCGAAACGGTCCCTGGCCCGTGGGGCGTTGTTGCCGTCAATCTGCGCGGTCGCACGGTGCCTGAAGCGCTGAACGCGCAGGAACGTCTCTATTCGATCTTGACGCGCGGGCCGGAGCAGTTGGACGTCGAAATTGTTGGCGTCATCGTCGAGGCTTTGTACGCGCCGGCGAACCCGGCGCTTGTCGTCGAGCGTCTTGCCGATCCCGCGACGCGCGTCGTTACGCTAACAGTGACCGAAAAAGGCTACTGTCACGTGCCGGCGACCGGCGATCTCGATGAATCGCACCCGGATATTCGCGCCGATCTGGCCGAACCTGATGCGCCGTGCTCCGCCATCGGGTTTCTGGTGGCTGGCCTTTCTGTCGTCCGTGCGCGTCGCCAGACCCCGCCGACGATTGTCTCCTGCGACAATCTACCATCCAACGGCCGTGTCCTCGCGAAGCTCGTCACGCAGTTTGCCGCGTTGCGAGATCCGGGCTTGGCCACGTGGATTGCCGAAGAGGTGCGATTTCCCAGCACGATGGTGGATCGCATCGTTCCTGCAACGACCGACGACGATCGTCTGGCGCTGCGCACGTTGCTTGGGTGTGCAGACCGTGCCGTGGTCGTTGCCGAACCCTTCGCCCAGTGGGTGATCGAAGATCGTTTCTCGGGCGCGCGCCCTTCCTGGGATCGCGTCGGCGTCGAAATCGTGCCGGATGTTGCCCCCTTCGAGCGCGCCAAGCTGCGTCTGCTCAACGGTGCCCATTCGGCGTTGGCATATCTCGGTCTTGCTAAGGGGCACATCACCGTCGCAGAGGCGATGGCCGATCCAGAACTCGCCGCCGCAATCCGCGCACTGATGGCCGAGGCCGCAAGCACGCTCGATCCAGTTCCAGGGCTCGACATCGCCGCTTACAGCGCGCAGCTCTGCGCGCGTTTTGCCAACGCTGGCATCCAGCATCGACTTTCTCAGATTGCGATGGACGGATCGCAGAAGCTTCCGCAGCGTCTGCTCGGCACGATTGCCGACGCGTATGTCGCAGGCCGCGCCGCTCCTGAGACCATTAAAGCTGTTGCCGCCTGGATCGACTATGTGCGCCGTTCGAAAAGCAGCCTGTCCGACCCACTGGCCGAAGCATTGGGAAAGTTGCGTACGACCGACGACTTTCTCAGCTTCGAACCCGTTTTCGGACGCGAACTTCTTTGCAATGCGCGTATTCGCGCTGCTCTAAGCGCGGCGGTTGGCGACTTCGACAATACCTAAAGCGTGCGCACTAAGTCCGCGCGAATCTCGTCGCCCTGTGTGAGGAGGGGGGCAGCGCGTCGGCGGGAGCATGGTTGCCAGGCCTTCTCGTTGGTTTGAACTTGCGGCATTTGCCATTTGGCCATGTCGGGCCAATCGAGGGGCAAGATTGTTTTGTTTGCATATTGGGCGAGATAAGGCATGTCCTCTGACATGTGTGCGCATGTATGAGGTTTGAAAATGCTTGTACCTAGACAGAAGATTCACGCCCGAGGTCCCGACATGTCTCGCCTTACTTGGGGCGTTTGGCGCGCGTTGAAGGGCGAGGAGACGAACACACCAGCGAGGCTTGCCGCGTTCGTCGATCGATGCGTCGAAATCGGCATCACGACTTTCGACCTTGCCGACATATACGGAAATTACGAGATCGAAGCGCTTTTTGGAGCAGCACTTCGCGCGCGTTCGTCTGGGCGCAATGGGATCGAGATCGTATCGAAGTTCGGGGTCTGCAATGTCGGCAACGCGCGCCCGCTGCATCGGGTGAAGCACTACGACAATAGGCGGGCGCACATCGAAGCCACGGTCGAAAACGCGCTGAAGGCGATCGGAACGGATTATCTCGACCTGCTCCTCGTGCATCGGCCTGACTTTCTCGCACCCGCAGAGGAGACCGCGCGCGCCCTCGAAGCGCTCGTCGCCGCCGGCAAGGTCCGCTCGGTCGGTGTCTCGAACCATGCGCCGCATCAGCTGTCGCTGCTGCAGTCGAAGCTTTCGCTGCCGATCGTCACGAACCAGATCGAATTGTCGGTTCTCGCGCGCGCACCTCTCTTCGATGGAACGCTTGCACAGGCGCAGGAAGTTGGTGCTGCACCGATGATCTGGTCGCCGCTCGGCGGCGGCCGGCTCTTCGACGCGGCGGATGCGTCCACAAGCCCAATCCGTACCGCGTTGCGTGAGGTGGGCTTGCGTCGCGGAACCGACGATATCGGCGCTGTCGCGCTTGCTTGGCTGCTCTGCCTGCCAAGTCGACCGGTCCCGGTGCTCGGTTCGACGCGTTTCGAGCGCCTGCGCGCACTTGCTGCGGCCGCGCATATTCAGCTTGATCGACAGGATTGGTACGAGATCCTCGCTGCCGCACAGGGCAAGCTCCCCTAGCTTGACTTGCGCCGGCGTCGTGTGCGTCGATCTATTGACCGAGCTAATCTGCTGTGTATTATGTAAGCGGTTTCATAAATCGCCTGGGGGGGCGTCTTTTTTGCGCAAGCGCCAGTTCTTGGACGCAGTCGGCCCGCTTCTGGCCCTTGCCGTGCTGTTCGCAGGTTGGGAGTCGGCGGTCGTCTTGTTCGGTGTTTCCGAGATCATGTTGCCGAAGCCGAGCCGCATCTTCGTCGAGATCGTTGATCGGGCGCCAATGCTCGCATTGCACGCGTCTTCGACCGTCACGATCATCCTTTCCGGCTTCTTGTTGTCGGTTGCGGTCGCCATCCCGCTTGCGCTGGCGATTTCGTTCATTCCCGTTGTCCGCCGGGTCGTCTATCCGATCGTCGTCTTCTCGCAGTTGATCCCGAAGATCGCGATCGCACCGCTCTTCATCATCTGGTTCGGCTTCGGCGTTTTGCCGAAGGTGTTGATCACATTTCTCATCTCGTTTTTTCCCATTCTGATCCAAGCGATCGTCGGCTTTACCTCGATCCGACCGGAGCCGATCCGCGTCGCGCGATCAATGGGGGCGGGGCCAATCGACATGTTTTTGCGCATCCGGCTTCCGCATGCGCTGCCCAATCTTTTTGCAGGCCTAAAGATGTCGATGGCGGCTGCGGCGATCGGCGCAATCGTCAGCGAGTTCATCGCGTCCAGTCGCGGGCTTGGCTATTTGGTACTCGTCGCCAACGGCGAGATGAACTCGCCGCTCGCCTTCGCGGGCATGATGCTGCTGAGCCTGATCGGCATCGTGCTGTATTTTGCGGTCGAATTGATACAACGCTTCGCCACACCCTGGGATATCGCGCAACGGCGATCAACGCCGAACTAAATAAACTTTCAGGAGGAACCAAGATGATTAAACGCCGCACATTCCTTGCTTCGGCTGCCGCAACTGCCGCCGCAACCTTGGCTGCTCCCGCCCTCGCGCAGGCCCCGGATCGCGTCTCGTTCCGCTTCAATTGGTCGTGGATCGGCAACTACTCGCCGCCGATCCTCGGTCTTCAGCGCGGTTACTATCGCGATGTAGGCATCGATCTGCGCCCCGACCAAGGGAAGGGCTCCGGCGTGACCGTGCGCCAAGTCGGGTCGAAGGGCGACATGTTCGCCTGGGCCGATACCAGCGCGCTCCTGTTGGCGGCCGCACAGGGCGTGCAGGCTAAGCAGATCATGACGATGGCGATCAGCACGCTTGCGGTCGTGTGGATCGACGGGCGCACGAAGTTTGAAACCGCGCGCGACGTGATCGGCAAGAAGGTTTGCGGCACGGCCGGCGACGGTGCCACGCAACTCTGGCCGGCGGTCCTGGCGGCGAACGGTATCAAGCCGACGGACTATGAAATGTTCAATGTGGACAGCACGGCCGGTGTCGCCGCCCTTCGCGAGGGGCGCTGCGACATCCTTCTGGGCAGTGCGGCTGACCAGCCGGTGTCGTTGCAGAACGCCGGGTTTGCGGCGAAGTACAAGACCTACAAGGATCTTGGCGTGCCCACGCTCGGCTCGGGCATCTCGACGCATCCTGACCTCATTCGCGGCAATCCCGGCCTCGTTCGCCGTTTCGTGCAGGCAACGCAGCGTTCGTGGCAGGCGGCCATCGACGACCCGGAAGCGTCGGTGCAAGCACTCGTCAAGCACGCCGAGACGCCGCTCGACCCGAAAGTCGTGCGTGGCAATCTCGCGGTTTTCACGACACTGCTCACGGGCGTCAAGCCGCTCGGCATGACCGATCCGGCGGCTATGGAGAAGAACATCGCGTTGCTGAAGGAGTATACGGGCTTCAAGACCGATCTGCCAGCGACCCACTTCTACACCAACGACTTCGTCGGGCAGTCGGCCTGACATGGACGCGACGTCGGCGGTGCCCAGCGACGCGATTGTCTTCGACGGCCTGCGCAAGACCTACGAGGCGCTCGAAGGCTCGATCGAAGCGCTGGGTCCGCTGTCGTTCGGGATCCGGAAGGGCGAGTTCGTCTCCGTCCTTGGGCCCAGCGGTTGCGGCAAGAGCACGCTCATGCTCGTCGCCGCCGGGCTCGACGACGCGACGTCGGGCGCGGTGATCATCGATGGTCGCCCGATCAAGCGCGCCTTCACCGATCTCGGCATCGTCTTTCAGGACCACGCCCTGCTGGAATGGCGCACGATCCTCCAGAACGTTATGCTGCATTCCGATCTGCGCAAGATCCCGGCAAAGGAACTACTGCCGCGCGCGATGGATCTGCTCAAGAAGGTCGGGCTCGAGGGCTTCGAGAACCGCTATCCTTTCGAACTGTCCGGCGGGATGCGCCAGCGCGCCGCCATCTGCCGCGCACTCGTCCATGCCCCGCCATTCCTCTTTTTCGACGAGCCGTTCGGCGCCCTCGATGCGCTGACGCGCGAGCAGATGCGCGTCGATCTCGAAAAGCTTTGGCTCGATCGCCGACAGACCGTCTTGTTCATCACGCACGGCATTGCCGAGGCGGTGGCACTTTCCGATCGCGTCGTGGTGATGACGTCGCGCCCGGGGAGAGTCGAGCGGATCATCGACATCGATTTGCCGCGCCCGCGCAGCAGTGCCGTGCTCGCATCGCCCGAATTCGTGGGCTATTGCGCTACCATCAAAGACATTTTCAGTGCGACCGGCATCCTCAAGGATTGACGGCACAACAGGTTTGGCAGGCAATCCATGAAGGGCATGAAAAAGGGCTTGGCGCAGTACGGCGACGCGGGGTTCTCGCTGTTCCTGCGCAAGGCATTCATCAAGGCGATGGGCTATTCGGACGACGCCCTCGACCGGCCGATCGTCGGCATTACCGATACCTACTCGGCCTACAATGCGTGCCACCGCAACGTCCCGGAGCTGATCGACGCGATCAAGCGCGGCGTGATGCTTGCGGGCGGGTTGCCGATCGAGTTTCCGATCATCTCGATCCATGAAGCCTTCTCGCACCCGACGAGCATGTTCCTGCGCAACCTGATGGCCATGGCGGCCGAGGAGATGATCCGCGCCCAGCCGATGGACGCCGTCGTGCTGATTGGCGGTTGCGACAAGACCGTGCCGGCTCTGCTGATGGGGGCGGCAAGTGCGGACGTGCCTGCGATCCTCACGGTGACCGGTCCGATGATCACCGGGAGCCACAAGGGCGAGCGGCTGGGTGCTTGCACGGATTGCCGCCGCCTGTGGGGCAAGCATCGCGCCGGGCAGATCGATCAGGCCGAGATCGACGAGATCAACGAACAACTCGCGCCCGGCCCCGGGACCTGTATGGTCATGGGAACCGCCAGCACGATGGCGCTCTGCGCCGAGGCGCTTGGCATGATGCTGCCTGGCGGTGCGTGCATTCCGGCCGTGCATGCCGACCGCCTGCGTCACGGCGAGGCAACTGGTGCCCGTGCCGTGGCGATGGCGAAGGAAGATCTGCGGCCGACGAAGATCATGACGAAGGAAGCGTTCGACAACGCGCTGCGCGTGCTGCAGGCGGTTGGCGGATCGACCAATGGCCTCATCCATCTTGCTGCCGTTGCGGGGCGGCTGGGTATCGACATCGACTATGCCGCCTTCGACCGGATGGGCGTGGAGACGCCGGTGCTGGTCGATCTCAAGCCCTCGGGCCAGCATTATATGGAAGATCTGCATAAGGCCGGTGGGCTCGGTCAGATCCTGCGCGAGATCGAGGCGGATCTGAACACGCAGTGCCTTACGGTCACCGGCGGCACGCTGGCATCGACCATTCCGCGCTCGCCGCCGGGCTGGAAGCAGGACGTCGTCCGCCCGGTCTCCGATCCGATTCACAAGGGCGGCGGATTGCGCGTGCTGCACGGCAACCTTGCGCCCAACGGTGCTTTGATAAAGCAGGCGGCCGCCACGAAACGGCTGCTGAAGCACGAGGGGCGCGCCGTCGTCTTCACGTCGCTGGTTGACATGGCCGAGCGGATAGATGCGGCGGATCTGGACGTGACGGCGGACGACGTACTCGTGCTGCAGAATGCCGGGCCGAAGGGTGCACCGGGCATGCCGGAGGCGGGCTATCTGCCGATCCCTAAGAAACTCGCGGCCGCCGGCGTGACCGACATGGTGCGGATATCGGACGCACGCATGAGCGGTACGGCATTCGGCACGATCGTGCTGCATATCAGCCCCGAATGCGCCGATGGCGGGCCGCTTTCACTCGTACGCGATGGCGACCGTATCGCGCTCGACGTGGGGGCTGGTCGGATCGAACTGCTGGTCGATGCGCAGACCCTTGCCGAGCGTCGCAAGGGTTGGGTCCCGCCGCTGCGGCCCGAGCGCGGCTATTGCGGTCTCTATTTCGACGAGGTCCTGCAGGCTGAGTACGGATGCGATTTCGATTTCCTGCGCAAGGTGCCCGTCCGCACGCGGCGGAAATGATTCTATCGATCAACCGAGAAGGGGTGGCACGTGCGGAAATTGAAGATTGCGATCGTCGGATGCGGATGGGTGGCCGGAAACCAGATCGAGAATGGATTTGCGCTGCTGCGCGATCAATTCGACATCGCCGTCTGCTGCGAGATCGAGCCGGCGCGCCTGGCCGCGTTTGCGGACAAGTACGGGATTGCCGGGCGCACGACGAGCTATGACGACGTTCTCGCAATGCCCGATATCGACGCCGTCAGCATCTGCACGCCGCCGTCCGAGCACCATTCGATGGTTCGGGCCGCACTTGCGGCGGGCAAGCATGCGCTTTGCGAGAAGCCTTTCACGAGCTCGCTCGAACTCATGGACGACGTGATCGCAGCGCAGAAGACATCCAAAGCGCGGGTCATGCCGATCTTTCAGTATCGCTATGGCCCCGGCTTCGAGCGCGTTCGCGCACTGGTGCGCTCGGGTCTCGGCGGGAAGCTCTATGTTTCCTCGATCGAGACGGCCTGGCTGCGCGGTGCCGCTTACTATCAGGTGCCATGGCGCGGCAAGTTCGCGACTGAACTGGGCGGCGTTCTCGTCACGCAGTCGATTCACATCCACGACCTGTTCATGTGCCTTGCGGGCCCGGTCGCGAAGGTCGCTTCGTTCAAGACCACGCGGGTCAATCCCATCGAGGTCGAGGATTGCGCGGTGGCAAGCCTCCAGATGGCGGATGGTTCGCTTGCGTCTCTCACCGCGACGCTCGGCTCCGCGCGTCCGTCGACCCGCATGCGCTTCTGCTTCGAGAATTTCACGATCGAGCGCAATTGTTTCGATCTCGATGCGCCCAAGCCGGCGCTCGAGCCCTGGACGATCGTGCCGATGCGCCCCGAACTGCAGCGCGACATCGATGCGGCGACCGCTGGCATCCCTACGGGCGATCTCTTTTTTGCGGGCCAGTTCCGCGCGTTCCACAAATCGGTGACCGAGGGCTTGCCGTTCGATATCACACTTGAGGAGGCACGTCGCGCGCTGGAGCTGATTACCGCGATCTATTCAGCCGCCGAGACCGGCCGGACCGAGAACCTGCCCATCGACAGCCGGCATGCCCGATACAAGGGGTGGCATTCTTTCTGATCGGTTGGCCGATAAGTTTGAATTGCATCGAATCGTCGAACTGCACTAGGGATTTGAGGGTGCAAAGCACTAGATTCGATGCGAACAACGAAAGGCGCGCGGGGTGGCAAAGAAGTCCAAGTCAACTTCTCGGAACGAGCGCGTCAAGCCGATCAAGCGACGCGTGCGCAAGCAAAGCCCGTCATCGGCGAAGCTCGAGGACGTCGCCCGGGCTGCGGGTGTCTCGACGGCGACGGCGTCGCGTGTTCTCAATTCGCCGAACAAGGTCCAGGCCGATACCCGCCAGCGCGTCGAGGCGGCGATCCGATCGCTCAACTGGATCCCGCACGGTGCCGCCAAGGCGCTGGCCTCGCTGCGTACGCGCACGGTCGGCGCGCTGATCCCGACTTTGGGGCATCAGGCGATCATGGCTATGGTCGAGGCGATCCAGCAGGATCTGAGCGACGCCGGATATACGCTTTTTCTCGGCAAGCCCGAACTGCAGCCGGACCGCACCTTGCGACAGGCGACGAAGATGCTGGAGCACGGCATCGAATGCCTGATCCTTATGGGCGAGGAGCAGCCGCAGGCCTTGTTGGAGTTCCTTGAGGGCCGCAAGGTCTTCTACGTGACGGCCTACACCAGCGGGCGCAACGGCGGAAAGAACTGCATCGGCTTCGACAATTTCTTGGAAATGTCGCGGCTGATCGAATACCTGCTGAGCCTCGGCCATCGCGATTTCGCCATCGTTTCCCGCCAGTACGAGGGCAATGACCGTATCCGCCAGCGTATCGAGGCGGTGAAGGTGGTGCTCGCCAATGTCGGCCTGGCGGTGCGGCCGCAGCATGAGATTATCGTCGAGAAATATCTGATCGGTGCTGGGCGGGAGGGCATGCAGCGTTTGCTGAAGTCTGAAGGCGTGCGCCCCACGGCCGTGATCTGCGCCAACGACTATTTGGCAGCCGGTGCTGTGATCGAAGCGAAGGCGGCGGGCCTGTCTGTTCCGAAGGATATCAGCGTCACCGGTTTTGACGATCTGGAAATGGCCGCTCAAATCGAGCCACCGCTGACAACAGTGCGAGTGCCTGCGATCGATATCGGGCATGCCATTGCGAAGTTCATCGTTGGAAGCCTCGAGAAGGCGCCGGATACCAGGCTGCCGGGGCGGTTCAATGCCGAACTGATGATCCGCGGCAGTACTGCTGCGGCACCTTTGAAGACATAAGTTAATCGCTTACATCGTCGTCAGAAGCCGCATTTTGATATGCGGGAGACGGCGAATTGGGTCACTCCCCAAATACCAGCAATTATAAGATTTGATATGCCAAGCCATCGTTCCGCTTGACAGTTTGTCGCTTGATAAGCACGATGTAAGCGGTTTCTTAATTCGGTGCCTTGATGCATTTCTGGGCGCTGAGCCAGGCAACCTCAAAAAATTCCACGCTTCTGCATCGGTGAAGCCGGGCTGCGTGGCCAACATAAAGGGAAGGGAACCGCTATGAACTCTCGCCGCAAATTTCTTGCCGGTAGTGCTGCTGCCGTCGGCTCGATGACAATCATTGGCCGCGCATCGGCGCAGGCCGTGAGAATCCGGGTCGGCAACGTCTATCCCGCTTCGCACACGATTCCGGTAGCCACAGGCCGCTTCAAGCAGCTCGCCGAGCAGAAGTCTGGCGGCAGATTGTCGGTTACTATCCACAACAACAGCGAGCTCGGTTCGGAACGCGAAATGGCCGAGATGGTTCGCGGCGGCTCGCTCGAGATGGTGCTGAGCGGCCTTCCGGGCACAGGTGCCTACGCGCCCGAGATCGAGGTGATGGAGGCATTCTACGTCTATCGCAATGTCGAGGATCTGAAGCTCATCACTGACGCCATCTTCGGCGACCTCCAGGGGTTCATCCAACCCAAGGGCTTTCAACTTGTCGGGCTCATGTATCAGGGGCCGCGCAATGTCCTCTCGACCCGACAGCTTCGGACGCTGGCGGATTTCAGGGGCCTTCGGCTTCGTATTCCCAATACGCCGCTTTTCGTCGGCCTCGCGCGCAGCTGGGGTGCTGTGCCCACCGCGATTGCGCTCGCCGAGGTTTACACGTCGTTCGAATCCGGCGTCATCAATGCCATGGAAGCCACCCATGAGACGATGGTGACGAGCAATTTCCACGAGAAGGCCAAATTCCTCCTCACCACGCGGCACAACCACTATCCCCAGCCGATCGTTGCCAACAAAGCATGGTTCGACCGGTTGCCCAAGGATATGCAGGATATCATCACGTCCTCGGCGCAAGAGGCCGGTGCCTACCAGCTGACACTGCACAAGGCTGCCGACGATCAGGCGCTCGCGACGATGCGTGCGGCGGGCGTCACGATCACTGAACTTTCGGATGCCGAGATCCAGACGTTCCGTGCGCCGCTGATCGAAATGAACCGGCAGCACTTCGCCAATCGCGGTCCGAAGGTTGTCGAGGTGTACGAAAAGATGCTGAAGCTCAGCAAGTACTGATCCAACAGGTCGTCGTCGAGAGAAACAATGCTTGATCGTCTCTACGTTAGAGTCATCGAAGTCCTGGTCTTCGTCGCGATTACGGCGATGGTTGGAATCGGCTTTCTTTCGACGGCGATACGTTCCGTCCCCGGTTGGGGCGGTCTCTACTGGGCCGAGGAGATCATCCGGTATGCTTGCATCTGGATGGTCTTTCTCTGCTCGGGTCTCACCATTCGCTACGGGATCCACTTCCGGGTCGATCTCGTGCTTGCCAAATTGCCGCGGCGGGCCGGGATCGCCCTCGCTCTTTTCGCCGTCGCTGTGATGATCTGGTTCGAGGTCGTTCTGATTTGGTTCGGATCGAAGGTGACGATCATGAACATGGAGCAGCAGTCGACCTCGCTCGAGTTCCCAATGGGATATGTCTATGTGGCCATCCCCATAGGCGGCGTACTGATGCTCTTCGAGACTTTGCGGCTCGGCTGGACAATCTGGAATCGCGGCGAACCGATTCCTGCCAGCGAACAGCCATTGGTCGATTGAAGGAGTTCGTTTTTGCTTCCTACTCTCATCTCTACCTTCTTCGTCCTGCTGATACTCGGCGTTCCCATCGCATTCTCGATCGGCGCAGCAACTTTCATTCCTCTCATGCTCGACGGTCGTTTGCCTTTCACTCTGGTGATCACGCGCCTTTTCGGGGGCATGGATTCGTTTCCGCTAATGGCGATTCCGTTCTTCGTCCTGACGGGAACGCTCGCGAGCGCCTGCAATCTGGTCGATCGGATCATGCAACTCGCGAGCTTCATGGTCGGTCGCATGCGGGCCGGGCTCGCGCAGGTCGATATCGTGACGTCGATGCTCTTCGGCGGCGTTTCCGGATCGGCAGTCGCCGACTGCGCTGCCACCGCGGGGATTCTCATCCCGAGCATGACCAATAAGGGTTATCCTGCATCCTACGCGGTCGGGGTCTGCGCCACGTCCTCGACGATCGGCGCGCTGATTCCGCCGAGCATCCCGATGATCATCTACGGTTTCCTCACCGGTGTCTCGACCGGACAGCTTTTCTTGGCCGGTGCGCTGCCGGGTGTTCTTGTTGGCATTCTGCTCATGATTGTGGCGTATTTTCTGTCTGTTAGAGGCGGTTTCGGCCGCAACGACGAAGCGCCGCGGCGGACGATGAAAGGTTTTGTCCTTGTCATGCGCGAGTCCGGGCCGGCCATGACCATCCCGTTCATCATCATCGGCGGTATCGTCGGCGGCGTATTCACGCCGACCGAAGCCGGCATTGTTGCTGCGGTCGCGGTCCTCGTCATTGGTCATTTTTTCTATGGCGGCTTCACTTGGCGGAAGCTGCGCGAGGCCGTCATGGGTGCTGCGCTCACAACCTCGATGGTCATGCTGATCTTGGCGGCTTCGACCGTCTTCGCAAATCTCCTGACTCGGGCACAGTTCCAGTCGGAAGCCATCGTCCTACTCAACGCGATCACGAGCGTGGCCGAGATCCAGCTGCTGTTGGTCGTAATTATGCTGCTGATCCTGGGCTGCTTCATCGACGGCACGGCCATTCTGATTATGTTCGCCGCACCGCTCTTCGGCGTGGGACAAGCGCTCGGCTACGATCCGCTGCAGTTCGGCACGATCATCGTCATGTGCTGCTTGATCGGTGGCGTGACGCCCCCGGTTGGTACATTGATGTTCATCAGCGCCGCTGTAGCTCGCATCGGTCTCGGCGAGGCATCGAGAGGCATCTTCCCATTCTTCCTCGCGCTTTGCGTGGCGCTCTTTCTGGTCGCGGCAATTCCGCCTCTGACAACCTTCTTGCCCCGCCTATTGCTGGGTTGAACTCTTCGCCTCAGGATCCCAGAGCATGACCGATCTGTCCCACCTGATCTCCCGAGAGACGCCAGTCGCGCATGTCGTACTGTTGCGGATCAACAGGCCTGAGAAGAAGAACGCGTTGCACAGCACGATGGTGATCGAACTTGCGCGCCGTCTCGACGAAGCGGCAGCTGACATCGACGTTCGTGCGGTCGTCCTGACGGGGACCGAGGAGACTTTTGCTGCCGGTGCTGATATCGCCGAGATGCTCGAGCGTGGCCCTGCCGGAACCTCGAACAATCCCGATCGCGTCAAGGCGTGGCGCCGGCTTGAGAAGTTCCCGAAGCCGATCATTGCCGCCGTGAACGGCATCGCGTTCGGGGCAGGAAACGAGTTGGCGTTGACCTGCGACTTTATCATTGCAGGCAAGAACGCGAAATTCGGCCAGCCGGAAGTGAAGATCGGCGGCATGGCCGGCGATGGCGGCACGCAGCGCCTGCCGCGCAAGATCGGCGCCAATATGGCGTCCTACATGCTCATGACGGGCGATCCGATCGATGCCGAGACGGCCTGGCGGCTGGGATATGTGATCGAGATCTGCGAGGTCGCGAAGACCGTCGCACGCGCCGTCGAAATCGCTTCGACGATTGCTTCGCGCGCACCCGTTGCCGTGCAGTTTACAAAGGCGTGCATCGGCGTTGCCGTCGGCGCAACGCATGAGAACGGAATTTCCTACGAGCGCGATTCGCTGTGGCGCAATTCGATGGCGGAGGATCGCCGCGAAGGCATGTCGGCGTTCGTTGAGAAACGCGCGCCGAAATTCACGGGCAGATAAGAGGGGCCCGTCAGGCGGCGGGCTTCGTCCCGTCGCCCACGACGCCACGCTTGATAAGGTCGTCGATCTTTTCCTTCGAATAGCCGAGCTCGGCCAGCGCTTCGCGTGTGTTCTCGCCGATGCCGTAGGCACGGATGCGCAGCGGCAGCGTCTCGTCGTCGTACTTGACGGGATGGTTCACGAGCACGGCTTTCGCACCGCGAATGTCGATTTCGGTGAAGGCATCGACTGCCTTTGCCTGCGGATCGTCGGCGACGTCGTCGAAGTCGTAGATCTTGCTGTACCACAGCCCCGCATCGTCGAACGCCTTCGAGACCTCGGCAAAAGTCTTCGTGGCAACGACCTTCGCAAAGACCTGCGCGTAGCGGTCGCGCTCTTTGAAGCGGTCGATATGCGCGATCGAACGCAGCTCGTCGCTGCCGAGCGCGTCGGCGACCTTCATCGGATCGTTGACCGACATCGCGATCTCGGCATCGGCGAGTTTGAACTGGCCGTAGGGCGCTTGGTGGTACCACGTCGCAAGATGCGGATCGCGCTTCAGGATCTTGCGGTCGGGACGGGTCGACAGATAGACGGTCAGTGGCTCCGTCTGGAGGTCGAGGCCGGCGGTGTAGAGCGAGCTTTCGACCTTTGTGCCTTTGCCCGTCGTGAGCTTTTTGACGAAGGCCGCGATGATGCCCATCGCCAGAACGGCGCCGCCATGCTGGTCGATGACGGCCGAGCCGACCGCGCGCGGCTCGTCGTTGCCGGTTGCCGCCATGAGGCCGGTGCGCGCCTGGACGATGATGTCTTGGCTGGCCTTCGAGATCATCGGGCCTTTGCTACCCCAGCCGGTTCCGCTCGCATAGATCAGATCCGGCTTGACCTTCTTCAACGCTTCATAGCCAAGGCCGAGCCGATCCATCACGCCGGAACGATAGTTCTCGACGACCACGTCGGACGTCGCGACCATCTCCTTGATGATCGCAAGTCCTTCGGGACTCTTGAGATTGACGGCGAATGTCTTTTTGTTGCGGAACGCGCAGAGGTAAAGGCCGCTCACGCCGCCGATATGCGGGCCGGGCCATCGGCGCGCGCGTTCGCCTTCGATCGGCTCGACCTTGATAACGTCGGCACCAAGGTCGGCAAGATACTGCGTGCAGGCGGGGCCCTGCAGCACGTGGCAGAAGCTGAGAACCTTCATTTTTTCGAGCATATCGGTCTCCGGTGTCGCGACGCGCGTCGGAACTTGTTCAATTGAGCTGAAGATGGATTGTCTTGAGCTCGGTGAATTCATCGACGGCAAACCTGCCGCGTTCATGGCCACTGCCGCTTTCCTTGTGGCCCGTCAGCGGAAGTTCCGGCGTGCCAGCCATATAGGTGTTGACTTCGATCGTGCCGGCCTTGAGCCCGCGCCCGAAGCGGAAGGCTTTGTCGAGATCGCGTGTCCACACGCCGGCCGACAAGCCATAAGGCGTTCCGTTTGCGATGGAGATCGCTTGATCGACCGTTTCGAACTCGATCGCCGATAGGACAGGCCCGAAGATTTCCTCCTGTGCGATCGACATCTTCGGATCGACCTGGGTGAAAAGCCCCGGTTGTACGTAGTTCTTTCGTGCGGGGCCGTCCGACGGTCGACTCCAGTAGGTCGCACCGTCGCGCTGGCCGGCTGCGATGTAGCCGCTGACGCGTTCGAATTGTGCAGCACTGATGAGCGGGCCCATTTCCGTGGCTGGATCGAGCGTATCTCCGACGCGGACGGCGAGCATGCCGGCCCTGACGCGCTCGAGAAATTCGCGCGCTATCGAGCGCTCGACCAGAAGACGCGAACCGCTCACGCAAGCCTGCCCGGCATTGCGCGTGGCGCCGATCACGACTTTCTGCGCTGCGGTCTCGAGATCGGCGTCGGCGCATACGATATGCGCCGATTTGCCGCCGAGTTCGAGCGAAAGCTTTTTGAGAGCAGCTCCCGCTTTGCCGGCGATTTCCTTGCCGACCCGGGTCGACCCGGTGAACGAGATCATGTCGACGCGGGGATCGGCGCACAAAGCTGCCCCGACATCGTGGCCGAAGCCGGGGAGCACGCTGACGACGCCGGGCGGAATGCCTGCCTCAAGCAGGATACGGCCGAGCAGGAGTGTGGTGCCCGATGTGAGTTCACTGGGTTTGACGACCGCGCAGCAGCCGACCGCCAAAGCGAAGGGCAGCTTCTGGCTGATAATGAGCAATGGGTAGTTCCACGGCGTGATCATGGCGACGACGCCGTAGGGCTCGCGCAGGATCAGGCCCATCTGGCCGCCGCCGAGATTGTCGTACGTGTCGCCGTAGGTATGGCGGGCGAGGGTCGCCGCGTATTCCCAGTGCGCAATGGCGCCGCGAACTTCGCGCTCCGCATTGGTGACGGGCTTACCGCATTCGAGACATTCGATACGGCGGAACTCGTCGAGGTTCTCTTCGATGCGGCGCGCCACGCCGAGCAGGATTTTGGCGCGCTGTGCGCCGGACATTCCGCTCCAGACGCGTTTCTCGGCTGCGGCCGAGGCTGCCGCGACGGCAGCGTCAACGTCGGCAACCGTCGCTCTTGGATATCGGCTGATGGCGATATCATGTGTTGGATGCCGCCGCTCGATAGGCTCCCGATCGCGCGTTTCGACGAGCTTGTCGCCGACGATCGCCGGAAGCTCGATCGGCGTTCCGGGCAGTTTCACCGGCCAGGCAGCTGATGCGGTAGACATGATGTTTCTCCAATTGGATAGCGATGATGTAACCGCTTTCTTTTTATGTCAATCGCAATGGCGATCCTGTGTGTCTGCGGCTAGTGGCCAGCGCGGATGAGATCTGCAACGCGCTCGGCAACCATGATCGTTGGCAGGTTGATGTTGGCGCGCGGGATGGCGGGGAAGATCGATGCGTCGACGACGCGCAGGCCGCCAATACCGTGAACGCGTCCAGCAGAGTCCGTGACCGCCATGGGATCGTCGGCGCGTCCCATACGGCACGAACACGACGCGTGCCACACGCCGACCGCGGCCTTGCGCACAAACGCCTCGAGCTTGTCGTCGTCGGCAAGCAACACGTCGAGCGGTTCGGATTCGACCACGAAGTTGTTGAACATGAACCGGCGCAGCGGGGCAGGGCCGTCCAGGATTGTGGCCAGGATGCGCGTAAGGATGCGGTTCTTCGTATTGACCTCGCTCACTTGGCGGATCTTCTCGCTGAAGCTCGCCGCGAACGGGTCGGCCACGGCCGCGCGCATCTCGGGTACCTCGAAAACTGCGCGCAACCGTCGCATCGCCGCCATCAGGCGCACGAGATCGCGACGGTCGTGCAGCAGTTTGAAATCGACTTTGGGCTGGTCGCGCCAATCGGCCGAGTTGAGGCGGACTTCGCCGGCCTCCGAAAACGTCTTGTTGACCCATGTCGTCACCGAGCAGATTTGCTCGCCGACATGATGCCAAGCGGCCTTCGTCGAAACCGATACGGCCATGTCGGACACCGGCATGCCCGGAATGTCGGACGTGAAGCGAAGCCCGACGAGAAGATGGCGCCGTGTTTTCTCCTGCAGGCGGGCGTGCGGGTGGATAAAGGCGGCCAGCGCGACCGACGGATGGTCCATCAGCCGCTGGCCGACGCCCGCAAGCGCATGCCGCAGCTCGATCCCGTGCGCGTGCAGTTCGCCGACAGGCCCGACGCCCGCACGCATCAGCATGGGCGGCGAGTAAATGGCCCCGCACGAAAGAATCACTTCGTGCGCGCGGAACTCGCGCAGTTCGCCATCGACAATTGCGCGCACGCCGACGCAACGACGTCCTTCGAATATGAGATCGCGAACATGGCAGTCTGTCCGGATCGTCAGATTCGGCCGCGCGCGTACTGTGTTTGTCAGATAGGCGATTGCCGTCGGCACGCGTCGGTCGTAAAGATTCGAGATCGTAAAGGGATGGTATCCGTCGACGAATTCGCCGTTCTGGTCGGCAAGGTATTTGAAGCCTAGCTGCTCGAATCCGGCTGCGATCGCCTTGGCTTGACCGGCCCACATGTCGGGAAAGATTCGGCGGATCGGCAGCGGGCCATCCTTGCCGTGCAGCGGTCCGTCGAAGTCGTTGTCGCGTTCGAGTTTCCGGAAATAGGGCAAGACCGAGTTCCAGTTCCAGCCGTTCGCGCCGAGCGTCTCCCACTCGTCGTAGTCGACGGGGCCGCCGCGGTTGGCAAGCTGCCCGTTGATCGACGAACCGCCGCCCAGGACGCGCGCCTGCTCGTACTTGCGCAGGCGCGGACTTGGGGCATCCGGCTGGTTGTGCGGGATCGTCTCCGTCGTTACGCGCAGGTCGTTCCAAAGGAAGCGGCGATCGAGGAATGCGTAGGCGGCGAAGCTGTCGAGAATGCGTTCTGGCGTCGCGCCGTCCTTGATGTTGGGACCGGCTTCGAAAAGGAGGACCGAGGTTGCACTGCTCTCGGTCAGCCGGGTTGCGAGAACCGAACCGGCGGATCCGCCGCCGACGATGATGAAGTCGTGTGACATCGGTGCGCTTTTTCGTATCCATCCCTTGGGTGTGCGGCGCAGAAGCACCGAACTTGTTATTCGACAATATATAAACGCTTTCATGCCGAATGCGCAATCGGGAAGACGCATCATGCATATCCACATATCATTGAAATTAAACGGAATATGCATGGCTGCAATACGCTCCATGCATCGCCGTTGTTAGCCCTTTATTGACATGCAAACGAGATTCATGTAAGCGCTTAACTAAGAATAAATCAGACAAGGAAACGTGCCATGGCGTTCGACCTCACGCAGGGCGTAATCGCGGCCCCCGTCACTCCGTTCAACCCCGACGAGTCGGTCGATTGGACCACGCTCGACCGCTATATGGCCGAAATCGCCGCCGGCGGCCCGCAGGGCATCGCCATGAACATGGCGGCAAGCGAAGGCGGATCGCTGACGATCGACGAGCAGCTCGAGGTCATCCGCCGAACCAAGAAGGCCGCCGCTGGCGCCTGCGCCGTCCTTTCCGGTGTCGTTGCGGCAAGCACCACGAAAGCGGCCGAACTCGGCAAGCGTCTGGTCGATGCGGGTGCCGATGCGCTGGTCATCTTTCCGCCGCTGCCGACTTTCATATCCAAGCCGCTGCCGGTCGAAGTCGTCGTCGATTTCCATAAGGCGATCGCCGATGCCTCGGGCGTGCCGATTATCGCGTTCCACACGCCGTTCGTCGATTATCCGCCCGGCACGATCAAGGGCCTTGCCAAGCTGAAATCCGTCGTGGCGCTGAAAGATGCCGCCTTCAATGTAGACCGCACGGTCGAGATCGTCGAAGAAGCCGAAGGCACGCACATCAAGATCCTGACCGGCAACGACACCTTCATTCTCGAAGCGATGCTGATGGGCTGCTCGGGTGCGCTGATCGGTTTTGCCGGAACCGCGACGGCGAAGATCGTCGAAATGCACAAACTTGCCGTGGCCGGCAAGATTACCGAGGCCTACCAAATCTGGAACGCGCTTGGCCCGCTGGCACGCATCTGCTGGCGTGCGCCTCTGCGCGACTATCGCGTGCGCATGAAGTATGCGCTGGTTCGCCAGGGCGTCATTCCGCACGCGACGGCGCGTTTGCCGCAGCCCGCGATCACGGACCAGGACAAGGCCGATCTGGACCGTTGCTTCGAGCGTTTCGGCCTCGACCAGCCCGCCTATCTCCCAGCGGGGCGCAAGTTCCAGCGTTCGCGAGCGGCCGAGTAGGTCCGCCCGCTATGCTGGCGCTTCGCAAGCTCGGAACTGCGCCGGGCGTCGCACTCGTAGATGTCGCCGAACCCGAGATTGCGGGCCCTGACGACGTGAAGATCGAAGTGACGGCCGCCGGCATCTGCGGCTCCGATTTGCACATCGATCACTGGTCGCCGGGCTACCACCATCTCGGGCCGTCGCTGCCGTTGACGCTCGGGCACGAGTTCGTCGGTCGCGTCGTCGATCGAGGATCGTCAGGGTCGGCACCAGCCGTGGGCAGCCGCGTGACGGTCGTGCCTGCGACGACATGCGGCTATTGTACCGCATGTCTTGCGGCCGACTTCGATGCGTGCCGCGAGCGTCGTGGAATCGGCGTGATGCGCGATGGCGGGTTCGCGCGGTATGTCGTCGTACCTGCGCGCAATTGCATCTCGATTCCGGATGCTTTGCCCGACGATGTCGCGGCGCTGACGGAGCCCGTCGCGATCGGCGTGAATGCCGTCATGACGGCGGCGCTGAAGGCAGGCGACAGGGTTGTTGTGTTCGGGCCTGGAACGATCGGACAGGCGATTGCCGTCGAAGCCCGCCGTGCCGGTGCGGATGTGACCGTCGTCGGATTCCGCGACGAAAGCCGCATCGCCGTTTTGCGTTCGCTCGGCTTCAGCCAACTCGTCGACCTCAGCGATTCAGCACAGTCTTCGGCACTTTCTGCGCTTGCAGACTCCGTCGATTGCGTCTTCGAAGCGTCGGGTGCTGCATCGGCGTTCAAGGCGGCACTGGGTTTGCTGCGCCCCAAGGGCCGGCTCGTCGTCGTCGGCATCCATTCCGTACCCGGCGAAATCGATCTCGTTCGCCTTGTGCGGAAACGCCTTCAGGTGGTGGGGGCGTTCAGTTCGCCCGGCGCGATCTGGCCGGACGTAGTCAAGCGGCTGGCAGATGATCCGACAATGTACGCGAAGTTCGTGACCCACCGCTATTCGCTGGAAAACGTCCTCGCCGGCTTCGATGTGGGGCATCGCCGCGAGGCGTCGAAGGTCATCGTCCGGCCAACCTGAAGGTCGCATCGCCAGACGTTGTCAGGGGCGCGGAACCATCAGGGCGACGAGGCGGCGTATGTCGGCGACCTCTTCGATGCGATCGACCATGTCGATGATCTCACGCGCCGCACCGGCCGTAAGCACGGTCGTCAAAAGATCGAGCGCCTTTTCCTGGACCTGCACTTTCGACATCGGGTTTTCCGCTCGCCCCAGCACGTTCCGGTCCTGATCCGCGACGAACGTGCCACGGCTTGTTTCGATTTCGACCTGCGCGTCGAAACGGCCGAGATGCGGCTTCGGTCCGAGGAAGTCGATGCGCTGGCCGACGGCAACAACGGTTGGATCCTGCATCCTTTCGGCGTCGTGCGCCGAGTCGAATGTCAGCCTGCCATCGACGAGTGTTACGGCCATGCAGTAGCGCAAATTGACGTCCGGCATCTGAGTCTTGTCGCCGATGACCTTGTACCAATCCTCGTTGTAGTAGATGCGAACGCGCTTGGTTTCCCCAGGACCGACACCGTGCTGGCGGATGATCTTCTCGAGTGCCGCAAGCGGTGCCGCGATCGGATAACCGATCGGATAGCACTTGATGTCGGTCTCAAGGATTTCGTGGCGCGCGCCGAGCGCGTCTGTAAGGGCTGCAGGCCGCGGGTGGGAAGTGATGGCGTCGAGCATATTGCGGTCGCTCATCTCCAGCACGTCCCCGCCGCCGGAGAAGCCGGCACGCACGAGTGCCGCGCACTTGGCACCGTTCATTGCCGGCATGCCGGCAAAGACGTAGCTTTTGAGCGTATGGCGCGCGTCGCGCCGCCAGGTCGTGAGGCCGGAGGCTTCCTGTGCGAGATAGTTGAGCAGGATTTTGAATCGCTCCGCATCGAATCCCATCAGGGATCCGGCTGCATAGCCGGCGCCGAACAGCGGGCCGTAGGCGTGGCTCGACATGGAAGATTGCTTGAAGGTCATTCCGGCGCCGAAGGCCTTGGCGAAGCGGATTGTCATCTCGTATCCGAGGATCGTCGCGCGCAGCAATCGCGCACCGTTCGTCCCCAGCTCCTCGCCGACCGAAATCGCGGACGGAACAACGCCGCAGCCAGGATGGGTCTGGCTTTCTTCGTGCGAATCGTCGGATTCGTCGGCGTGTGCTGCCATACCGTTGGCGAGCACGGCCTCCGCAAGCGGTGCTCGCAAGGCTGTCCCGAGAATTGTTGCGGCCGGGCGGCCGCCCAATGACGTGGCATAGCGCTGACCGGCGATGCCGGCCTCAAGTGCGGCACCCGAGACGATCGCGGCCAGTGTGTCGAGGAGTTGCAGCTTGCCCTTCTCGAGGACTTCGCGCGGATAGTCGGCAGTCGCGGCGGCGGCGGCGTGTGCTGCAACGATGCCGCCATAGTCGTAGCTCCGATCGTGATTGCCCGATTCCATGCGCGTCATCTCGCCGCGTAACGCGGCGCTCCCAAGCTGTTCTTTTTGCCTACCGTCCGATGCTGGTTGACAGTTTGCCGCTTTCATTCATAGTTTATGAGAGCGCTTACATCAATGCCAAACATGAGACCCGAAAAGAGGGCGAGACGGGATGGAAACGAAGTTTGGGGTTGTCGGCACTGCGCATTGGGCGACGAACGTGCATTCGGTTGGGCTGCAGCAGACGCCGGGTGCGCGCCTTGTCGGCATATGGGGTCGCGATCTCGAGAAAACCCGCGCATTGGCTGCTGCGCGCGGCGTCGCCGCGTTTGCGCGCTTTGACGACATGCTTTCGGAGGTCGATGCGATCAGTTTTGCGGTGCCGCCGCAGATCCAAGAGGAATTCGCCTTGCGCGCACTGCATGCAGGCAAGCACACGCTGCTCGAAAAACCGATCGCGACGTCCGCCAGTGCCGCGCGCTTGCTTGCCGAGGCGGCACTGCGTGCCAATGCCGCAACCATCGTATTCTTCATGCGGCGCTTCGTCCCCGAGATCGCCGATTTTGTCGCGCGATATGACGCCGGCGATTGGCGCGAGGCGGAAGTCGTAGTCCGCTCGGCGACGTTCGCTTCCGACAGCCCGTACCGCAACTCCGTCTGGCGCCAGGTTGCGGGATCCGAGATTTGGGATGTCGGCCCGCACATCCTGTCGATCCTGTTGCCGCTGCTCGGTTCGGTCACGGCGGCCCGCGCTCTCGCGCCCGAAGGGGGCTTTACGCGATTCGAAACGACGCATGTCGGCGGTGCGCGCGCGCTAAGCCGCATTAACCAACGCGCCGATCCCGGCGATACTTGCAACATCTATCGTTTCCGGGGGCCGGCTGGCGAGGTAAGCGCCCCGGAGCCGGTGCTCGACAGGACGGCTAATTATGTGCGCGCCGCGACGGCTCTGGTCGAAAGCATCCGCGACCGGGCCCGGGTTCACCCGTGCGACGTCGCACTCGGTGCCGAAACCGTTCGCATTCTCGAACAGATTGCGCCATGGCGCGACGCATGACGAAGCGGGCACTCCTCGATCGACCTGCGATCGCGTGGGCGATCGCCGCTTTGTGGCTCTCCTATCTCGTTGCAATTCCGATCGGCTACATGACGGTCGACAGCCTGACCGACGACGGGCTGACGTTCGCAGCCTATGTCGACTTTTTCGAGGATCCGAAACTGCGCACGGCCATGCGCAACAGCTTGACCGTTGCTGCGGGCGTAGCGGTCTTGAGCGTGTTGGTGGGGGCTCCGCTCGCATTCGGTGTCGTGCGCACGCAGATGCGTGGCCGATCGGTGGTGAGTGCCGCGATGATCGTTTGCCTCGTCAGCCCCGATTTTCTGCTCGCGATGGCATATATCGCACTGGCTGGGCCAAACGCCGGATATTTCAATCAGGCCCTTCGTACGGTCTTCGAACTGAAGACGGAATCAGGCCCGCTCAACATCTTCACGCTCTGGGGGCTCGTGCTGACGGCGCTGCCGCATGGCGTTTCGTACGTCTTCCTGGCGCTTGTGCCGGCATTGCGAAACGTCGATCCGGCACTCGAAGAAGCTTCGCGCGTGCAGGGGGCCGGGCCGATCGAAACGATACGCGATGTGACGCTGCCGCTGATGCGGCCGGCACTGCTTTCGGGCGCATTGCTCGCGTTCTCCGGCAGCCTCGCGATGTACGGACCGCCGCACATGCTACGGCTCAACGTGCTGACGATCTCGATCCGCGAATCGCTCGTCCGGCTCGATTTCAAGGCTGCCTCGGCCGCCTCGATGGTGCTGATTTTGATGTCACTGGCCGCCCTCGTGCTCTACCGGCGTTCCACGCGCCAGGCGGAGCGCTTCCGCACTGTTGGCGGCAAGTCCTTCTCCGAGCGCGCCGGTGCCGAAGGGCGCATCGCGGCCGCCTTTACGGTTCTCGGCGTCGTCTATGTGCTCGCCGTACTCGTAGTACCTTATGGCGGCATGACCGTCATCTCGCTGATGAAGAGCGTGGGGATGGGCTTCTCGGCCGGGAACTGGTCCTTCGACAATTATCGCGCAGTCTTCGCCGATCCGGCCGTGCGCAAGGCGGCGACCTTGAGCGTTTCGCTCGCCGCCGCCACCGCAACGCTCGTCACGGTGATGGGGTTCGTCGTCGCCTACGTCGTCATACGTCTGAAGCTGCGCGGGCGCTGGCTGCTTGACTACATGTCGATCATCCCGCTCGCCGTGCCGGGAACCGCATTGGCGATAGCGCTTGCCGTCGTCTATTTGAATCCGCCGCTGAATGCCCTCGGCCTCTATGGCGGCTTTGGAATCCTGTTCGTCGCCTACCTCACGCGCTTCATCACGTTCGGCGTGCGCACGAGCCAGAGTTCGTTGATCCAACTTTCGCCAGAGTTCGAAGAGGCTTCGCGTGTCGGCGGTGCCGGCGGTCTCAAGACAGTGGCACTCATCACCTTGCCGATGATGCGCCAGGCGCTCGTATACGCGTGGCTGCTGGTTTTCGTGCTGGCGCTGCCGGAGCTCAGCGCTTCGATAATTCTCAAAGGCATCCACACCCAGACGCTTTCCACCGTGCTCCTCGACATCTGGAATGGCAATGGCGGCCTTGCCCAGGCCTGCGCGTTTGGAATGACGATGTTCGCCTCGGTCGGCCTTCTTCTGCTCACGGCCGCCGCGATCGCCAAACGTGCGAGCGGCGGCCTGCGTATCGGAACATGAATCTAAAAAAAACAAGGGAGGAAACGATGGAAAAGAAAATCGGAATTCGTCTGCTGACAGGTGCGTTCATCGGTGCTTTGGTCGCCCATGCACCTGCGTCGGCGCAGCAGAGGCTGACAATCTATTCGGCCTACGAGAATTCGCAGATCGCACCGCTGACCAAGGCGTTCGAAGCGAAAAATCCGGGCGTTGCGGTCGATCATTTCCGCCAGCCTGGCGAGGAGCTGCTCGCCACGATCGAACTCGAGCTGCGCGCCCGCTCGCCAAAGGCGGACGTCGTGGGGCTCAACGATGCATCCATTGCCTATCTGCAGAAACGGCACGACGCCTTCGAGCCCTACGCTGCGAAGGACGCCGATAAGGCGCGCGTCGAGATGCGAAGCCCGCAGAACATTTTCACGCCTGCGTTCGTCAATCTCTACTTGATCCACTACAACACGCGGAGGATCTCGGAGGCCGACGTGCCGAAAAGCTGGGCCGATCTGGCAGATCCGAAATGGAAGAATCAGATCGCGATGGCCGACCCGAGCAGTTCGCAGTCGGTCCAGTCCTTTGTGTGGTTCATCGCCGACTATTTGGTCAAGTCCGACCCCGCCAAGTTCGGATGGGACTATTTCAAGCGCATGGGGGCCAACGGCGTGCATCTCGAATCGTCGCACGGCACGATCCGGGATCTGACCGTCAGCGGCGAGCGTCCGATCGGGATCAATCTCCTGGCAAATGCCCAGACCGCGAAAAATCGCGGCGAGCCGACCAGCAACATCTGGCCAAGCGAAGGCGTGCCCGGCGAACTCTCGGCCTTCGGTCTGCTGCGCGCATCGAAGAACAAGGAGCTCGGCAAGAGGTGGCTCGACTTCATCATCTCGCCCGAGGGTCAGGGGCTGATGCCGGCGTCCCTCGGCGGAGCGCCGGTGCGCAACGACGTAGCCTACAAATATCCGGACGGCTCGTCGCTCGAGCGGGTGAAGATCATTCCGGTCGATTCGACTTTCATCTCCGACAACAAGCGCACGCAGGCCCGGAAGTTCCATGATGCCGTTGGGAAATAGAACAGGCGAACTGGCTTCGTCGGGGGCGCTGTCGCGCGCCTCCGGCGTCGATCTGCGCGTCGCAGGCTTGCGCAAATTGTATGGGTCTGTCGTCGCCGTCCACGATGTCGGCTTCGATGTCCCGGCCGGCCAGATGATCTCGCTCATCGGGCCGAGCGGCTGCGGCAAGACCACGACCTTGCGCATGATTGCGGGCCTCGAGCAGCCCGATATCGGCAGCATCGTGGCGGGCGGGCGCGTGCTCGTCGATGGCGAGGCCCGGCTTCCGCCCGAGCAGCGTGATCTCGGCATGGTCTTCCAGAGCTACGCTCTGTGGCCGCACATGACGGTCTTCGACAATCTCGCCTACGGTCTGAAGCGGCGCGGTCACGCCCGCGCGGCGATCGCAGGCAAGGTGGCCGAGGTTCTTCGCATCGTCGGCATGTCGGATTACGCGGCCCGCTTTCCGGGCCAGCTTTCCGGCGGTCAGCAGCAGCGTGTGGCGCTGTCGCGCGCCATCGCGACGGAGCCGGGCATACTTCTCTTCGACGAACCGCTCTCCAATCTCGACGCCGTTCTGCGCGAGCAGATGCGATTCGAGATCCGGTCGCTGCAGCAGCGGCTCGGCATCACGGGCGTCTATGTCACGCACAGCCAGGACGAAGCGCTGGCGATGTCCGACCAGATCGCCGTCATGCGCGACGGGCGCATCGTCCAGATTGGCAAGCCCGCGGAAATATACGGGCTCCCGCGCTCGCGTTTTGTCGCGGCCTTCATCGGACTGACCAACCTCGTTGATCTGCGCGCGATTTCGGTCGACGGGAACGGCGTCGCCGGATCGTTGTCGAGCGGGGCGATCATTCGCGCGCGGGTCGGGGCCATCGAGGCAGCATCCTCGGGCGGCACGGTCGCCGTGTCGATCCGGCCGGTCGAAATTGCGATAAGCCGTGGTGCGGGTGCTGGCAACGCCGAGAACCGGCTCGCAGGGCGTGTGCGCACGACGGCTTTTACCGGTGGGCTCATCGACTACTTTGTCGATGTCGGCGGCGGATTGGAGCTGCGGGTCCAGACAACGCCGCCTGCCGCCGCGGAACCCGGCGATGATGTAATGCTTTCGTTCGCTGCCGACCGCACGGTCGTGCTTGCGGACTGATACGAGACAGGATCGGAGCGCGCGATGACGATAAAATGGGCCGAAAGCTGGATGCTCCGGTTCCCCTCGAACCGTGCTGCGGCAGAGCGCAGCGACGAGTTCTTCGAACTGATCGGCGTAACGCTCGAAGACGCGAAGGGCGGGCGCGGCACCGGCTGGACCTTCACTTCCGACTATGGCGGCGGCGAAGCGGTCAAGGCATTGCTCGATGTTGTGCTGTTGCCCCGAATTCTCGGACGCGACGCGATCGACGTCGAAGCGATCAACGACCAGCTCTTCCACTATACGCATCGCCTTGGACACGGCATCACATCGATGGCCATCGCGGCGATCGACGTCGCGATGTGGGATCTGCGGGCGCGGGACGCCGGCGTGTCGATCGCCCGGATGCTTGGCCAGGTGCGCGACCGCGTGCCGTGTTACGGCAGCGGGAAGGCAAGCCCGTCGCTACCCATCGACGAGCTTGTCGAACTCTCGGCCGGATATGTGCGCGATGGCTTCAATGCGGTGAAGATCCGCGTCGGGCGCGAGCCGGGCAAGGACATCGCGCGCATCCGCGCGGTGCGGCAGGCGATCGGGGAGGGGCCGCGCATCCTGTGCGATGCGAACGAGCGGCTCGATCTGCCGACCGCACTTTGGCTTGGCAAGCAGCTGTGCGATCTGGGCGTCCACTGGTTCGAGGAGCCGCTGCTTTCGCAGGATATCGAGGGCTATCGTCGGATGCGCAATGCGCTGCCGATTGCTATCGCGATGGGGGAGCATGTGCACTCGCGGCGCGACTTTATGCCTTACATCGCGAACGGAGCCGTCGATGTCGTGCAGCCCGACATGTGTTTCGTCGGCGGCATCACCGAGACGATGCGCATCGGGCGAATGGCCGATACGGCCGGGCTGGCCCTCGCCCCCCATTTCATGACGGTCCTCCACATCCACGTCGCCGCGGCACTGCCGCGCGCGACCTATGTCGAGTTTTACCCCTTCATGGATGACTTGCTGGTCGAAGGTCTGAAGGTTGAGGACGGGATGCTCCTTGTGCCGACGCGACCGGGTCACGGCGTCGAATTCACCGAGCAAGCTTGGCGCGACTATCGCGTCGCGTGAATTGCCCTGAAGAAGGAACGAAAATGCAGCACAAGATCCGCAAAATCGACGTTCATCTCGTCTCGTATCCGATCACGGGCGGCTTCGCCGATGCGACGCGCAAGGTCGAAACGATTGGCTTCCTGCTTGTTCGCGTAACGACCGACCAGGGTCTGGAGGGCGTTGGCGTCACCTACCACGAGGTTGGTGGCGAGGCGGCCCGCGACCTTATTCTGCGCAACATGGCGCCGAAACTGATCGGTCGTGATCCGCTTGAGACCGAGGCGATCTGGCAGGAATTCTTCCACTATCTGCGCGGCGTCGGTCGCAAGGGTCTGATGTACTGCGCGCTGAGTGCCATTGATATCGCGCTGTGGGATCTCAAAGGCAAGATCGCCGGATTGCCCGTCTACAAGCTGCTCGGCGGCAATCTCACGAAGGTTCCGGTCTACGCAAGCGGTGGCTGGACCTCGTACTCGGACGAAGAACTTGTCGCAGAGATGCAGGGGATGGTCGCGCGTGGCTTCAAGACGATCAAGTTCAAGGTCGGGTTCGATGGCGGACGTGCCATCAACCGCGACGTGGTGCGCGTGCGCAAGGTACGCGAGGCGGTGGGGCCCGACATCCGCATCCTCGTCGATGCCAACAACTGCTTCGATGCGGCGACCGCCGTACAGCTCGCAAACCGGATCCGCGAATTCGACATCGCGCTGTTCGAGGAGCCGGTCTTCGCCGACGACATTCCCGGTCTCGCGCGGTTCAAGCGCGGCACGGATATTCCGCTCGCCACCGGCGAGCACGAATACACGAAGTTCGGCGTGCGCGACTTGCTGCTAGCCGAGGCGGCCGATATCGTCCAGGTCGATGGCGCGCGCGCGGGCGGCTACACTGAGATGCTAAAATGTGCAGCCCTCACGCAGGCGTGGAATGTCAAGTTTGCACCGCATGCGATGGAAAATGTACATCTTCATCTCGTCGCGGCGGTACCGAACGCGCTTTTCCTCGAGCGGCTCTTGATGTTCGAGGAGATCACTGGAAAGGTCTTCAAGGACGCGCCAGCGCCGATCGACGGTTTCATGTACGTTCCCGATCGACCGGGCCTTGCGCTCGATCTCGATATGGATTTTGTGAAGAGTCACGAGGACAAATGAATTGGGTAGGTCGGAACCGATGAGTAAAAGCGACGTTGCGGCGCCGATAGATCCTTGGAAAGCCTTCAGCGGCGCGTCCGGGCGGGGGCGCCTCGCCGGGGTTCTCGCACTGGAGGATTTCGAAGCATTGGCGCGAAACACGCTGCCGCGGCCAGTTTTCGGCTATGTCGCGGGGGCGGCCGAGACGAATGCGTCGCTCGCGGACAATCGCAACGCGTTTGGGCAATGGAGCTTTGTCCCGCGCGTGCTGCGGGACGTTGCGGTGCGCAGCCAGACGATCGAACTGTTTGGAACGACCTATGCCGCGCCCTTCGGCATTGCGCCGATGGGGCTTGCAGCTCTTACCGCCTTCGACGGCGACCGGGTTCTTGCGCGGGCCGCGTCGAAGTGTGGCATTCCTTTCGTCCTCAGCGCCACTTCGCTGACGCCGCTCGAGGAGGTGATCGAGGCTGCACCGGGAAGCTGGTTCCAAGCCTATCTTCCGGGCGAGGACGCGCGGATCATTGCGTTGCTGGAACGGGTGCGGGCTGCCGGTTACAGAACGCTCGTCGTGACGGTCGATCTCCCGGTTGCCGGAAATCGGGAGAACAATATTCGCGCCGGATTTTCCACGCCGTTGCGCCCGAACCTGCGGCTCATGTGGGACGGGCTGGTTCGGCCGGGCTGGCTTGCTAAAACGTTGTTTCGCACGCTTCTTGTGCGCGGCATGCCGCATTTCGAAAATTCGTTTGCCGAAAGGGGAGCGCCGCTTCTGTCTTCCAAGGTAGCGCGCGATTTCTCGAACCGCGCCCAGTTCAGCTGGCGCCATATCGAACGGATACGGGATATCTGGAAGGGAAATCTGATCCTCAAGGGCATATTGAGCCCGGAGGATGCGGCTCTTGCAAAAAAAGCAGGCGCCGATGGGGTGATCGTCTCCAATCACGGGGGGCGCCAGCTTGACGGCGCCGTGTCGGCCCTTCGGGTTCTTGCGTCGGTTGTCCGCGAAGCGGGCGACATGACCGTCATGATGGATGGCGGAGTTCGGCGCGGCAGCGACGTGATCAAAGCGCTTGCCCTCGGTGCACGCTGCGTATTCGTCGGACGACCATTCAACTATGCGGCATCGGTGGGCGGCGAAGCCGGCGTGCTTCACGCCATCGAACTTTTGCGCAGCGAAGTCGACCGCAATCTTGCCATGCTGGGAATTGATCGTATTTCGGGGGTCGATCGACGCATTCTCAGGCACGCTGTTGCAGATCCAGCTTCCTAGGCGAGGGCAATCCGACGACGCAGCCGAGGCCTTGCCGCTCGGCAGAGGTTGATTGCTCCTCGTTTCCATTCGTTTCCCTTAAATGCCGAAACTTGTGGAAACCGATATTGAAGATAATGCGATTCTAAAAAACTGGGGAACTGAGGCGCGAGGCATCGCCTCGCGGGGGCGAATCCCGCCGCCGGGAAACCGATCGGCAGGCTTTTATCCTTTCAGGCGACCGACGAGTTATTGAGACTTTGGCAGGCGGTTCGAATCTTCTCCGGTAGGCGAGTGCCGAGCAAAAGTGGGCACTATCGTTCGATCGAACCGTTGGAGTGAACCAGTGGGTAGCTTAACCGCGCGTTCGCAGAGCGCGAAGCAGCCGATATTTAAGATGCGTGCGAATGCGGCAGTTGAGCGAAAAGCCTCACGAACCAATCTCCGCCATAACGGCGTAGACAGAGGACCGCGATGACCAATGCCAGGGCTCAACCCGCAATCGGGCGAGTTCATAGATTCAGTCCAATGAAGCGCCCCTAATTTTTCATCGTTCTTTTGTCTTACAGGGCAGCAGCACGTTCGTAGGCAGATAGAGCGTACCGCCCATTCCGTAAAACTCATTAACCAAGTTTTTACCAGAAAACCATATTTACTGTAGCGGCAACAATCCTCCCAATTGCTGGAACCCTCCGATGTCGATCGCCGCTCTTCCGCGTGCAGCCGGTGTGCGGAACGCGCTCATCGCAATCGTCGCCATGTTCTCGCTGCTGGTGTTTGGCGCGCTCGCCATACGCGCAGTGGAAGCGTGGGGTGACTATGCCGATGCGCGAAAGGCGCAGGACTTCAACGTCGGCGCCAATCTTTATGTGGCTGGCGCGTTCGAATTGCTGCTGGAGCGTCTCGCCACGAACAATGCGTTGCAGGCAGACGAGCCTGCGGCGGCAGGGGTACGACAGGAAATCGAGACGCGTCGCGCGAATGCGCGCCTCGGTCTCGATGGAGGTCTTGCAATCCTCGAAACAAAAGAGTTCCCGGGAAAAGCCGAAAGACTGCGCGAGATGCGCGCGGCACTTGCAACAGCCAATGCCATTCGCCAGCGCGCGGATGCAGCCATCCAGCTTCCAAAGGCGCAGCGCGACGCAGCCCTTCTGCGCGACTTTGTGCCCGTGCTCACGACATCGGTGAACGCCGTACTTGGCATCTGGTATTCGGCGCTCTACGAGAGCGCCAGTTTCGATGCGGCACTATTTCGCTATGCAGTAGTCAAGGAACTGGGATGGCGTCTGCGTGAAGTGGGCGGCGTTGAGCGCAACACAATATCGGGAGCCATTTCGGCAGGAATACCGCTCACTGAGGCGCAGTTGGCTGCGAACGCCTCGGTGCGGGCACGCATCGATCAATTGTGGAGCCAGCTTGAAAATCTTGCCGCAGACAACAACGTGCCACCAGTGGTGCGCGATGCGATTGCCGGCGCGCACCAAGGCTATTTCGGCGATTTCCAGCGTCTGGCCGAGGAGTTGCGCAAAGCCGGTGTGGAAACCGGCCGCTATCCGATGACGGCAGCGCAGTATGCCGATACGACGACGCCGCAGCTCGGCCGGCTGCTCGAGATCATGTACGCAGCAGGAAAGGCGAGCGAGGCCCACGCATCGGATATCGTCGAAATGGCTATGCGTACGTTGTTCATGCTGCTCGGCATTCTTGCCGTTGTCGCTGCGATTGCGGGCGCTGCCGTCTACTATGTTCTCATGCGAATCTTGCGTCCGCTGGACGCTCTCGCAAAGTCGGTCGAATCAATGGCGGCGGGGAATCTCGATCTCGACGTGCCGGGCGTTTTGCGCAATGACGAACTAGGGACAATGGCGTCGGCTGTCGAAATATTTCGAAAAAATGGCCTGGAGACGCGTCGCCTTCAGGCGGCGGCCGCCGCTTCCGAAAAGAGCGAAGCTCTCGCGCGCGAAGCGCTTGCGAAGAACGAGAAGTTGGCCGCGCTCGGCGGGCTCGTGGCTGGCGTTGCCCACGAGGTAAACACGCCGCTTGGAGTTGCAGTCACGGCCACCTCTCTGCACAGCGAAGCGCTCAAAGATATCCTCGGCGCTTTCGAGAAGAAGCAACTTACAGCTAAGAAATTCGAGGAATTCTTCGTCCAAAGTAACGAAGTGATGATCTTGGTGATGCGCAATCTGCAGCGTGCTGCCACCTTGATTTCGACCTTCAAGAAAGTATCCGTCGATCAGACATCCGATATGCGTCGAAGATTTTTGCTTCGACAGTATATCGGCGAGGTCGTCGATAGTCTGTCGCCTGCGATTCGCGGGCGGCAGATCCGGATCGAAATCAAGGGCGAGGAAGTGGAGATCGACGGCTATCCCGGCGCGATTGCGCAGATCGCGGCGAACCTTGTCATGAATGCGCTGATCCATGCTTTTCCCGGACAGGACGCAAACGGCTCTATCTGCATCTCCGTCGCAAGACAGGAGAACGCATTGGTGCGAATTACCTATCGCGACGACGGCGTTGGGATGGACGACGAAGTCCGCCGAAAAGTTTTTGATCCCTTCTTCACGACCAAACGCGGCCAAGGTGGCACTGGGCTTGGGATGACGATCGTTCACAATCTCGTGGTTGATCGTCTCGGCGGAACGATCGATATTCGTAGCCAAGTGAATGATGGCGTCAAAATCGAAATCGTCGTTCCGGTCGTGTCGCCAGGGCTGAATTGATCGCCGCTTCGTTTCCAAGGCAAGGGTCGGGCCGAGACCGATGTCGTTGAGCTTCGCCGTCTCGGGCAACGATGCAATACACGTCCAGTGCAGATCGCGACAAGTGCTGTCCGCGAACAGCGCATTAAAACAAGTCAGGGCTTGGGAGATCATGCTCTGCTCGACCGATGCGTATCGAGTTCGACGCGGCCGTCGTCGGTGAGCCGGATCAGCCCCAACCGGAGCGACAAGTGCATCGCGTTGAACTTCGGGGGTTTGCCGGACGCGGTGTTCATTTGCGCACGCAGCCACGGGTCGAACGCAGCGATAGTCGGCTTGGAGCCGACCCGCGGACGGGCGCGGGTGGCTATCGGAGGTCAATAGCCCATTCAGCAGGTGTTTCACATATATGTATTGAAAACTATTCAAGCAAACCGAGTTAGCTCTTCTATCGATAACCGAAGAATAGAAACCCTTTGGCTATTCAGAAAACAGATATCTTTGCAGATGGTTATCTCCTGTCACTCGAACGAAAGGGGCAATAAGTACTGCAAAAATAATAAAATTTTCTCAAAACGAACGGTCCCGCAACTAACGAACTTTGAATTCTAATTGCCGCTGGTGAAATTCACATTCTGCAACTGGAGTTTTTTTAATCATGTTTAGAATTGTGTAATTGCGAGGGGCCAGAGATAGGCGGAGCATTGATCTGCGGTGGTTCAGTGTGAACTTTGCTTAGACTTTCTTAACCTTCGCTCCGCTACTTATGTATACGAACTGCGACAAAGTATCTTCTAGTCGTCGCTTACGGGGGGCATGTGGTCAATGTCGGGTATGTTGGAGGACAGCTTCATCGAGAATACGGCGATAGAGGCGAAAGCGTCTCAAAAAATTTGGCATATTCTCGTTGTCGATGACGATAAAGAGGTACACGCGGTTACGCGCCTTGCGCTTCGGGACATGCGTTTTGAAAACGGGCGCGTCGAGATCGTCAGCGCGCATTCGGCGCAGGAAGCTCGTGCTTTGTTGACGAAAGAGCGGAGGAACCGGTTCGCGATTGCCATCGTCGATGTCGTGATGGAAACCACTACTGCGGGCCTTGATTTGGTGAAGTTCATCCGCGACGACATCAATAATGCCATCGTTCGGATTTATCTGCGCACCGGGCAGCCCGGCCACGCTCCGGAGCGCGCGGTTATTGACGGTTACGATATCAACGGCTACCACGCCAAGGCTGAGTTGACGGCACAGGCGCTCTATACGTCGGTCCTGGCGGCTTTGCGTTCGTACCGTGACCTAGTTGCGATCGAACGCGGGCGCCGCGGACTCGAGTGCATTCTGCGCTCGTCGCAAAGTCTGCTTGGTTTTGCGAATATGGGGCAGTTTGCGAGCAGCGCTCTCGAACAATTGACGGCGCTAATCCACGTCGAAAACGACGCCGTCTATGTCGGTCAGAGTGGGCTGACTGTTATCCAGGCTTCTGACGATTATCGTATTCTTGCGGGGATCGGCGAATATCGCGAGGCGTTGGGACGCACCGCCTGGGAGGTTCTGCCCGCTCATGTTGTCGATCGTCTACGTCGCGCCGAGAGATCTGGCGAAGCGATTGCTGGCGACAATTGGATCGCCGTGAAGGCGCCGAGCGGTGACGCGAACGCGCTGCTGCATCTCGACATCGACCGGCAACTCGACGACGTCGAGCTAAATCTTATCAACGTGTTCGCGCAACAGACGGGCTTGGCGTTTGCGAATGTCCGTCTGACCGAAGAGATTCTCGAGACGCAGCGCCAGATCGTCTACGTCCTTAGTGAATCGATCGAAGCGCGTTCGCGCGAAACTGGAAACCATATCCGCCGCGTCGCCAAAACTGCGGCGCTGCTTGCCGAACTTTGCGGTATGGACGCCGACACGCAGACGCTGCTCGAGGCGGCAGCGCCGTTGCACGACATCGGCAAGATTGTCGTTCCCGACGCGATCCTGAACAAGCCCGGAAAGCTCGACCCCGGCGAGTGGACGATCATGCAAAGCCATGCGGCCGCAGGGGCTGAAATCCTCGCCAAGTCGCGCGGTCCGGTTTTCGAAGCGGGAGCAATTATCGCGGCCCAGCACCACGAAAGATGGGACGGCAGTGGGTATCCTGCCGGTCTTGCAGGTGATTCGATCCACATCTACGGGCGCATCGCCGCAATCGTCGATGTTTTTGACGCCTTAGCATCGGACCGTTGCTACAAGAAGGCGTGGCCGCTTGAACGGGTCGTCGCGCTTATCCGCGAGCAAAGCGGCGTCCATTTCGATCCCCTGCTTGCCGAACTGCTCCTCGGGAATCTTGAGCGATTCGTCGCGATACGTGATGCTTATCCGGACGTCGTCGTCTGACATGCCGAAATATTCGCTGCGTCAAGAAATTCTGTCTGAGCAGTGTCGCCGTTTCGGCGCTGCGGGCGGCTGAAAATTCGTTCAATGGTAACGTTGGTCCCTAGAACACAACTTCGCACGGTTGGCGCCATTGAACTATCGCCGAGGTTTCCAATTTTGGGGCGGGCGTCGGTGTCCCTCTCGATGCGCACTCATTGCCTTTGGTTTCCACTCGATTCCCCTCGTTGCGAGAGATTTCGGAAACTGACATTGAAATCTTTCGAGTTTTAAAAGCTGGGGGACTTGAGGCGCGAGGCCTCGCCTCGGTTGCTTCGGATCCCGCCGCTCCGACCACTAAAGAAGCCCGCCGCCGGGAAACCGGTCGGCGGGCTTTTGCGTTTGGCGTCCGAAGCACTCAAATGTGCTTGCAGTGGGATGTCCTCAAAGTCCGGCGGCGGCGGCCGTTTGGCGCAGATAATCGTGCCCCTTGCGGGCGTAGGTCAGCGGATGGGCGCGGGCCGGGTCCTGTTCGGCCTCGACGACCAGCCAGCCACGATAGTCGGCCGCTTTAAGGGCGGCGAGGATCGGCGGATAGTCGATCGTACCGTCGCCCGGAACGGTGAATACGCCCGATAGCACTGCTTCGAGAAAACTTAGATCGGCGGCCTTTGCGGCGGCAAGTTCAGCTCTGCGCACGTCCTTGCAATGCACGTGCACGATGCGTGTGCCGTGGCGCTTTGCGACACGCAGCGGATCGCCGCCGGCATAGGTGAGATGGCCCGTGTCGAGCAGCAAGCCCACGTCGGGCGTGGTCGCCGCCATCAACGCGTCGATCTCGGCCTCGGTCTGGATCACGGTTCCCATATGGTGATGGTAGGCGAGGCGTACGCCGCGCGTTGCCATTCGCGAACCGAGCTGGGACATGCGCGTACCGAGATCGGCAATCTCGGCCGGTGCGAGCGTGCGCCGCATTGCAAGCTTGGCGCTGCGGTCGCCATGTACGCAGCCGGTTGTTTCCGCGAACACCATCGCGGTGGAATCGCACGATGCCAACAACGAGAGATGGCTCGCCATCGCCGCCCATTCGTCCTCGACGCTGCGGCCGAGCAGATTGGCACTATACCAGCCCGAGACAACCCGAAGCCCATGGCGCGCCATCGTCTTCTTCAAGGCCGCTGGCTCGCGCGGAAACTTGTTGCCGAGCTCCATGCCGTCATAGCCCGCGACCTTCGCTTCCGCGAGACAGGTTTCGAGGGGCGTGTCGCCGCCAAGTTCGGGCATATCGTCGTTGGTCCAAGTCAGCGGATTGATTCCGATCGGGCAAGGCATGTTTCAAGCACCCAATGTTTGGCGGTTACGGTTGCGAAGATAGGCTGCACGCCGTTTTCGTGCGGCAGCCCCGCGCGGCATGTCGTCGATCGCGACGTCCCACCAGGCACCGCCTTCCTGCGTGCTTATCCGCCGGTCGGTATCGATCACGATCACGCTGGTGGTTTTTGCGATCCGCGCGCGGGCAAGTGCGCCCGGCAGGGCCGCAAGGCCGTCGACTTTCTCGGCAATTGCGCCCAGTGCCGCCGCATGGGCGGCGAAATCGACATGCGGGTGCGCATCGTCGAGGCTGTTGTTGAAGGGGGCTCCGCCCGTGGCGCGCTGCAGCCGTTCGATGCAGCCGAAGGCGCGATTGTCGAGCACGATGACGATGAGTTTGGCGCCGAGGGCGACCGAGGTCGAGATCTCGGAATTCATCATCAAATAAGAGCCGTCGCCGACGAGCACCACGACTTCGCGCTTCGGCGCGGCAAGCTTGGCGCCGAGACCGCCCGCGATCTCGTAGCCCATGCACGAATAGCCGTATTCGACATGGTACGAGGTCGCGTCGGTCGCCTGCCAGAGCTTGTGAAGCTCACCTGGCAAGCCGCCGGCCGCGCACACAACGATATGCGGAAATCCGCAGACGAATTTGTTGACGGCCCCGAGCACTTGCGCGTCGCTGGGCAGCCCTGGGCTTGCGCGCAAAATCGTTTCAACACTGCGATGCCAGGCTTTGGCGCTGCGCGTTGCGGCGTTCGTCCACGCGGCGGGCGCCTGCCAGCGCCCGAGTGCTGCGTCGAGGGCGCTTAAGCACGCGCCGGCGTCGCCGACGAGCGGAACAGCGCCGTGTTTGTGCGCATCGAACGCGCCGACATTGATCTGGACGATCTGCGCGTCGCCGAAAATCGTGCGCGAGGCTGTCGGGAAATCGGCGAGGCGCGTGCCGATCGCGAGTATCAGATCGCAGCGCGCGGCCGCTTGGTTTGCAGCTGCCGTGCCGGTGACGCCGAGTGCGCCGAGATTTATAGGATTGTCGCTTGCAATCGCACCCTTGCCGGCCTGGGTTTCGGCACAAGGCAGGCCGCGCGCCGCCAGAAACGCTGCAAGCTGCTTTTCGGCGAGTGCGTATTTGACTCCGCCGCCGACGAGCACAAGCGGTCGCTTCGCGCTTTTGAGCAGGGCTGCCACCGCTTGCACGCTTTTCCGATCCGGGATCGGGCGTAGAATGCGGTGCAGGCGGGGCGAAAAAAAATCGACAGGGAACTCGGCGCTTTGCGTCTGCACGTCCTGCGGCAACGCGAGCGTTGCTGGCCCGCATTCGGCCGGATCGAGCAGCACCCTCAGGGCGGCGGGCAAGCTCGTCAGCAGCTGTTCAGGGCGCGTCAGCCGATCGAAGTAGCGCGATACCGGGCGGAACGTGTCGTTGGCCGTAATCGTCGGATCGCCGAAATTTTCGATCTGCTGGAGCACCGGATCGGGTCGGCGATCCGCAAATACGTCGCCCGGCAGCAGCAGAACCGGCAGACGGTTCACATGCGCAAGCGCTGCGGCCGTCACCATATTTGTAGCACCTGGTCCGATCGAGCTCGTGCAGGCCATCATGCGGCGGCGCGCGTGCGTTTTGGCGTAAGCGATTGCGGCGAGCGCCATCGCTTGTTCATTATGGGCTCGCAAAACCGGCAACTCGCGGCGATGGGCGTGAAGGGCGGGCCCAAGGCCTGCGACGTTGCCGTGCCCGAAAATCGCGAAGACGCCCCCGAACAATGGCAGAGGCCCGGCCGATGTTTCGACCGACTGTGCGGTCAAGAATCGAATCAAGGCTTTTGCCAAAGTGAGACGCAGGCGCATCCGATTTCCCCTTTCGAAGCCGCAAAACGCATCTTCGAGATATTTTCGCAAGCGATTCGCCGACAATACCGCTTTCTTGATTTATTTTTGTAACATTAGTGTCATAAACTTCCGGCAACAAGAATAAGTGTCGTCCTAAGGGGAGCCCAATGATTCATATCGCGCAATTCGGTGCCGGTCGCATCGGCCGCATTCATGCCGCCAATCTTGCGGCTGGCGATTCGGCTCGGTTGCGCTACGTGGTCGATGTCGATGCGACGGCGGCCGCCGACCTCGCACAGCGCTATGGCGCGACGGCAGTCGATGCCAGAACTGCCCTTGCCGATCCCAAGGTCGGGGCAGTGCTGATCGCGTCTTCGACCGACACGCACGCCGACTATTGCATCGCCGCTGCCAAGGCCGGCAAAGCGATCTTCTGCGAAAAGCCGATCGATCTGTCTTTGAAGCGCGTCGATGCGTGCCTGAAGGCCGTTGCAGTAGCCAAGGTGCCGATGTTCGTCGGCTTCAACCGTCGCTTCGACCCGTCCTTCGCGTCGCTGAAGGCGCGTATCGATGCGGGCGAAATCGGTCCGGTCGAGCAGGTCGTGATTTCGAGCCGCGATCCGGGGCTGCCGCCACTCGGCTATCTGAAGGTTTCGGGCGGACAGTTCCGCGACATGACGATCCACGATTTCGATATGGCGCGTTGGCTCCTGGGCGAGGAGCCGGTCGAGGTGATGGCCATGGGCTCGGCACTGGTCGATCCTGCCGTGGCCAAGGTCGGCGATACGGACAGCGTAATGGTATTGCTGCGCACCAAGTCCGGGCGTCTGGCGCACATCAACAACAGCCGCCGTGCCAGCTACGGCTACGACCAGCGCATCGAAGTGCATGGTGCCAAGGGCCGCATGATCGCCGGCAATCTGACGCCGACCAGCGTCGAAAAAGCCGACGCGACCGCTGTCAGTTCGGACAAACCGCTTTACTTCTTTCTTGAGCGCTATGCCGAGGCCTATCGCCACGAACTCGCGGCATTCGTGTCCGCACTCTCCAAAAAGAAAAAAATGCCGGTCGATGCGAACGACGGCAGGCGCGCGCTCGTGCTCGCTGAAGCCGCTCTCGAATCCTGCCGTCGCGGCCGTGCGGTCAAGGTGCAGGGATGAAGAACCGGCGCGTCGACGGCCAGATTCTGCTGATCACCGGCGCCACGCAAGGCCTCGGCGAGGCGATCGCGCGCGAGGCCGCAGCCTTGGGGGCAGCAGGTATTTGCATTACGGGGCGCAACCAAGCGCGCGGGAAGCGCGTGGCCGAATCGCTCGCGGCCGCCGGTTGCCCTGCTGAATTTGTTGCGGCCGACCTTGCCGACGAAGCGGCAACGCGCGCCGTCTTCGAAGCAGCCGTCAAGCGGTTTGGGCGCGTCGATGGGCTGGTGAATTCGGCGGCATTGACCGATCGCGGCACCATCGAAAACACGCCCGTCGAATTGTGGGACCGGCTCTTTGCCGTGAATGTGCGAGCACCCTTCGTGCTGACGCAGGCCTTCGTGCGCCATGCCAAGGCGCGTGGCGGCGGCGGGTGCATTGTCAATATCATCACGCGCTCGGCCCATGGCGGCCAGCCGTTCCTGACCGCGTATTCGGCTTCGAAGGGGGCTCTTGCAACGCTCACCAAAAATGTCGCCAACGCCGTGCGCGGCGATCGCATCCGTGTGAACGGCCTGAATATCGGCTGGATGGAAACGCCAGGCGAACACGCGATCCAGGCGCGCGACGGCAATCCAGTGGACTGGCTCGCCAAGGCCGAGCCGGGCCAACCGTTCGGGCGCATTCTGAAACCCGACGACGTGTCGGCGCTCGTTCTTCATCTTTTGTCGCCGGCCGGCGAGATGATGACGGGCTCCGTGGTCGATTTCGACCAAAACGTTATGGGCGCCTACGACTGAACCGCAAATCAAACTTCAATAGAAGGAGATACCGAAAAATGAAAACGCATCGTTTGGCAGCGCTGGCCGTGGCTTTCGGCACGCTTGCCGCAATTCAGCCAGCCGCCGCGCAAGGCCAGCTTTCGGTTTACTGCTCGGTCCAGGAGGAATGGTGCCGTCCGATGGCCGCCGCGTTCGAGCGCGAAACCGGCATCAAGGTCAACATGACCCGCAAATCTTCGGGCGAGACCTACGCTCAGCTTAAGGCCGAGCGCCAGAACCCGCGCGGCGACGTGTGGTGGGGCGGGACGGGCGATCCGCATCTGCAGGCCGCCGAGGAAAATCTCACGGCCGAGTACAAATCGCCGATGCTGAAGGATCTCTACGACTGGGCGACGCGCCAAGCCGAGCTTTCGAAGTACCGCACCGTCGGCATCTATTCCGGCGCGCTTGGTTACTCGTACAACACGCGCACGCTCGCCCAGCGCAATCTTCCCGAACCCAAATGCTGGCGCGACCTTGCCAAGCCCGAGTACCGCGGCGAGGTGCAGGTCGCCGACCCGAACTCGTCGGGTACGGCCTATACGATGCTGGCCTCGCTCGTGCAGATTTTTGGCGAGGAACAGGCCTTCACCTTCATGAAGGCGATGCATCCGAACGTGAACCAGTATACGCGTTCGGGCGCCGCACCTGCACGCGCTGCGGCGACCGGCGAAACGCTGATCGGTATCACCTTCCTGCACGACGCGGTCACGCAAGCGCTGACGGGTGCGCCCGTCAAGCTCGTGGCACCGTGCGAAGGAACCGGTTTCGAAATCGGCTCGATGTCGATCGTGCGCGGGGCGCGTAACATGGCCAATGCGCGCAAATTCTACGACTGGGCGCTCACGCCGGCGGCCCAGAACCTCGCCGAAGAAGCCAAATCGTTCCAGATCCCGTCCAACAAGGCGTCGAAGATTCCTGCCGCTGCACCGCGCATGCAGGATATCACGCTGATCCAGTACGATTTCCAACGCTTCGGGTCGGCCGCCGAGCGCGACCGGCTGCTGCAGCGTTGGACGCGCGAAGTTCGCGGCGGTTCTTGAGGCCAGGCACAGATGCGTCGTCTTGTTCTGACTTGGGCGTGCGCGGCAGCGGTCGCTTTCGCGCTCGTCCCCTGGCAGTTGCAAGAAGACGGATTCTTCGCTTTCGAATGGCTTGCGCAATACCCGGGCGACACGGCGTCGCCCGGGCTTTTTTACGCGCTTGGCGAACGGCCCTGGCTGTGGGGCGTGGTGCTGCCTATCCTGCTCGGCTTTTCCGCACTCGCCTTCGACCGCGCGGATAAGCGCTTTGGCCGAATGCTGATTGCGGCGGGCGCACTCGGCATCGGCTACACGCTGGCGCAGGGTTTCGCGATCGGCATCGTCGGTCTCAAATGGGAATGGCTTGCGACCCTGGTCGGACCGATCGATACGCAGCAGTTCGGTTTCGGCTGGGGAGCAGTCGGCGTTCTTGCGGCCTTCGTCGTTTGGATATCGCTTGGCATCGCGGCTCTCGGCATGTTCCGCGGCGACGCATTTGTGGCAGGCGGCGTCGTCATTTCGAGTGTCTTGATCCTCGCTTTCGTGTTCTTCCCCATCGCGACGATGCTCGCGGGCGCCATGACGGACGAGGCGGGCGATCTGGCGCTAACGCTGTTTTTCCGTCGCCTCTTCGCCGACGACGTGTGGGGACTCGCCTGTTTCTACAGCACGCGCCCCTGCGGCGTGATGTTCAATACGATTGTGCTGGGTCTCATCACCGGCACGGTTTCGACTTTGATGGGGCTTGGGTTCGCTCTCGTCGTGGTGCGCACGCAGTTTCCGTATCGACGCGCACTGCGCGCATTGACGATCCTGCCGATCATCACGCCGCCGTTCGTGATTTCGCTTGCCATCGTCGTCCTGTTCGGGCGTACGGGTATCGTCACTTCATTTCTCGACGAAGCCTTCGGCATTCCGCCCACGCGCTGGATCTACGGCCTGCCGGGTGTTGCGATCTCGCAGCTTCTGTCGCAGATCCCGGTTGCGTTCCTCGTCATGATCGGCGTGGTCGAGGCAATCAGCCCGTCGCTTGAAGAAGCCTCGCAGACGCTGGGTGCGTCGCGCTGGCAGACCTTCCGTACCGTTACATGGCCATTGCTGCGGCCGGGGCTTGCGGCGGCCTTCTTGCTCGGCTTCGTCGAAAGCCTGTCGGATTTCGGCAATCCGCTGGTGCTCGGCGGCAATTTCGACGTGCTCTCGACGAAGATATTCTTCGCTATCGTCGGCGCCCAGCACGATCCGGGGCGTGCCGCCGTGCTTGCCCTGCTGCTGCTGTCGCTCACGCTCGGGGCCTTCTGGCTGCAGACGCGCTGGCTCGGTCGCCAGAGCTACGTAACCGTGACCGGCAAAGGCGATGCGGGCCTTTCCGCCGAACTGCCCAAAACGCTGCGGCGCGTTCTCTATTGGACGACGATTCCGTGGGCGGTATTCACGGCCGTAACCTACGCAATCGTCGTCTTCGGCGGTTTCGTGCGCGACATCGGCCGTTTCGATCTCGAGTTCACCTGGCGCCACTATCTCGATGCGTTCCGCGTCGAGAACACGGAGCGCGGCTGGTTCTTCTCGGGCTCGGCCTGGGACTCGCTCGCAACGACCCTCGAAGTGTCGGCTATTTCGGCACCGCTTACTGCGGCCCTGGGCTTGCTGGTCGCGTATCTGCTCGCACGCCAGCGCTTTGCCGGCAGCCGCACGTTCGAGTTCATGACGATGCTGTCCTTCGCCATTCCCGGCACGGTCGTCGGCGTATCCTACATTCTTGCTTTCAACGTTCCGCCACTCGAGCTGACCGGCACGGGCCTTATCCTCGTGATCTGCTTCGTGTTTCGCAATATGCCGGTCGGCGTGCGCGCAGGCATGGCGGCACTCTCGCAAATCGACAAAAGCCTCGACGAGGCCTCGATGACGCTGGGTGCCCGCACCGGCCAGACCGTTCGTCGCGTCGTGATGCCGCTGTTGCGTCCGGCGATCGTGGCGACACTCGTCTTCAGTTTCGTGCACGCGATGACGGCGGTTTCGGCCGTCGTGTTCCTCACGAGTGCGCGCCACAATATGGCGACGGCCTATATCGTCGGACGCGTTGAGGCGGGCGAGATCGCGCTTGCCATCGCCTATTCGACCGTGCTCATCGCGATCATGGCTTTGGCGATTCTGCTGATCCAGTTCGCTGTGGGTCGCCGCGAACTTGGGCGGCGCGGGCAACAGGCAGCAGCTTTGGGCGGACACTGAGGGGCGACGTGGCAAAATCACTGAAAAAGGGACCGGCATCGGTTGAGTTTCGGAACGTCGTCAAGAAATACGGCACGATCGCGGCCGTCGATGGCGTGTCCTTCACAGTGGAGCCTGGAACGCTGGTGACGCTGCTGGGCCCGTCGGGCTGCGGCAAGACGACGACGCTGCGGCTGGTCGCCGGGCTTGAAATCGCGACATCGGGTCAGATTCTGATTGGTGGGGCGGACGTCACACGCCTGTCGGCGGCCGACCGCGACGTATCGATGGTGTTCCAGTCCTACGCGCTGTTCCCGCACATGAATGTGCTCGACAATGTCGCGTACGGGCCGAGCGTGCAGGGGGTCGCTAAGGCCCATGCGCACGAGATGGCGCGCGAGAAACTGCGCTTGGTGGGGCTTGCGGACTACGATCTGCGCCTGCCGTCGGAACTGTCAGGCGGCCAGCAACAGCGCGTTGCGGTCGCGCGCGCGCTCACGCTCGAGCCGCAGGTGCTGCTGTTCGACGAGCCTTTGTCCAATCTCGACGCCAAGCTGCGCCGCCGCGTGCGCGAAGACATCCGGGATCTGCAGCAGAGCTTAAATCTCACCGTCGTCTATGTGACGCACGACCAGCAAGAGGCGTTGGCGGTTTCGGATCGTGTGATCGTGATGTCGAATGCGCGCATCGCCCAGGCGGGCAGTCCGCGCGATCTCTACGAATCGCCGGCCAGTCTGTTCGTCGCCGACTTCATGGGCGATTCGAACATCGTCGAGGCCGAGATCGTGTCGGTTGCCGACGGTTCAGCGTGCACGCGGCTTGCCGACATCGTATTGGAACTCCCGGCGCGTGGGCTTGGGCCGGGTCCGGTCAAGATCGCGATCCGGCCAGAGGCCTTGGCCGTATGCTTGGTAAAACCCGTATTGCCGAGTATCGACGGAACCGTCGCGAAAGCGGCCTATCTCGGCACGCACATGGAATACACGGTGACGACGGCGGCAGGCGATCTCTTTGTCGTCGACAAGAACGTGGCCGAGCCCAAGGCGCCGGGTACGGGCCTGTGGCTGGGACTCACGCGTATCGGCGTTGCTTTGGTGCCGAGGTCGTGACGCGCCCGCTCAATATCTGCATGGTCGGATACGGCATGATGGGGGCCTGGCATTCGGCCGCATTGCGGCGGCCGGATGTCGTGCTGCATACGCTCGTCGGCCGTCGCGCCGAGGCAGCGCAGGAATTCGCGGCGCGCTTCGGCTATCGCCATGTTGCGAGCGATCTTGCCCAAGCGCTCGCCGATCCGGCGATCGACATTGTCGTGCTGGGCTCGCCCAGCGAGCTGCACGAGGCGCAGGCAATCGCGTGCCTGGAGGCGGGCAAGCACACGCTGATCGAAATCCCGATCGCGATGAGTTTTGCCGGTGCCGAGCGCGTGGTAGCGGCAGGCGAACGAAGCGGACAAGTCTACGGCGTTTGCCATCCGATGCGCTATCGCCGCGAGCGGATTGCCTTGCGCCAGCGCCTTGCGGCGGGCGAGGAGAAAATCCGCCACATTGCCGGACGGTTTTTCATTAAGCGGCTTGTCAATGTCGGGGCGACCGGCTATCGGCGCAGCTGGATCGACAATATCCTGTGGCACCATTTCTGCCACTTCGTCGATCTAGCGGCGTATCTGCTTGCCGAAGATCCGATCGTGCGTGTGCAGAGCCAGATGGGACCCTGCCATCCGACGACCGGCATTCCGATGGAATGCGTGTTCCTCGGCGAGACGGCAGGGGGTGCTTCGGTGATGGTGCATGGCTCGTACCATGCGACGTTCCGCCTCTACGACAAGCTTATCGTCACTGACCGCGAAACCTATCTCTACGATATTCTCGGCAACACATTGCGGACCGAGACCGGCTTGGCTGCAATCGAGGACGAGCAGACCAATTGCGCCCGCGTGATCGACGATTTTCTTGCGGCCGTGCAGGCGCGTCGTGCGCCGCTAACCTCAGGCCCCTCGGTGCTGCCGGCGATGCGTCTGCTGCAGCAAGTGCAGGACGCCTGGGATGCGCGTCACGGCGCTACGGTACTCGCCGGCCGTCCGATCTAAGGCGGGTAGAGGCTCAAGGCGCAGGCGTCAGCTGTTCGACTTGAATTCTTGCCGCAAGCGCTCGGGTTGCGTCGCGCGTTGGCGGTGTTGCGCCTGTTTCTAGGCAGGCGGCCGCCCCGGCCGCGACCGCGTAGGCGAGGTGCGATGCCGGATCTTCGCCCGGTCTCGCCATTCGGCTCGCGAGCATGCCCGCGATACAAGCGTCGCCCGCACCGACCGTATCGACAACCTCGATGGTCGGCGGGCTCGCGCGCCAATGGCCTGTGGGCGTGAAAAGATGCGCACCGGCCGCCCCTTGCGTATAGAGCCACCAGGCCTGCGGATTCCATGTGCGCACGCGCGCGAGCGTGGCCATCGGTTCGGTTGTTCCGGTGAGGCCGACCAGATCCTCGTCGGACAGCTTGATTACTCGTGCAAGGCGGCACATGCGCTCGAAGGTCGGGGTGTAGCCGGCGTCCATCAAATTCCGAAAGTTTGGATCGTAGCTAATGGCGACACCGCTCGCCTTCAGCGCGCTTGCCATTGCAACGAGCCGATCGGCGAGCGGCGGGCGGGCAAGGCTAATGCCGCCGAAATGAACCCATTGGGCGGTTTGTGCCCAACCGTCGGGCAGCAACAGCGGATCGAAATGCAGGTCGGCGCTGTTGTCGCCGATGAAGGAATAGCGCGGCGGAGCCGTCTCGACGACGATCGCAAGCAGCGGCGAACGTCCGACGCGCTGCAGAAAACGCGGATCGAGCCCGGCGGCTGTGTTTGCGCGCTGCAAGGCATCGCCGAACCAGCAGCGGCTGATCGCACCGGCAAAAGCACTGTTAATGCCTTGGGCGGCGGCCGCGCGCGCCACGTTCCAAGTCGAGCCGCCGACCTTGCTGACCCACGTCTCGTCGCCCGTGCGAATGAGATCGGTGAGCGCTTCGCCGACAGCGACGAAATGCGGAAGTGCTTGCGCCATCGCCCTAGGCCCGCAGTGTCTTCAGGATTTCGTAGCAGGCACCTGTCGTATGGTAGTCGACCTTGCCGGCCGGGCTTTTTTCGTCGGTCGTGTTGACGTTGGCGCGCGTCAGAAGCCGGAACCACGCCCCGTGCTCGTGGTCGATCCAATGGCGCCAGCAATAGGCCCACAGCCGGTCGTACCAATCCCAGTAAAACTGTTTACCGGTACGGTGCGCAAGAACAGCGGCCGTCGCCATGCTTTCGCACTGGACCCAATGGTATTTGCGGTCGTCGCAGATCGAAAAGTCCGGGGCGAAGCCGTAAAAGAGACCGCCATGCGTGTCGTCCCAGGCGTGCCGGAAGGCGCTTTCGAACAGTGCTTCAGCTTTGGGCAGCAGCCAGGGCAGGGCACGCTGCTGCTCGATCAAGATCAGCAGCTTCGCCCACTCGGTGAAATGGCCTGGCTGGTAGCCCCAGGGCCGGAAGATGTTGGTCATGTCGTTTCTGTTGTAGTCCCAATCGACCGACCAGTCGCTTTTGTAGTGCTCCCAGATCATCAACCCGTCGGTCAGTGCCGCCTGCCGCTGGACGATGTTCGAGGCCACGCATTCCGCGCGGTCGAGATACTTGATGTCGCCTGTCGCCTCGAAAGCGGCAAGGCAGGCCTCGGTCGCATGCATGTTGGCGTTTTGGCCGCGATAGGGCAGGAGCTGCCAGTCTGCGGTTGCTTCGTCGGCATAGAGGCCTGCGGCAGGCTCCCAGAAACGCCGTTCCATGAGTTCGAACGTTTCCTCGAGCCATTCGCGCGCTTCGGCGATGCCCGCCATCGCGGCATGCGCATAGGCGAGCAACACGAAGGCAAGGCCGTAGCAATGGTTCGTCGCGTCGAGAATTTGCGCAGAGCCATTCTGCCAGCGCAGCTGCCAGGCATAGCCGCCGGTGGACGGGTTGCGATGCGCGCGGCGCAGGAATTCGACCGCATGGCGCGTATTGTCGCGATAGGTTTGGCTCTCGGGAAAATGCCGTGCTGCCATCGCCCACAAAAAAACGTAGCGTGTGCTGCTGACGAGGTGGCGCGTGCGCGCGTCGTAGATCGTGCCGTCGTCTTTGAGGAAATGGAAAAAGCCGCCGCTCGGGTCGTAGGCGCGCGGATGGTAGAAATCGAGCGTGTGGCTCACATGCGCAAGGATGGCTTTGCGGCTGCGAAAATCGGGCGGGTTCGGTTGCACATCGACCTCTGGAAAAATTACCGCCCGAGAATGAGATTAGGCAGCCACGTTGTCAAAGGCGGCCAGAGCGTGATCGCCAGCAGCACGCCCAGCAGCGGCAGCAGCCACGGCACAATTGCCCGCGACATTGCCGCAAACGAGATGCCTGCGATCTTCGAAGTCACAAACAGCACCACACCCACGGGCGGCGTAATCGTTCCGATCATTAGATTCAGCACGAAAACGAGCCCGAACTGTATCGGATCGATGCCGAACTGCGCCGCCGCCGGCGTGAGGATCGGGATGAGGATCAGCATGGCGGCGAGCGCTTCCATGAAGCAGCCGACGACCAAGAGAAGAAGATTGACGGCTAGCAGAAAAACCAGCGGATCGCCGACGAGTGCCACGATCTGTGGACCCACGGTCTGGGGGATCCGGGACAGCGACAGGCACCAGCCCAAAGCCGAAGCCGTCATGACCAGTGCGAGGACAACGCCGGTCGTCTCGACCGTCTCGGCGGCGATGCGGGGCAAGTCGCGAAGATCGAATTCGCGATAGACGAACAGGCCAAGGACAAGGGCATAGACCGTGGCCACGCCCGCAGCCTCAGTTGGGGTAAAAATGCCGGCGATCATGCCGCCGAAAAGAATCACGGGTGTCATCAATGCCCAATGCGCGCGGCCATAGGCACGAAGGAGTCCGCGAAAGCCGGGAAAGGGGTGGCGCGGCAGGCCGCGCTTGCGCGCAATGTAGCTCACCATTGCCATCAACGCGCCCGCCATCAGCAATCCCGGTATGACGCCTGCAAGGAAAAGGCCGCCGATCGAAACGTCCGCCGAAACGCCGTAGATGACCATCGGCAGCGACGGCGGGATAATCGGGCCGATCGTCGCCGACGCGGCGGTAATGGCCGCTGCCGTTTCGGCGTCGTAGCCTTCGTCTTTCATGGCTTTGATTTCGAGCGTTCCTACGCCGCCCGCGTCCGCGACGGCCGAGCCCGACATGCCGGCGAAGATCACGCTTGCCAGAATGTTGGCGTGGCACAATCCCCCGCGAAGCCACCCGACGCACGCTGTCGCGAAAGCAAAAATGCGATCCGTGATGCCCCCCGAATTCATGATGTTGCCCATCAAGATGAACAGGGGCGCCGCCAGCAAAGGGAAGGAGTTTGCCGCCTGCGCGATTTTCTGCGGCACGATCGAGGGCGTGATGCCGGTTGCGAACACGAAGACTAGCGCAGCAACGCCCATCGACACGTAGAGCGGCATGCCCAACATCAAGGCCGCAAACCAGCCGGCCAGGATCCAGCTCATTGTTTCGATCATAGTATCTTCACGGCTTGCGGGGCGATGGGCCCCTTGAGGGCTTCCCAAATCTGCACGCAGGCCTGCATCAGCACAGCGATGGCGGCAATCGGCACGGGAATGTAGAGCAGGGCCGCCGACAGCGGCACGCTGATCCATTCGACGTCGAGGTTGCGCTCGATCAGCACGGGTCCGTAGATCAGCATGGCGCTGGCGAGCGCAATGACGCCAAGTTGGATTGCGATCTCCGCCACGCGGCGCGCAAGCGGCGGCAGAAGATCGATGAGCACGTCGATCCGGATGTGGCTGCGCTTGCGCGCGGCGAGCATCCAGCCGACGAACCCCGTCCATACCAGAAGATATTGGGCTGCTTCGTCCGTCCAGGGGAGAGGCGCGCCGAGTTGACGCGAGACGACCCCGGCGACGACGCTGCCGAGCAGCGCCATCAGTAGAACAAAAGCAGCGGCGCGCATGCCGAAATCGGCCGCGCGCCGCATCGTGTCGATCATAAGGCGCGCAACGCTTCGAACGTGTCGCGGCCCCAACGTTCCGCAAACTGCGCAGGTACGCGCGCGAGCACCGGGTCGCGGAACAGCTTGAGATCGGGCTCAATCACCGTCATCCCAGCGGTGCGCAACGTTGCGACAAGTCCGGCCTCTTGCCCCAGCAGTTCCTGATCCTGCCATTTCGCACCGTTGGCGATCGCCGTCTGCAGAATGTCGCGGTCGGCATTGCGCATGCCCCGCCAGAACGCTTCGTTTACGATCACCAGCCGCGGCGTGATGATGTGTTCGGTCAGAACCAGGAAGCGCTGCACCTCGAAAAACTTGCCGCTCTGGATCGTCGGAAGCGGATTTTCCTGGCCGTCGACGGCCCCTTGATTGAGGGCAAGGTAAAGTTCATTGAAATTGACCGGCGTTGCCTGAGCGCCCCACGCTTCGGCCATCGCGCGGAAGACGTCGACTGGCGGAACGCGCAGTTTGAAGCCGGCCATGTCGGCCGGTGTGCGCACAGCTTTGCTGCCTGTCGTCAGATGCCGTTTTCCGTAGTAAGTGACGGCCGCAAGTCGCATGCCGCGGCGTGCGACGAGATCGTCGTTCATGCGCAGGAACTGCGGTGCCGCCGCCGCTTTCGCCATATGTGCCGCGTCGCGCCACAGATAGGGCGCTTCAATGACCGACAAGGCAGGCAGCAAGGCCGCAAGCGCCCCGGCGCCGTCGGTTGTGATCTGCAAGGCCCCCGCCGAAACCGCTTCCATCATGTCGCGGCCCGAACCGAGCTGGCCGTTGGGGAAAGTCTGAATATCGATGCGCCCCGACGTCTTCTCACGCACTTCGGCGGCGATGCGATCAATCATCTGCACCTGCGGATGCGTCGGTGCAAGCATCTCGCCCCACCGGATCGCCGTTGCTTGCGCGCGTGCGATGGTCGGCGTCGCTAGCAGCCCGGCCGTCGCCGCCGTGCCAGCCAACAATCCGCGTCGTGAAATTCGAGACATGGGCTCTTCTCCCTAGTTGCGGCGCTTTGGTGCGCCTTTTGTTGAACTGTTGGGATCCATTGCACGCGGCATGCGATCATCGAGGCTCCTCTTACATCTCCATGGCCCGCAGTCGCGCGTCCTGGATATGGGCGCCCAGGGCGGCTTGCGCGCCGAGAGCGTCGCGCGCTTCCATTTTCTCGACGATGCCGAGATGTTCGCGCATTACGGTTTCCACGCGACTCGGGTCTAGACGCGTTTCGGCCTGGCGAATGAGGCGAATCTTGATCGAGTTCACGCGGTATGCACTCGAAACGATGTCGTTGCCCAAATAGTCGATGATGGTGTCGTGCATGTTCCAGTCGACGATCTGCGCACGGCGAATTACGTCGGCCGTTACACGTCTGCGCGCATCCTTGATGACCCGCTCGTGGGCTTCGCGCAGTCTCTGGAACTCGGCCAAAGGTGCGTCGCGAACGAAAACCGCAACGGCCTCGCGCTCGAGCATCAAGCGGAACTGGAATGCGCAACGGATCAAGCTCAGATCGACATGGGCAACCTGCATGCCGCGCTGCGGCACCGTGACGATCAGGCCTTCGGCTTCGAGCCTCGGCACCAGTTCGCGGATTGCGCCAAGCGGCAGGCCGGTGATCTCGACCAATTCGCGTTGGGTCACGAACTGACCCGGGACGATCGCTCGCGCCAACAGCCGATCGGTGAACGCAGCATAGGCGCGTTCACGCAACTTCGGCGTTTCAGCGCTCGCCTCGCTCATTCGGCCGCGACCGAGGCCGTTGCCGCGTCGAAGCGCAATTCGAGCGCGCGCGCGCGCGCCGCATCGAGCTCAATCACGGGCGCGCGCATGCGCAGCCATTCGGGGTCCTTCTGCCGCCACGCGATCAGTGCTTTGACCGCAGGCATGAAGGGATCTGCGATAATCGCAGTTACGCACGCGGCGATTCGCGGATCGTCTTTTCCCTCCCACGCGGCCGGCCGCAGAATATCCGGACGCAGGTTGGCAAGCCCGCAGATCGACCCCGATCCGCCTTCGCGGACCGCGCGCGCAAGCAGGCGCTCGTCGCCGACGAGAATCTGCAGATCCTTGTGCGCATCGAGGAAGGATTTTGCCGACTCCCAGCTGCCCGTGCTGTCCTTGATGCCGATCACGGCTTCGGGAAACGCTTTGCGCAAACGCCCCAGCAATGCGGGAGAAAAGGCGACGCGTGTCATGCTCGGGATATGGTAAATCAGCACGTCGCGCAGCCGTCCGCCGAGCCGCTCGAACACGGCGGCATACCAGCGAAACATGCCCTCTTCCGACGGATCGGGAAAGTAGAAGGGCGGCGCCAAAAGCAGGGCGCGGCACCCATAGTCGTAGCCCGCGCGGCATTGTTCGACCGTTTCGCCGATCGTTGCAGCCGTAACGCCGGCGATTATCTGTTTGGGGAGATCAAAGCCCGCACCGGCTAGGGCGCCCAACGCGGCATGACGCTCCGCAAGATCGATCGAAGCACCTTCGCCGGTGGTGCCGAACATCGTCACGCTGTCGCAGCCATCGTCGAGCACCCAGCGCGCTTGCGCCAAAGTGCGCGGCAGGTCGATAGCACCGTTCGGCAGAAACGCTGTCGAGAGGGCGCAGGAGAGACCGATGCGCGGGTTGGACTTCGATACGGACATGATGGCGAACTCTCCCCAAAAGAACTTCGATTGCTAACGGTGTAGAGCGCTTGCGCAGCCTCTGTCAATGCTAACATGTTAGAGTCCTTCTTGCGCGTCTCGACATCCGCGCGTCGCTTCGAGGTCTCGGTCGCTGTGGGCGCGAGATTTGGGCGTACGTTAATCGCATCGTGCCGCTTGACGTCCAAATCGTTTTGGATATAGCATTTCCTCAATAACTCGAAAGATGAGGGGGAGATGACGCTGCGCCGCTTGGCCGACGAACTCGGCCTTTCTCCCACCACTGTTTCGCGCGCATTGGCCGGCTACGACGATGTGGCGGCGGCGACACGTGCCAAAGTCGTGCGGGCTGCCAAGCGACTCGGCTATGTGCCCAATGCCGCCGCCGTCGGTTTCCGCACTGGGCGCAGCCGGGCGGTCGGCGTGGTTTTGCCCGCCCAGCCCGGCCATTTCGACGATCCATTCTTTCTGCAAGTATTGACGGCGATCGGTCGTCGCCTTGCCGAAGCCGATTTCGATCTGCTGGTCGCCGCCGCCCAGCCCGGCGAGGCCGAGCTCAAAGTTTATCGCAGGCTCGTCGATGCGCGACGCGTGGACGGCATGATCGTTGCGCGTGCCAGACTCGACGACGAACGCATCGCGTTTCTGCAGGACCGCGATTTTCCGTTCATCGTGCACGGGCGGACGCGCACGAAGCGGCCCTATGCGTGGCTCGATATCGACGGTCACGCGGCTTTTCGCGACGCAACGCTGCGCCTTGCGGCGATGGGCCATCGGCGCATTGCGCTCATCAATGCGCCGGACCACTACACCTTCGCGCACTACCGCGAAGCGGGCTGGCGTACAGCACATGCGGCACTCGCAATGCCGACGGGGGAGTTCCGTGCGGCCGAAGCCACCGAAGAGAACGGCCATCGCCTTGCGGCCGAGCTCTTGGCGCTGCGCGTGCCGCCGACCGCGCTACTGTGCGGCACCGATCGTTTGGCCGTCGGCGCGTTGCGCGCGATCGCCCAGGCAGGGCTTGGGGCAGGTCGCGATGTTTCGGTGATCGGCTACGACGATCTGCCGGTCGCAAGCTACACGCAGCCCGCCTTAACCACCGTTGCGCAACCCTGGACGCAAGCGGGCGAAAAGCTCGTCGAAATGCTGCTTGCACTTTTTGCGGGCGCCAAACCCGAAATGCTCTGTGAATTGTGGCAAGGCAAGCTCGTCGTGCGCGGGTCCGATGGACCGGCACCAGGCCACGATACGGAAAAAGACGTCAAAACGACGCACGTAAAAAAGGGAGAGAAACCAAATGCGCAAACAACTCATCGCTAGTGCGGCGATTCTGCTGGGGCTCGGCTTCCTGCCGCAAGCCCAGGCTCAGGAAACCGTCTTTATGTCGACGCAGCTGCGGCCAATCGAGGAAGCGCAGAAAGTGCGCGACGTGATCCTCAAGGGTTTTGCCGGGCAGGCGGTCTATGTGACCGAGCAGCCGCAGCAGCTTAATGTGCGCATGCGCGCCGAAGCGGCCGCCGGTCGTCGTACGGTCAGCGTGATTGGCGCCCTTCACGGCGAATTGCAGCCGTTGCAGCCGATGGGTGCTCTCGACGACATCTCGGACGTCGCCGCAAAGCTCGCCGATCGAGGTATTCCCGCCAATCTGATGTCGCTCGGCAAGCTTGGCGGCAGCACGCAGGCCTATATTCCGTGGATGCAGGCGACTTACATCATGGTCGCCAACCGCCAAGCGTTGCCGTTCCTGCCGGCAGGTGCCGACATCAACGCGCTCAGCTACGACCAGCTCAAGGAATGGGCGAAGAACGTGCGCGAGCGCACCGGCCAACGCCGCCTCGGCTTCCCGGCTGGGCCGACGGGGCTGATGCCGCGCTTCTTCCAGGGCTATCTCTATCCGTCCTACACCGGCAGCGCCGTCTCTGCTTTCCGCTCGGCCGAAGCCGAAGCGATGTGGACGAATTTCAAGGACCTCTGGCAGTACGTGCAGCCCAACTCGACCAGCTACAATTTCATGCAAGAGCCGTTGCTGGCCGACGAAGTATGGATTGCGTTCGACCATGTGGCGCGCGTGCTTGATGCATTGCGCCAGCGGCCCAACGATTTCGTCACGTTCCCGGCACCCGCCGGCCCGAAAGGCCGCGGCTACATGCCCGTCGTTGCGGGCCTGTCGATCGCCAAGGACGCGCCGAACCGGGCAGGGGCTGTGGCGCTGATCGACCATCTGAGCACGGCGCGCACGCAGCTTGTGACCGCGGCCGAAGTCGGCTTTTTCCCGGTCGTCAAAGCCGATCTGCCGGCCGATCTTGCCCCCGGCGTGCGACTTGCCGCCAACGCGATCGCGCTCACGCAGAATGCGCGCGACGCCCTCGTGAGCCTCCTGCCGATCGGGCTCGGCGACAAGGGTGGGGAGTTCAACAAGGTCTATATCGACACGTTCACGCGTATCGTGCTGCGCAACGAGCCGGCGCGCGCCGTGCTCGACCGCGAGGCCGAGAATCTGCGCGCGATCATGAATGCGACGGCTGCACCGTGCTGGGCCCCGGATCCGGTCAGCACGGGCGCTTGCCCGGTCAACTGAGCGAAAGAGGTGCAGGCGGAGCCGCTTCCCGGTTCTGCCTGTACCCCGACCGCCTGAACGCAAATGCAAGCGCGCCCCGCTTATCTGCCCTACCTGCTGTTGGCACCGTCGGTGTTGTTCCTGGCGGCGTTCTTTCTCTATCCGCTTGCCGAAACGATCCTGCTGTCGCTGCGCACGGCCGAAGGATTCTCGCTCGACAATTATCGCCGCATGGCGGGCGACCTCAATTTCGCCTCGGCCCTGGGCAATACGTTCCTGCTCGTGGGCGTGGTAGTGCCGCTGCAGATAGCGCTGGCGCTCGGCCTTGCCCAGATGCTCACGAAGATTTCGCGCGGACGCGAAATGGTGCTGTGGGTCTGGACGATCCCGATGGGCGTGTCGGATCTTGCCGCAGGGCTCGTCTGGCTCGCCCTGTTGACCGACCGCGGCTACGTGAACAGCGCCCTCTTCGCCCTCGGCCTAATCGACGGGCCAACCGGCTGGCTCTCCTACGAAACGCCGATTACGCTGTTCGTCGCGATCGTGCTGGCCGAGGTGTGGCGCGCGACCGCGATTGTTCTCGTGATCCTCGTTGCAGGCTTCGGCCTCATTCCGAAAGAATACGGCGAGGCTGCCGAGATATTCGGCGCCACGCCTTGGCAGCGCTTCACGCGCGTGACCTTACCTCTGCTCAAGCCGAGCCTGCAGACGGCGCTTATTCTACGCACCGTGCTAGCGTTCGAGGTCTTCGCGGTCGTTTTTGCGTTGGGCGGTCGGAATTTTCCGGTGCTCGTCAGCGAAGCCTATGTCTGGCAGTTCGAAAACCAAAGCTACGCCGTCGCCGCTGCCTATGCGGTCGTCGTAATGGCGATCTCGCTTGCGGCGACGGCGCTCTACCTGCGCGTGCTGCGGACCAAGCCGGAGGCGCGGCTGTGATGCGCCCGCGCAGTCTCCTGTTTTGGGCTGGTGTCGCGACGATGTGCGCCTGGGTGCTCGTGCCGATCTGGCTCATCGCAGCCGGTGCGATTGGTGGACGCCAAGGCGTGTTTCTGTGGCCCAAATCTATGCTGCCCCCTGAGTTTACCTTTTCGGCGCTCGCGCTGTTCTTGCGCATCGAAGGGGTAGGCAAGGCGCTGTGGAACAGCATGACGGCCGCCGCGATGACGATGGTGTTTGCGACATTGCTGGGCACGCCCGCCGGCTATGCGCTCGCACGCTTCTCGTTCCGCGGCCAGAACGCTTATCGGTTGCTGATTCTGCTTACACGCGCTTTTCCGATCGCGATCCTCGCATTGCCTTTGACGGTCGCGTTCATCCGCTGGGGACTCTACGACACGACGCTCGGCGTGGCGCTCGTCCATACGGCGCTCGCTCTGCCGTTCGCGGCCCTCGTCACGTCGAGCCTGTTCGTCGGCATTCCGCGCGAACTCGAAGAGGCGGCTTGGATTTTCGGCTGCACAAGGCTGCAGGCCTTCGTCAAAGTCGTTCTGCCGCTGGCCTTGCCCGGCATTGCGGCAACCGGCCTGTTCGCCTTCGTGATCTCGTGGAACGAGGTGTTTGCCGCCTCCGTGCTCACGGTACGCGAGCGCACACTGACCGCGTATCTGCTGACCGTGCTCTCGGAATCGCCGCTGCATTTCCGTTTCGCCGGCGGGCTCGTGCTTATCCTCCCGTCGGTCGTCTTCATCTTTGCCGTGCGTCGCTATCTGTTTGCGATGTGGGGCATTGCCAACCGCTGAGGAAGCCAATGGCCGGAATCTCGATCGAGAGCGTGCGCAAGAGTTTCGGGAGCATGACGGCGCTCAAGGAGCTTTCGCTCAATATCGAGGACGGCGAGTTCGTCGCGTTGCTGGGCCCGTCGGGCTGCGGCAAGACGACGCTGCTGCGCATCGTGGCCGGGCTCGAGACGCGCAGCGCTGGCCGTATCCTCGTCGGCGGACGCGACGTGAGCGACCTGCCGCCGCGGGAGCGCAAGCTTGCGATGGTGTTCCAGAACTATGCTGTGTTCCCGCACATGACGGTGTACGAAAACATCGCTTTCGGCTTGCGCATGGCCAAGGCCGATCGCACCAAGGTCGACCGACAGGTCCAGCGCGCGGCGGGCCTCATGCATATCGAGCATCTGCTGGCCCGCCATCCGGGGCAGCTTTCTGGCGGCCAGCGCCAGCGCGTGGCTGTCGCGCGTGCGCTTGCGGTCGAGCCGAGCGTGCTGCTGATGGACGAACCTTTGTCCAATCTCGATGCGTTGCTGCGCATGGAGATGCGCGCCGAGCTCAAAGCCGTGCTGCGCGAGGCGGGCACGACGACGCTGTACGTCACGCACGATCAGACCGAAGCGATGGGGCTTGCCGACCGCATTGCGGTTATGCGTGACGGCCGGATCGAGCAGCTCGCTCCGCCGATGGCGGTCTATCGCACGCCTGCGACGGTTTTCGTCGGTTCGTTCGTCGGTGCACCGCCGATGAATTTTCTGCGCTGCCAGGCCATCGACGGCACAGTCGCGATCGGTGCGTTGAAGCTCGCCTGTCCGCGCACCAGCGGCGAGATTGTCATGGGCGTGCGCGCCGAGGATTTGTTGCCGGCGACGGCCGACACGGGGCTGCCTTTCGAGGTGCGCGTGGTCGAACCGCTGGGCGCCCATGCGCTGCTGACCGGGAATGCGCACGGCCAGCAGGTCCGCGTCGTTTATGCGGGCGAACGCGATGTTGCGGCCGGCGAAACGCTTCATCTTGCCCCCATCGCGGGGCGCATTTGCTGGATGGATGCGGCCGACGGCCGCGCAATAGAAGGACGTACATGAACGCGTATATCGAAAAGGCGCAGGGTATTCTGCGCGCAAACGACAAGGGCGGCTACACCGTGCCGACGGCTCGGCTCTATCCGTTCCAGTGGAATTGGGACTCGGCCTTCGTTGCAATGGGCTGGCAGACATTCGACGAGGCTGCCGCATGGCGCGAAGTCGAGAGCCTGCTCAAGGGCCAATGGGACGACGGCATGGTGCCGCATATCGTGTTCCACACCGCGAGCGACCAGTATTTTCCGGGGCCCGACGTGTGGGGCACGCACCATGCGCCGTCCACATCCGGCATCACACAGCCGCCGGTGCTCGCCTCTGCCGTTGCACGGCTCGTCGCCAACGCGCGCGACAAAGGCCTTGCCGAGGCGAAAGGAGCGGCGATCTATCGGCAGCTTTTGGCCAACCATCGCTGGTGGTCGCGGGCGCGCGATCCGCTGCAGACGGGCCTCGTGGCTGTGCTGCATCCGTGGGAAACAGGGATGGACAACAGCCCAGCTTGGGATACAGCGTTTGCGCGCGTACCTACAAACACCACGACGGTCGTCAAGCGACGCGACACGAGCCACGTCGATGCCGGACATCGCCCGCACAACATCGACTACCAGCGGTTCATCCATCTGGTCGATTGCTATCGCGATGCGGGCTGGGATCCGGCGCGGATGTGGCAGGTCGCGCCTTTCAAAGTTGCCGATGTTTCGATCAACGCCATTCTGGTGCGCGCGGAAGTTGATCTGCTGGGGCTCGCCGCGCGCTTCGGCACGGCCGCCGAGCAGGCCGAGATCGCGAAGCGAGCTACGCGCATGAAGCAGGCACTCGCGACGCTATGGCAGCCAAAGCTCGGCCTATTCGGCTCGCGCGATCTGATCGCCGATGCGCCGATCGAGGTTGCGACCTCGGCAGGCTTCTTGCCGCTATATGCCGATGCAGCGAATGCCGCACAGGCTGCACAGATGGGGGCTACGCTCGACCGTTGGCGTTCTCAAGTGGACGTCCTCGTTCCCTCGACGCCACCCGAATCCCCGGCTTTCGAAGCGCTACGCTATTGGCGCGGACCGGTCTGGGCCGTTGTCAATTGGATGATCGCCGACGGTTTTGCGCGCGCGGGCGACGCGGTGCACGCACAGCAGATTTCGGCGTCGACGCGGAGCGCCATTGAACGGGCGGGCTTCGGCGAGAATTTCAATCCGCTCAGCGGTGCGGCCGGCGGCGGCGGCACCTTTTCGTGGACGGCAGCGATCTATCTGCTGCTCGCGGAGAAGGGCTGATGGTATCGGCAACCATCTGTCGCTGCGGACGGGCGCTCCTCAGGCCACGTTGTCTCAAGATAAAACAAACATAGCAGGATGTCGCATTCGACGTGCCCTTAGTGCCCTTGGTTTCCGCTCAGTTTCCTTTGACGCGTCAAACACCGGAAACTGGTATTCAAAACGTTCGAATTTCGGCCAAATGGGGAACTGGAATGCGAGGCATCGCCAAGCGGGGTTCGATCCCACCGCTTCGTTCCGGCGATGTCGAGCCGAAATCTCGGCAAGGATGCACGCGCTGCGGCGGCTCGCTTTCCGAACGCCCTCGGCTGTTGCGGCGATCAATTGCGAAATCAGATCGCGGTAGCGGAATAGGATCTCAGGCATTTGGTGTCACAATCGTATGGCGGTCGCAAATTTTTTGGGCCATGCTTTTGCAATGCGCGACAATTTCGACGTCACGGCCCGCTCGCAGCTGTTTGATCCCGCATCGCAGTATGTGGGGCCTTCGCGGCTCGACGAATTCACGTTAGCCGATTGGAATCTTCTGGCAGCGCAACGCCCGCCCTACCAGGCAGCGCTGCAGGCGAGCCAAGCGCTTCGATTGCTGGCGGCGTCCAAAGACGATCCAAGCTTCGGCTACCACGTCAACAATTATCGGCATTGCGTGCAGGCGGCGACCTTGGCGCTGGCCGACGGGCGCGATGACGACTATGTCGCGGCAGCGTTGCTGCACGATATAGGCTTCATTGCGTGTCCAACGTCGCACGGTCGATTTGCGGCGCAATTGCTCGCCCCCTATGTCGACGAACGAATGGTCTGGATTGTCGAGCGCCATGCCGATTTCCAGGCCCATCACTACAACGAGCACCCCAGCGCCGACCGTCGTGCCCGTGAGCGCTGGCGTGGACATCCGCATTTCGAGGCGGCAGCCGAATTCGTGCATCGCTACGACCAATGCACGGTCGATGCCGAGGCCAAAGAGGAGGCGCTTTCGACTTTCGAGCCGATACTGCAGCGCGTGTTTGCGCGCCCACCGCGCGCCCTGCCGCCTTTGCCCTAGACGCTCGGGCGGTGCCGCCCCGATCCAACGGAATCTTGACGCCATCGACCCACCGTCTAGTGTGACGGTTCGGATATCCCCTCTACCAGCCAAGGAGCCTTCAGATGAATCGCCGCGATCTTGCCCGCGTGATCGGTACGGGTTTTGTCGGGGGGGCGACGCTCGCCGCCGCCCAAACCGCCCAAGCCCAAGCGCCTGCCGCCGCCGGGCGTTCGCGCCTCCAGCAGATCCTCGAGCGCGGCACCATGCGCGTCGGCACCACGGGCGATTTCAACCCGATGAGCTTCCGCGACACGACGACCAACTCGTATCAGGGCTTCGACGTCGAAGCGATGACCCAGCTCGCCGCCGATTCCGGGGTGCGCGTGGAATGGGTGCAGACCGAGTGGGCGCAAATCGTGGCGGGGATCGGCGCCAACCGGTTTGACATTTTTTCGGGCGCCTCGGTGACGATGGCGCGCGCCCGCGGTGCAGCGTTCACGGCACCTTATTTCGAGTTCAGCTCGGTGCCCGTGGCCGCGAAGCCGGCAGCGGCGCGCTTTGCGACGTGGGAAGCGATCAATGCCGACGGCGTGCGCGTGGCCGTGTCGATGGGCACCGTGTTCGAAGATCAGGCGAAAGCCCATTTCCCGCGCGCGCGCATTGTCTCGGTGCAGGCGCCTGCGACTGGCTTCCAGGAAGTGTTGGCTGGGCGCGCGGATCTGACATTGACCAGCAATGTCGAGGCGTCTTCGCTGATCCGCCGTTTCGACGCCTTGACCCTGCTGGCTGCCAGTGTCCAGCCGCGCAACCGCCGTCCGGCGGCCTTCATGATGGCTCAGGACGATCCCGTGTGGCTGAACTACGTCAATACCTGGGTCGCCCTAAAGGCGCGCGAAGGTTTCTTCGAAGCGCTCGAGAACAAGTGGCTGCCCAAATCCTGACGCGCCGAATCCTGACGCGGCTGCCCGCGCGCCGGACCGCGACGATCCTGGCTATGGCCGGGGTCTTCGCGCTGTCCGGCTGCGGGGGGCATTCCTACAATTGGGGGTGGTACGTTGTTTCGCCGCTCGATTCGCGCGGCCTCAAGAACCTTGCCTTCCTCGCCGACGGCATGATCGCGACCGTGATGCTGTCGCTCGTCGCGATCGCGATATCGGTCGTACTGGGCGCCGGCCTTGCGATCGTGGGTCTGTCGCGCGTGCCCGCGCTGCGCGCGCTCAATCGCGTCTATGTCGAGGTCTTCCGCGCCATCCCGGTGCTGGTGCTGCTGCTCTGGGTCTATTACGGGCTGCCGGTCGTCGCGGGCATCCAGTTCAGCGTGATGGCGGCGGGTATCGCCACGCTTGCTTTGTCTGATGCAGCGTTCGAGTCCGAGATTTTTCGCGCGGGCATCCAATCGGTCGCCCTCGGCCAGAGCGAGGCAGCGATGAGTCTTGGGCTCACGCGCTGGCAAACGATGCGTTTTATCGTGCTGCCGCAGGCCATCCGCCGAATCCTCCCGGCGTTGGGCAACCAATTCGTCTACGTGCTGAAGATGAGTTCGCTGATCTCGGTTGTGGGCTACCAGGAGCTTACGCGCCGCGCCCAGGAACTGGTGCTGATCGAATATCGACCGCTGGAGATCTACACGATGCTGGTCATCGAGTATCTGCTGCTGATCCTCGTCGTGTCGTGGCTGGTGCGCAGGCTCGAAGCGCGCATGGCGGCCGGGCGCTAGCTCGAGCCCAGGAACGCCTCGTAATCCTGCGCCAAATCCTCGACGGCCAAGGCGATCAGCTTTTCGCCTGCGGCCCGCGTCGCCAGGGCCGAATCCGAAATCACACGACCGTCGGGAAAACGCCGCCGATAATCGGCCGCTTCGTAGTAGTTGTCACCCGAATGCTCCAGCAGATCGTTGCGCCCATGCGAGGGCGGGGGTGCTAGGTTGAATTCGCTGATCGCTTCGGGCCAAGCCGCGAGCGTGATCGCGATCTCCGATGGCGTGCCGTGGAAGCCCTCGCTTGAGCCGTAGAGTTCGCGCCGCAGCGCATCGACGCGCGGCAGTTCCCACCAGCTTTTCAGCTTGCAGCGTATTTTCACGTCAGCGTCGCGCCCGGCCATCGACAGGTCGGCGTAGAATTCCTGGAAGGCGGTGCGCGTTGGTGCCACGTTGCCGCCATGACCGTTCAGGAAATAGATGCGCTCGAATCCGGTGCGCGCAAACGACGCCACATAGTCGCGCACGACCGCCATCAGCGTCGACGGGCGCAACGACAGCGATCCAGGAAAGTCGAGGTGGAACTGCGACATGCCGACCTGAATCGTCGGTGCGACGAGCACGCCGTGCGCGGCCCCCATACGGCGCGCGATTGCCTCGGGGCAGAGATAGTCGGTGCCGGTCAGACCTTCGGGGCCGTGCTGCTCGGTCGAGCCTAGCGGCACAATTATGCCTTTGCTGCGCTTGAGATAGTCCTGAACCTTGGGCCATGTCTGCAATTCGAGCCGCATGTCTCTTTCCTTCCGCACGCACTTGGCGCCACACTAGCCGCTTCAGTTTCCCACGCGAAGGCATTTGCGATGTTCCTCTATGCGACCGCTTTGTCGAGCTACAGCCTCAAAGTCCGCATCGCCGCCGCGTTGAAAGGCTTGGCACTCGACATCCGTGAACCGCCCGGCGGCTATCGCAGTGCTGAATATCGCGCGATTGTGCCTGCCGGAACGGTTCCAGCGTTGGTCGACGGCGATTTCATTCTGGCTGAGTCGGACACGATCCTCGAATATCTCGAGGATCGCTTTCCGCAGCCGCGTTTGCTGCCTGCCGATCCGCGCGGCCGGGCGCGCGCGCGCTTTTTGGGGCGGCTGCACGATCTGCGTTTTGAGCCCAAGCTGCGCGCGTGTTTCGGGGCCGTCGCGAGCGGCCAACCGCCGCAAGACGCCGCTGCCGGGATTGCCGCTGCCCTGACGTTGCTCGAAGCCGAGCTCGATCCCGAAGGTCCGTATGCGGTCGGAATTTCGCCGACCTTGGCAGACTGTGCATTTCCCGCGAGTTTTGCGATTCTCGATGCCCTCGAACCGGTGTTCGGCTGGTCTGTGTCGTATACGCAGCGCGTCACGCGCTGGCGCCAGGCGATGGCGGCACATCCGGTCTTCGAAAGCCTGCTGGGGCCCTATCGCACCACCGTTGCCGCTTGGATTGCATCCAAACGCTGAAACGGCGCCCGACGGCATCGGTCTCGCAAGTGCGAGGGATTTGCGTCAGTTATTATATCGAATGTCGGACAAACGCCGAGAGCCTTTGCGATGATCAAGTGTTTCGTGTTCGCGATACTGTTGTGGCTGGTTCTGGCGTCGACATCGGGCCATGCCGCCGACATTAAGATCGGCATGGCAACCCCGCCGACCGTCATCGATCCGCACGCCGCCGAAATCGGTCCCAATGTCGATGTGCGCATGCATATGTTCGGCTCGCTGGTGCGCATGGGCGCCAACGAAGAACTGCGCCCGTCGCAGGCCGAATCGTGGTGCCTGGTCGAAGCGCCGCTGGTGTGGGAGTTCAAGCTGCGTGCGGGCGTCAAGTTCCACGACGGCGCGCCGATAACGATGCACGATGCGCCACCAGCACGTCGATCTGCCGTAGCTACGTGATGATCTGCTCGGCGCTATGTCGCTTCTTGGGTATCTTTTCGGGCTCCTTTCCAAACTGACTACCTCAATCAGCCTGGTCCAAGAAAATCCGGTCAGGTCACACCATCGATCGGGATCGAGGCGCGCATCGCAATGATGTCGGGCATGGCCAACATTCGAACCTCGACCTTATAGGATTTCGAGGCGGGACGGTCGTTGGAGATCGCGGCCTTGCTCGAGACGTCATGCGAGATCGGCCGACTCACCGGGGGTGCGCCCCGGGGCTCGAAAAGTTGGGCCGTTTGCTGCGCAATGCCGAGGCGCGCCGCTACGTCGCACGGGGACCATGAATTCCGCGACGGCGCATGTCAGGCAAACTCATTCGACAGGGAGCAAGACGCGTTCTAGGCTTTGGTCCGCACGGTTGGGAGGAATTTCTTGGGCATGACGGCAGATAAATCGGGCGGCGCGGAGCGGTCTGCGTTGCAGTGGGCGTCGCAGACTGTTCGCGAACTACCGCCTTACAAGGGGCCGACGACGTTTTCGGACTATCCGGATCCAGCACGTCGGCCGCGCCTCATCCATCTCAACGAATCGCCTTATCCGCCATCGCCGCGCGTCGCCGAGGCGATCGCCGCCGCAATGCACGATCTCAATCGGTATCCCAACATTTATGGTCGCGACCTTGTCGATGCGATCGCGCGCGATGCGGAGATGCCAGCCGGACGCATCGTGCTGGGATGCGGCAGCGACGAGTTGATCCAATTGATCTGCCAGGTCGCATTGGCGCCCGGCGACGAGGCCGTTGTCCCGGCGCCAAGTTTTCCGCGCTACGGCTTGTCGACGCGGCTTGCGGGCGCCCAGATCAGGCGCGTCGCACTTGATGCCGGTGGGGCGTGCGACGCAGCCGCAATTCTGGCCGCGATCGGCCCGCGCACGCGGCTTGTCTTTTGCTGCACGCCCAACCCACCGTCGGGTGGCATGATGGGCGAGGCGGCATTGCGCGCCGTCGTCGAAGGCGTTCCCGACAATGTATTGCTCTATCTCGACGAGGCGTATTTCGAGTTTGGCCGCCACGCGGGTGGACCGGACACGCTGGCACTGCTGCGCGCGCGCAAAGGACCTTGGCTGTCGACGCGAACTTTCTCGAAAGCGTATGCGCTGGCGGCTTTGCGGGTCGGCTACGCAATCTGCGGCGACGATTCGGTCGCCCAGGCGTTGCGCCGCGTCAAGCTTCAATTCAACGTGCCGACCTTGAGCCAGGCCGCCGCATTGGCGGCCTATCGCGACCAACCTTACCTTAGTGAGCTGTTGGACAGGAATGCTGCCGAGCGCCAACGTTTGGCCGATGGTTTGGCCGCACTCGGTGTGGCCGTATTGCCGTCGGCGGCCAATTTCGTGTCGTGTGTGATGCCGGGGTCGGCTTCTGCGGCGATGGTGGCCCTCGAGACACGCGGAATTTTGGTGCGCGACTGGCGCGACCCGGCACATCTGTGCGAGTTGCGCATCGGCGTCGGTCTTGCCGCCGACACCGACGCGACACTCGGAGCCTTGGCCGACCATCTTGCGGGCCGTACATGAAAAAACTGCCGATGCGCGGTGCGACGATTATTGCCGAGCTCAAAAAAGCGCGCGTCGAGTTCGTCGTTGCGGTGCCCGACATCGTCACCAGCGACGGACTTTTGTGGCCGCTCTCGCGCGATGCCGACATCAAACTCGTTCGCATTTGCAAGGAAGACGAAGGCATTGCGATCTGCGCAGGGCTTGCCTTTGCCGGGCGCCGCGCCGTGCTGCTGATCCAGCAGACGGGACTGCTCGATTCCATCAACGCGCTGCGCGCGGTCGGCGTGGAATACGAACAGCCCGTCGTGATACTGGTGGGCATGCAGGGCAAGGAGCCGGACGTCGCCCCGCGTCAATCGGCAAAATACGGCGTTCGCATAGTGGAGCCTATCCTCGAGGCGATGGGTGTTGCGCATCGTTGGATCGAACATGCGCCGGACGAACGCGAAATCGCGCTGGCCATCGCACGCGCCTACGAAACCTCGCAGCCGGTTTGCCTGCTCATCGGCCAGCCGCCGTCGGCGGAAGGCGGGGCCGCATGATGAAGCGCGATGAATGTCTGCGCCTGTTGGCAGCCATGGTCCGCGACGAAGCGATTGTGGCGACCTATCAAGCGGCGTTCGATTGGATGGCGATGGCGCCGCGCGATCTCAATTACGTTTCGATCGGTGCCATGGGCCTTGCCTCCTCGCACGGTCTGGGGCTCGCCTTGGGGCGCCCCGACAAGCGCGTTATCGTGCTCGACGGCGACGGCAGCTTGCTGATGAATCTCGGCAGCCTCGCAAGCGTGGCGGCGGCGTCACCGCGCAATTTTGTGCATCTTGTGTGCGAAAACGGTGTGTACGAAGCCAACGGCAGTCATCCGCTCCCGGGGCAGGCGAATCTCGATTTTGCCGCCATTGCCAAAGGTGCAGGCCTTGCCAATGCCCGCATGATCGCGTCGCTCGATGCCTTTGCTGCCGATCTGCCCGAAATCCTCGCAGGCGAAGGCCCCATTTTCCGCGCATTGCGCGTCGAGGCGGGTGCACCCAGTCCGCAAGACTACGCCTTCATCCATGGTGCTCCGGCGCGCCAGCGCTTCAAAGCGGCGTTCACGCGCTAGCCGTCTCGATGAAGGCGGCCGTCTCGGCGAGAAGCCACGTGCGGAATGCCGCTATTTTTGGTGCCGAAAGCTGGCGCTGCGGACACACAAAATAGTAGTCATAGCCGCTGGGTATCGCGAGATCGAAAGGGCGCACCAGCCGCCCGGCGGCCAAATCGTCTGCAACGAGCGGCAGCCGGCCAAGTGCGACGCCAAGTCCCTCGATCGCCGCCTGAATCGACATGTTGGACTGGCCGAACCGGCGGCCTTTTGCGAGATCGACATTTGCAATTCCGGCCGCTTCGATCCAACTCTGCCAGCCCGGCATCCGGTCGCTCAAGCGCATGATGTCGTCGTGCAGCAACGGCACATTTTTGATGTCGGCCGGTTTCCGTAGGCCCTTCGGCCCGTCCATCAAGCGCGGCGCGCAGACCGGAAACATCGTTTCGTCGAGAATCTTTTCGACATGCAGACCCGGATAGCGGCCGGTACCGTAGCGGATCGCCACATCTGCCTCGCCTTGGCTGAAATCCGCCAGCTGCCCTGTCGTCGCGATCGCCAGTTCGATCTCGGGATGCTGCGCATCGAAGCGGATCAACCGCGGGAACAGCCACTTCACGGCAAAGCCGGGCAGGGTGGAGACGGTGAGGCGCGGGCCCGTGTCGGCCGTAGTCAATTCGCGGATTGAGTCGGCGACGACACGCAAGCCCTCGCGCACCGCGACTGCCAGCGCGTCGCCTTTGGGCGTCAGCGTGATGCGCCGCGGCTCGCGATGGAACAGTTCGAACCCAAGTTGGTCCTCGAGGCTGTGGATTTGGTGGCTGATGGCGCTTTGGGTGAGGCCCAACTCTTCGGCTGCCATCGTAAAACTGCCCAGCCGTGCCGCCGCCTCGAAGGCGCGCAAAGCGGAGATCGGCGGCAAGATGCGAAGCGGCGATACAGGCATGAACGATGCTCACTTGAGTTTGTCTATATAGCTGGGTATTTTCAGAGTAACAGACAGTCGCTCATGAATAAAGTCGATGAAAGCAGCACCATGGCTTATGCGCGCGCAACCGAAATTTCCATCGATGAAATCCCGGTTGTCGATGTCGGCGGCTTGGTATCGGGCGATCCTGCCCAGATATTGGCGGTTGGTATGGCGATGCGCCAAGCGGCCGAAGAGATCGGGTTTTTCTACGTCGCCAACCACGGCGTCGATGCGGCAATAACTGCGCGCGCCTACGCGGCCAGCCGCGCGTTCTTCGCGCAATCCGAAGAGCAGAAGCGCCGCGTGACGATCGATGCGCGCCATCGCGGCTTTCTTTCGGTAGGCGAAGCCAAAATGTATCGCGGCGCCAAGATCGATCTCAAAGAAAGTTTCCTTTGGGGTCTCGAGCTGCCGGCCGAGGATCCCGACGTGGCGGCCGACAAGCCGTTGATGGGACCCAACCAGTGGCCTGCCGAGATGCCCGAAATGCAGGCCGCACTCTACGCCTACTATCTCGCGATCTGTGCGTGCGGCCAGCGCCTGCTGACGGGGCTCGCCGCAGCACTGGGGCGCGATCCTTCGTTTTTCGCGGCCTCGTTCGCGAAGCCGTTGGCGCGCGGCTCGGCGATCTACTATCCGCCGCAGCCTGCCGATCTGGGCGAAATGCAGTTCGGCGTGGCGCCGCACACCGATTACGGCGGCCTCACATTGCTGTCGCAGGACGATGTGGGCGGCTTGCAGGTGCTCGCCAAAAGCGGCCAGTGGGTCACGGCGCATCCGATTGCGGATACCCTGGTCGTCAATATCGGCGATCTGATGCAGCGTTGGACGAACGGTCGACTCAACTCGAATGCGCACCGTGTGGTCAATGCGTCAGGGCGTACGCGCTATTCGATGGCTGTGTTCTTCGATCCGCATCCCGACACGAAAATTGATCCGCGCGATCTGCTCGACGATCCTGCCGACGCGAAATATCCGCCGACCACCTGCGGCGACTATATCATCGAGCGCTTCGGCAAGGCCTTCAAGTATCGCCAGACAAAATCCTGATCCGCAACGCTTCGGCGAGCCACCCGGCTAGCCATTCACCGTAGGATCGCTCGCAACGCAGCACATAGCCATTTGCGCGTCGTTGGAGCACGATCGCGATCTCGCCAAGCCGTGTGCGGCCTGCAAAATCGGCGGGCAACCTGTCGAAATCGAGCGCAATCCCTTGCGCGAGCAACGCGGCAGCACTCGGCCCTTCGACGGCAAAGGCGACGTATCCGTGCGACATGTCGATCGCGTAGCCGCCGGGCGGCGGCGCACATGTGCTCAAAACAAGCGAAAGGTTGGGCTCGATCGCCAAATGCGGCACATCGGGCCGCAGCGGCGAAAGGATTGCCGTCAGCGTTTCGGGCGGCAAAGCGGCGACGGTCGTTTTAGCCACGCTGGCGTTCTCCTTTGGGATCGAAGAAAACCGGTGCGACGACCGTGGCGTGCGCAATTCCGCCCGGCAGCGAGATCGCAACTTCGCTGCCAATGCGCTTGCGCCCGTCTTCGAGCAGGCCCATTGCAAGCGAGCGGCCGAGCGTATCGCTCCAGCAGCTTGCCGTCACATAGCCGCGGCTTGCGGCTGCATCGGGCTTCAGGATCGCAGCACCCTCGGGCAGCACAAAGTTTGGGTCGCGTGCCAAAAGGCCTACGCGTTGTGGCCGTCCGCCCTGATCCGCGCGATTGCGCTGCACGGCCTGCTTGCCGATGAAATCAGCCTTTTCGATGTGCACGGCAAAGCGCAAACCCAGATCGTCCGGGTCGGCAATTCCGTCGCAATCGTGCCCGACGGAGACATAGCCTTTTTCGATGCGCAGCACGTGATTTGCTTCCGAGCCGACGGGTGTTAGGCCATAAGCTTTTCCTGCCTCCAGCAATCGAAGCCAGAGGTCAGGTGCTGCCCGCGCGGGCGCAAATATCTCGAACGAGACTTCGCCGGTGAAACCGGCGCGCGCGACACGCACGTCGCAGCCCGCGATACGGGCGTCGGCGATCGCCATGAATGGAAACTCCGCCGGCAGTTCCACACCTGCCGCATTGAGGACCTCGTGTGCGCGCGGCCCGCAGAGCACAAGATCGGCCCATTGTTCGGTCACCGGCAACACATGCACCGCAAGATCGGGCCGCAGGATCTGACGCGCATAACAAAAGCGCTGGAGGCAGGCATCGGCATTACCGGTCGTAGTCGTTACAAAAAATCGATCGGGGCCGAGTCGAAACACGATGCCGTCGTCAAACAGCCGTCCGTCTTCGTGCAGCTGCAAGCCATAGCGCCCAAATCCGGGTTTGAGATCGGAGAGGCGCGTGCAATAGACGAAATCGAGAAATGCGCCGGCATCGGGGCCGACAATTTCGAACTTACCGAGCGGCGAAGAATCGTAGATGCCCGCGGTGTTGCGCACGGCGCGGCACTCGCGCCTTGTCGCGGCGTCCAGATCCTCGCCTGCGCGTGGATAGTAGCCGGGCCGTCGCCAATTGGCGCCGGCCTCGTACATGACGGCGTTTTCGGCTTCGTGCCACGCGGTAAGCGTGGTGGTGCGCGACGGTTTCAGCAGCGCGCCACCAAAATCCGAAATTGCCCCGAAAGGCAGCGGCACAAAAGGCGGCCGATAGGTCGTTGTACCGGCAGCGGCCGGTGCGATGTCGCGCGCGCGCGCCAGCACGTCGATCGCGTTCATGTTGCCGAAGCGCCCCTGGTCGGGTGCCATGCCCGCCGTCGTGTAGCGCTTCATCAACTCGACCGAATCGTAGCCCTCGCGGACAGCAAGGCGAATGTCGTCGGCTGTGACGTCGGCGGCGACATCGACGAATGCCTTGCCCGTTCCGTCGCCGGTTTCCCAGCGCGCCAATAGCGCACCCGGCGACGGAACTGGCGCTTTCGGTGGCGTACCGGGCGATGCGGCAAAACCTGTTGCAGCGCACGCAACGAGGCCCGTATGTCGGCCGTCGGCGACAACATCATCGTGGGCGAAACGGCCGTTGCACGCACCGGCACTCCAGCAGTTCTCGTGCGGGCCATCGGGAACGAACGCCGCGATCGCTCGGTCGAAGCGCAGTTTGCCGCCGGCGTGCGAATGCAGATGCACGGCCGGCGTCCAGCCTCCAGCCATCGCCAGCGTATCGCAGGCAAGCTCCAGCCCGCGCGCTGGTTGGCCGAGTGGTGCGATGCGAACCTTGTGCAAAGGGGCACCCGATGCGGCGACAACGCCGTGTCCGGGATAGAGAGCGATGCCGTTGTGCGCGGCGAAATCCCTGTGCTCGGGCTCGATCTCGTCGCGCAGATCGGCGATTGCGACGACTGTAACGCCGGCGGCCGCGAGTGCGGAAATATCGGCATATGCCGCACCATTGTTGACCGTCGCGACAATACGTCGACCGCAGGCGACCTTGTCGTGCTGCGCATAGGCGGCAACGGCTGTGAGGAGCATAACGCCGGGCCTATCGTTGCCGTCGAAGACGAACGGGCGCTCGAATGCGCCCGTTGCGACCACAATGGAACGCGCGCGGATTTTCCACAGCCGCATTTCCAGACCGCCGGAGCGCGGGCGTTCCAAAGCCACGATCAAGCCGCCATCGTAGCGCCCCGTCGCCACTGTATCGTGTAGAATGTGGACATTGTGTCGATTGCGCAACGCGGCTGTCGCTGGCGTAGCGCTTAAGGCTTCGATCAGCCACACGCGCGCGGCCGGATTTTCCGAAGCTGCTTCAGCTGCCGCAAGACCTGCCGGGCCGGCGCCGATCACCAGCACATCGCAATACGCGAAGCGTTTGAGAGAAGCGAGCGGTTTCGCGGTTTTGGGCAGTGTGCCGAGGCCAGCCAGAGCGCGGATCGCGGGCTCGAACAGCGGCCACATCCGACCGCGCGGTCCGCGAAAGGTTTTGTAGTAGAAGCCGGCTGGCATCAATGCGCCGAATGCGCCGAGCACGCTTGCGACGTCGAAGCGGGCCGACGGCCAGCAATTGATGCTGCGCGCCTTCAGGCCATCGGCGACTTGCAGCTGAGCTGCAGGGAAGGTTCCTTCGGACGTTTGGACCAGGATATTGGGCTCGCACCAGCCGTAGCCGGCGATGCCGCGCGGGCGATGGTATTTGAAGCTCCGGCCGGTGACGGAAATGCCGTTTGCGAGCAGGGCCGCCGCCAAGCTTTCGCCGCGTCGCGCTTTGAGCGGCATCCCGTCGAACGTCGCCACGACGCGTTCGCTCTGCGCGATGCTTTCGAGACGATAGCCGCTCACGGCGCAAACCGATTTGAAGCGCTGTCGCGGGTTAGACGCAGCCATTGCCGACAGCCATGGCGATGCCACCACAGCTCCGCCGCAATGCCTTTGGCGTTGATGCGGCCGTAAAGCTCGCGTGCGAGATTTTCGCGCGCGACTGGATGGGCGGGCGCTTCGCCCAGGCAAACGAATTCGCCTTGTTCGCGCGGGCCGCAATGCGGGCAGGGGACAAGCTGCATCGCGTTCAATCCCGGTTCGACGCGCCGGCGGTCTCGTAGAGCGGGCGGCCGCGTTCGAACCGTGCCAGCGCAAAAGCCTCGATCGCCGAACTTGGCGCATCGTTCGCGACGAGATCGGCGAACGCGGCTCCGCCGGCGGGTATCGCCTTGAAGCCGCCCGAGCCCCAGCCGATATTGAGATAGAGCCCTTCGACCGGTGATTTCGAAACGATGGGCGAGGTGTCGTGGCACAGATCGATCGCACCCGCCCATTGGCGCAGCAACGCGACGCGACCCAAGACCGGAAACAACTCGACCAAGCTCGAGACGACGCGCTCGAGGACGGCAAACTCGCCGCGCTGCACGTAAGAAGATACGGGATCTGATCCGCCGCCGATGACCAATTCGCCTTTGTCCGACTGGCTCAGATAGACCGAACCGGGGCAATTGACGATGCAAGACAGCATCGGCTTCAACGGTGCCGACACAAAAGCCTGCAGCGGCACGGTCTCGATCGGAAGGCGCACATCGGCGGTTTGCGCCAGCACGCTTGCATGCGCTGAAACGGCTAGCGCCACTTTGGGCGCAGCAACGAAGCCTAGCGTGGTCTCGATGCCTGCGACGCGCCCGCCCTCGCGTCGGATGGCGGTCACTTCGCAATTTTGCACGATATCCACGCCCAACGCGTCGGCAGCGCGCGCATAGCCCCAGGCAACCGCGTCGTGGCGCGCGACACCCGCCGTCGGATGCCAGGTCGCGGCGAGGATCGGCAGGCGCTTGGGTCCGTCGAGATCGAGGATCGGCACATGCGCTTGCGCCTCGCGTGGCGTCAGGATGTCGAACGGCACGCCTGCCAAATGCAGGATCGATTGGCGGCGTTTGACGTCGCGCAGCTTGGCCCAGGTCTGGATGAGGTCGATTTGGCCGCGTTGGGAGAACATCGCGTTGAAACCGAGCTCGCCCGACATCTCGCGCCACATGCGCAAGCCCTCTGCATGCAGGCGGATCGACGGCTCGCGCAGATAGTTGGCTCGGATCGTCACGGTGTTGCGCCCGGTATTGCCGCCACCGATCCATCCCTTATCGACGACGAGGATGTCGCGCAGGCCATGGCGGCGCGCCAAGTAGTAGGCCGTTGCCAGCCCGTGCCCACCGGCACCGACGATGGCGATGTCGTAGCGGCTGCGAAGGGCAGGGCTGCGCCAGGCGCGCGGCCAGTTGCGATGGCCGGAGAGCGCGTTACGCGCCAGAGCGAAGATTGAATAGGCAGACATGTTGCTCAGACATGCTCCCAATCGTCGAGCTTGTCGCTGTTGGGCGGCGAGAAGCCGAGCAGGTCGCCCGCCGTCGTAACGCCAAGACCGTTGAGCAGCCGATTGGAATAGTTGAAATAGGCGCAGACTTGGTTCGCTTCGAAGATTTCGGCATCGCTTGCGCCTGCGTTGCGTGCCGCGAGCACGTCGCTTTCGGCCATGCGCTGCGGTTCGAGCGTCAGCTTGTGAACGTAGCGCAGGAGCCCAAGCTCCTTGCCGTCGAAGATTTTCTCCGGCTCGCGCCCGGCCAAGGCCGCGTAAATCTTTTTGGCGCGATCTTCGTCCTTGAGCAGACGCGTCAAGCCGGCAAAATGGTGGGCGACCGAATAATCGCAGCGGTTGGCCAGGCTCGTATAGATGCCGAGGCATTCGAGGAACCACACCGGCAGGGAATTGCCCGAATGGTGCAGCACGCTTTTGTAGAGCGCGCTGTGCCCCTCCATCGTATGCGGGCGCAGCGAGTGGATCTTCATCACGTTGTCGATCGCACCACCCGGACCTTTGACGCGGTCGTAGAGCTCGCGCAGATAGCCGGACGATTCGTCGTATTGCAGCATCTGGATCCAGGCAGTCATCTTGGCGTCTCCTTGATGGTTTTTGTCGATGAGGCGATCAGGCGTAGCGCAACGGTGAAAACGGCGAAAGATCGATCGGCGGCGTTTTGCCCGCGACGAGGTCGGCGACAATGCTGGCGGTTTTTGCGGCGAGCGTCACACCCAGATGCGCGTGTCCGAAGGCAAAGACGGCGCGTGACGTTGCCGGTGCAGGGCCGAGCACGGGTAGCCCGTCGGGCAGCGACGGCCGGAACCCCATCCACAGGCTGGGATCGCTCGCGTCGAGTGCGGGCATCAGGCGCTTGGCGCTCGCTATTAGCTGTTCCGCGCGCCGATAGTCGGGTGGCAGATCGAGCCCGGCCAGTTCGACCGTGCCTGCAAGGCGAAGCCCGCCGGCCATCGATGTGACCGCGTATTTGCCTTCACCGTCGATGAGCTGGGCGGGAAGTTCGAGGCCGGGACGCGGCAGCATCGCGTGGTAGCCCCGTTCCACGTCGAGCGGCACTTTGGCGCCCAGTGCCGCCGCAAAAGGCTTCGAATGGGCGCCGGCCGCCAGCACGAACTTGTCGCACCGCCAATCGCCGCCTTGCGTGCTGAAGGCAACGCCATTCGCCTCCGGCGCAATGCGATCGATGCGCGCGCGCACGATGCGCCCGCCTTTGGCTTCGAAGGAAGCCGCAAGTCCGTCGCAGAGCGCGCCCGGATCGACGACATGCCCGGCATCGGGCGCAAAAACGCCGAAGCGATACTCGGGTGCGAGCATCGGCGCAAAATTCTGCAGCCAAGCCCTGTCGACTTCTTCGAGACGCACGCCGCGCTTGCGGCGCAGCGCATGCGCCGGTTCCGCACCGTCGCGGCTCGTTTGCTTGGCATAGACGTAAAGCAGACCCTGGCGGCGCAGCAGATGCGCTAATCCCGCACGCCCGGCAAACGCGGCCCATATGTCGCATGCGTCGAGTGTGAGGGCGGCAAGCGCTTTTGAGATCGCTTCGACGCGATGCGGGCGGGCCGCCCACACAAAATGCCATAGCCACGGCAGCAGTTGCGGCAAATAGGCCGGCCGGATCGTCAAAGGCGATGCGCTGTCGAGAAGCATGCGCGGCAAGGCGCGCAACGTGGCCGGCATCGCGACGGGGGCGACCCAGCCCGGCGTGATGCCGCCTGCATTGCCGAACGAAGCGCCTCGACCGGGCGACGGATCGAACAGCGCCACCTCGCGCCCGGCATCGGCTAGCGCAAACGCGCATGCGAGGCCCACGACGCCGCCGCCCAGGATCGCGATCTCGACGCGCGAAGCGCTCACTTGAAGCGACCCAAACGCCGTTCGAGCCGCGCAAACAACAGCGACAGCGACCAGCACATCAGAAAATAAAGAAATGCCACCACGATCCATACTTCGAAGATGCGCGTCGTGGTCGCCGCCACCTCGTTGCCGAGGAACGTAAGGTCCTGGATCGAGATCAGCGACACGATCGAGGAGTCTTTGACGAGCGAGATAAACTGGCCTGCCAGCGGCGGCACGGTACGTTGGATCGCCTGCGGCAGAATGACGAGCCGCAGGATGCGCCCGCGCCCAAAGCCCATCGACTTGGCGGCTTCCCATTGGCCCTTGTCGATCGACTGGATGCCGCCGCGCACGATTTCGGCGACGTACGCCCCCTCGAACAACGCCAGGCACACGACCGCCGAGACGAGGGCAGGCAGGAATTGCGGCGGCCCGAGCAGCAGTTCGATCGCGGCGCGAGTCTGGGGCGAAGCGCCGCGCGCCCACGTGTCGAGCCCGAGTGCCGGGACTATTTGGCTCGTCAAAAAGAAATAGACCACGAAGATGAAGACGAGCGGCGGCACGTTGCGGATCGCTTCGACGTAGCTGCGCGCCACGAGGCGCAAGAACAGCGATTGCGACACGCGCGCCATGCCCATCGCACCGCCGATCACGGCAGCGAGAAATGCGGCCCATATGCTGATGCGGACCGTAGTCCATAGGCCTTTGAGGATGAGATTGGGAACCCAAGAGTCCTGCGCGGCGTCGTAGCGCACGATGAAATTCCAGACCGGTGCCCAATTCCAATTGTAGTGGAGCACGGTCTGCGCGCGCCAGCCGACATAGACGCAAGCCGCCGCAACGCACAGCACGATCGCCAGATCGAGAGGGCCAAACCGCCGCCGGTTGTCAACCGGCGGCGGCAGGCTGTCTTGCAGGGTGTGGCTCACTGCGCCTGCTGGTCGCGCCATTCGCGACCCTTGAACCAATAGGCTTGGCGTTCGGCAAGCCAACCGTCGAGTTGGCGGTTCTGGATCCAGTTGTTGAGGAAGTTCAGCGAATCCGGATCGCCCTTGCGCACCGCCATTGCGTCCGCTTGGCGCACGAGCGGCTCGGCAAACGGTTGGAACAGCGTGTCGGGATTGTCGAGGGCCGCGAAGACCGGGCGCGGCACTGTGCCGATCATCCCGTGTGCGCGTCCGTTGGTCACTTCCAGCAGCGCTTGCGCGTCGTCGTCGAACTGGCGCAGCGTCGCCTTCGGGAACAGGCGCTGTGCCGCGGCTGCCGCAGACGAGCCGCGACGCGTCACGAGCGTGACGTTGGGTTTGTCGAAATCCGCGACTGTCGAAAAGCCGTTTGCCAGGCGCTTGTTCGCCACCACGTCAACGCCCGTCGCCGAGTAGGGGGCCGTGAAATTGACCGTGAGATTGCGCGCGGGCGTGATCGTCATGCCGCCGATGATGAAATCGAACTGGCCCGCGATCAGGGCCGGAATGATGCCGTCCCATGCTGTCGGCACGAACTCGGCGCGCACGCCCATGTCTTCGGCGAGCTTTTTGGCGACGTCGATCTCGTAGCCGATCAGTTCGCCCGCCTTGTTGCGGAACGCCCACGGCACGAATGTGGCCATGCCGACGCGCAAGGTGCCGCGTTTTTTGATGTCCTCGATGGCGCTCGTTTGCGACAGCGCCTGGCGCGCGTCTTGGGCCTGGGCCGCGAGCGGTACCATCAAAGCGACGGCTGCCGCCGCCGCGATTGCCAGTTTTCTGAAGTTGAACATAGTGTCTCCTGTTTGGGTCGTTCGTTTGCTTTAGCCTGGGAATTGGGAAGTCAGGTTTTCATGCGTCGCTCGATCTGCGACACGCCAAGCGACATGGTACCGGTGACGACAAGATAGATCGCCGCCACTGTGAGCCATATTTCGAAGGTAAGAAATGTGTCGGCGATTACGTTGCGACCTTCGTTGGTGAGATCGAAAACAGCGATCACGCTGACGATGGAAGAGTGCTTGACCAGCGATACCGACAGGCCGGTGAGCGGCGGCAGCACGAGGCGCAGCGCTTGCGGCAGCACGACGTGGCGATAGAGGGCGGCCTTCGAAAGGCCCAGGCTGCGGCCGGCCTCCCACTGGCCCTTGGGTACGGCTTCGATGCCTGCTCGGAAGATCTCTGCCGCGAATGCGCCTTCGAAAACCGCAAGGCACAGAATGCCGGTCCAATGGCGCTCGATGCCCAGGATCGGCGCCAGCACGAAATAGAAAAGATAGAGCTGCACCAGCAGCGGCGTGTTGCGGATCGCTTCGACATAGATGCGCACCAGCCATTCGCCCGCCAGCGAATTCGAGCGTCGCAAGATCGCCGCGAACAACCCGATCGTGATCGTGAGCACGAGTGCCCAGGCGCTGATCTCAAGCGTGACGAGCAGGCCTTTGGCGAGCGGGCCCAGATAGATTTCGCCGTCGATCTCGCGATAGAGGAAGCGGGGGACCCGATACCATTGCCAGTTATATCCCATGCTGCTGGCACCCTTAACCGTGGCCCAGATCAAGAAGGCAGCAAACAGCACGAACTGAACGGAATCCGAAAGCCGCCGCCACGCAAACGGTGCTGCGGGTGCGCGCATGTCTGGAGCGGAGGATGCGCTCGTACCGCTCATGCCTAGTGGGTCCCGTTTTTTGCGCGTCTCACGCGGCTATGTCCCAGTATCCAGCTAATTTCCGAGCAAGAACCCTGCCATATCCGGCTTCAGGACGGGGTCAAAAGAATCTCATGCAGCCACCAAGTTCTGTCATGTGTCGGTACCCAGCCACAGATCGATTCTACAGAGCGTCAAAGTGCCCTCCGGAGCAAGCGAGATCACTCCGTCGGCGCTGGTAAGCACGCTGCAGTCGCCGTCGTAGAGCTGCGAAACTGGCACGTTCCCGCCGATCATCGCGCCGGCGCCGCGGATGAGCAGCAGCAGGATGTCGCCCGCCGCCGCGTAGTCGCCGGATGCGGCAGTTATGCTTTTCGACACGGTGCAGCGCGCGCGTCCGCGCCGCGCCATGACGTTGAGATCGAGTATCGGTCCGCCGATAAGCCGCGCGTTGAGGGGAAGGTCTCCCGGGAAGGCGTACGGGGGCGAGCCCGGCGTCAACCGGATCGCCGCGTTGCCCTGCGGCTCGAGAACGATGCCGGCGCCCTCGAGAACGGTCAGGTTCCGGTCGATGCCGGGAAAAACCGAAAATGGACCGTTGCTTGCGACGCGCGCCATGCTGACACGCCAATCGAATACATCGAGAGACGCATCTGCCGGGGAGACCACGATCTCGGTCGTTTCGCCGCCGCCGTTTTTCCATGGCATCGTCCGGCAGTCCGAGCTTCGGATGATGCGCATGGCTGCCGGTCAGGCGATGCTTGGGAGGTCGAGCCGGTGGGTGCGCGCGCAGTCTTTGGCGATTTCGTAGCCCGCGTCGGCATGGCGCATCACGCCCGTCGCCGGATCGTTCCACAACACGCGCTCGATGCGCCTTGCCGCCTCCGGCGTTCCGTCGGCGACGATCACCATGCCGGCATGCTGCGAAAAGCCCATGCCCACACCGCCGCCGTGATGCAGCGATACCCAGGTCGCACCCGATGCGCAGTTGAGCAGCGCGTTCAGCAGCGGCCAGTCCGACACGGCGTCCGAGCCGTCCTGCATCGCTTCGGTCTCGCGGTTTGGTGAGGCGACGGATCCTGAGTCCAGATGGTCGCGACCGATGACGACGGGCGCTTTCAGTTCGCCGCTGGCAACCATCGCATTGAAAGCGAGGCCCAAGCGGTGGCGGTCGCCAAGCCCGACCCAGCAAATGCGCGCGGGTAGACCCTGGAACTTGATGCGCGCACGCGCCATGTCGAGCCAATTGTGGAGATGCGCATTGTCGGGGAGCAGTTCTTTCACCTTTGCGTCGGTGCGATAGATGTCTTCCGGATCGCCCGACAACGCGGCCCAGCGGAATGGCCCGATGCCGCGGCAGAACAGGGGCCGAATGTAGGCCGGAACGAAACCCGGAAAATCGAAAGCGTCCGCAACACCTTCTTCGAGCGCCATCTGGCGGATGTTGTTGCCGTAGTCGACGGTGGCGATGCCCATTTTGTGGAAATCGAGCATGGCGCGCACATGCCCCGCCATCGACTGCTTGGCGGCCTTCACCACGCTCGCGGGATCGCGCTCCTTGCGGGTTTGCCATTCGGCGAGCGTCCAGCCTTTCGGTAGATAGCCGTTGAGCGGATCGTGGGCCGACGTCTGGTCGGTCACGCAATCGGGCCGCACGCCGCGCCGGACGAGTTCAGGAAACACGTCGGCGGCATTGCCGAGAAGGGCGACCGAGATTGGTTTGCGCTCTTTGCACGAGCGCTCGACGATCGCGAGCGCTTCGTCGAGGTCCTTGGCTTGCACGTCGACATAGCCGGTGCGCAGGCGCATTTCGATGCGGCTCGGCTGGCACTCGACCGCAAGGCAGGATGCGCCGGCCATGGTTGCGGCCAGCGGCTGAGCGCCGCCCATGCCGCCGAGGCCGGCAGTGAGGATCCATTTGCCCACGAGGCTGCCGCCGAAATGGCGCCTGCCCATTTCGACGAAGGTCTCGTAGGTGCCCTGGACGATGCCTTGCGAGCCGATATAGATCCACGATCCCGCCGTCATCTGGCCGTACATCATCAGGCCCTTGCGGTCGAGTTCGTTGAAATGCGCCCACGTTGCCCAATGCGGCACGAGGTTCGAGTTCGCGAGGAGCACGCGCGGCGCATCGGCGTGGGTACGGAAAACGCCGACCGGCTTTCCCGATTGTACGAGCAGGGTCTGGTCGTCTTCGAGATTGCGCAGGCTTGCCACGATCCGGTCGAAGCTCGGCCAGTCGCGTGCCGCGCGCCCGATGCCGCCATAGACCACGAGTTCGCCCGGATGCTCGGCCACGTCCGGATCGAGATTGTTCATGAGCATGCGCAAGGGCGCTTCCGTCAGCCAGCTCTTGGCGGACAGCGCCGTGCCGCGCGCGGCGCGTATCGTGCGGCTATTGTCGATGCGGGTCATGGCGTTCCTTTCGAAAAGCGGCTGCAAGCGACGAGAATTTTCCGCAAGCTTTCGCGGACCGGTACTGCATAGGCAGGATCGTAGGAAGGCGGCCAGTTGCCCGGATCGGGCGCACCTGACGGCTCCGGCAGATAGCTCCGGCAGGCAAGCTCCATCTGAACCGCGTGCACGCCTTTGTCGGGATTGCCGTAGGCACGCGTGATGTAGCCGCCTTTGAAACGGCCGTTTACGACATGGCCCATGCCGCTTGCCGCGCAAAGCGCCGCAACGATCTCTGCAAGCGCCGGGTCGCAAGAGGCACCCGAATTGGTGCCGATATTGAACGCAGGCAGCGTTCCTTCGAACAGGCGCGGTATGGTGGAGCGGATCGAGTGGCAGTCGTAGAGGACGACCTGCCGGTGTTGAGCGCGCAGGCGCGCGAGCTCGCTTTCGATGGCGCCGTGGTAGGGATCGAAATAGGCAGCACGGCGTTCGGCGATTTCGGGCGTACCGGGTGCGTTGCCGTCGCGATAGAGCGGCTCGCCGTCGAACGTTTCGCTCGGGCACAGCCCGGTCGTCGCCTGTCCTGGATAGAGCGAGGCGCCGGACGGATCGCGGTTCACGTCGATGACCGAGCGCGAAATTGCGGTGCGCACGATGGTGGCGTCGAGATCGGCGGCAAAATCGTACAGCTGTTCGATCCACCAATCGGCGTCTTTGCGGGCAAGCCAGGGAGACACGAAGCGCTGTTCGAGGGCCGCCGGAATTTCTGTGCCCGTGTGCGGCATGCTGAGCAGGAGCGGCGCTTCGCCGCGCCGTACCGTCAGCCATGTCGGGTGCGCGCGCATTCAGCGACCGTGGGGATGAAGCGAGGGAAGATCGCGGCCAGCCGCACGTACAAGTGCACCGGAGACGACAAGGTCGCGCGCATGCGCGATGTCGGGAGCAAGAAAGCGGTCGTCGCCGAGGGTCGCGACATTCGTGCGCAGCAGTGTGCGCGCGGCTTCGAGGCTTGGGCTGGACGCAAGTGGGCGATGGAAGTCCGCCCCTTGGGCTGCGACCAGCAGTTCGATGCCGACAATCCAAGAAGCGTTCGCGGCCATGTCGTGCAGACGGCGCGCACCATGCATCGCCATCGACACGTGGTCTTCCTGGTTGGCCGATGTCGGGATCGAATCCACACTTGCGGGGTAGGCGCGCTGTTTGTTCTCGGAGACCAGCGCTGCGGCAGTGACTTGCGGGATCATGAAGCCTGAATTCAGTCCGGGCTTGGGCGTGAGAAACGCAGGCAGGCCCGACAAAGCCGGATCGACCAGCATCGCGATGCGCCGCTCGGCAAGCGAGCCGATCTCGCACAGTGCCATCGCGATCATGTCGGCGGCAAAGGCGACAGGTTCAGCGTGGAAATTTCCGCCCGAGATCACGTCGCCTTCGTCGGCAAAAACCAGCGGATTGTCGGAAACACCGTTTGATTCGACCGCAAGGGTCGTCGCCGCTTGGCGCAGCAGATCGAGGCAAGCTCCCATCACTTGGGGCTGGCAGCGCAGGCAATACGGGTCTTGCACGCGCTCGTCGCCGACGAGGTGGGAGGCGCGAATGGCGCTGCCTTCCATCAAGCCGCGAAGGGTTGCGGCGACTTCGATCTGGCCCGCATGACGACGAACCGCGTGGATGCGCGGATCGAACGGCCCGTCTGAGCCGCGCGCCGCGTCGGTTGCGAGAGCACCCGTAACAAGAGCTGCCTGAAAGACGCGCTCGGTTTCGAACAGACCGGCGAGTGCAAGGGCTGTCGAAGCTTGCGTGCCGTTGAGGAGTGCGAGCCCTTCTTTAGGGCCGAGCACAAGCGGTGCGAGTCCGGCCGAGCGGAGTGCATCGCTTGCCGGTACGTGCGTGCCGGCGACGGAAAACGCGCCGACGCCAAGCAAGGCTGCGGTCATATGGGCAAGCGGCGCCAAATCACCCGAAGCTCCGACCGACCCTTGGCCTGGCACGACGGGGATGAGACCTCGATCAAGACAGGCGGCGAGATGGTCGAGTGTGGCAAGCCGGATCCCGGACACGCCCTGGGCGAGGTTCGCCAGTTTGAGCACCATCATCAGCCGCACGACTTTGTCGGGCAGCGGGGCGCCGACGCCAGCGGCATGGGAAAGCACGATATTGCGCTGGAGGGCGGCCAGGTCGTGCGGTTCGATGCGCACATTGGCGAGTTTGCCGAAGCCTGTATTGATGCCGTAGACCGCATAGCCCGTCGCCAAGATCGTTTCGACCGTTTTCGCGCTGCGTTCTACGTTATTCCGGCAGGCAGGATCGAGCGCGGCGCCGTCGCCAAAATAGATGCGGCGCCACGACGCAAGAGATACAGCACCGGGTTCGATATCGACTTGCATGCTCATCGTCCTTTCCAGACGCGCGAGTGCAGCGGATTGAAGCCCATGCGATAGACGAGTTCGGCCGGACTCTCGACATCCCAGATCGCAAGGTCGCAGAATTTTCCGCCTTCCAGCGTGCCCACTGAAGCGGTGCGCCCGAGGGCTGCGGCCGCATGGCGGGTCACGCCCAAAAGGCATTCGTCGACCGTCATGCGGAATAGCGTGGCGCCCATATTGAGTACAAGAAGCATCGACGTCAGCGGCGAGGTGCCCGGATTGCAGTCGGTCGCAAGCGCCATCGGCACGCCGAATTTGCGGCACAGTTCTGTCGGCGGCAATTGCGTGTCGCGCAGGAAGTAGAATGCGCCGGGAAGAAGGACCGCGACCGTTCCGGCCTTTGCCATTGCCTGCAAGCCGACTTCGTCGGTGTGTTCGAGGTGGTCGGCCGACAGAGCGCCGTAGCGTGCGGCAAGGGCTGCACCGCCGAGATTGGAAAGCTGGTCGGCGTGGAGCTTGACCGGAATACCGTGCGCTTTCGCCGCGTCGAAGACGCGTGCCGTTTGTGCGGGCGAAAATGCGATTCCTTCGCAGAACGCATCGACGGCATCGGCCAGATTTTCGCGCGCGAGGGCAGGCAGCATGTCCGTGCAGACGATCTCGATATAGCGGTCCTTGTCGCCGTTGAACTCGGGCGGCAGTGCATGGGCCCCCAGAAAGGTCGTGCTCACGCGAATATCGCGTTTCGTTTCGAGCGCGCGCGCGACGCGGAGCATCCGCATCTCCTCGGCGCGTTCAAGTCCGTAGCCGGACTTGATCTCGATTGTCGTCACACCCTCGGCGATGAGGCGGTCGAGCCGGGCGAGGGCACTCGCGACGAGGCTCTCGTTGCCAGCCGCGCGTGTCGCCCTCACCGTCGACGCGATGCCGCCGCCGGCGGCGGCGATCTCGGCGTAGGAAGCACCCGCTAAGCGCATTTCGAACTCCCGCGCGCGGTCCCCGCCGTGAACGAGATGCGTATGGCAGTCGATGAAGCCCGGGGTTATCAGGCGTCCCGCGCAGTCGATCGTGTGTTTGGCGTCTGTCGGCTTCGGAAGATCGGCTTCAGCCCCAACGAAGGCGATGCGGCCGTCGCGCGCGGCGACTGCACCGCGTTCGACCAGCCCCAACGGACCGGACCCGGTTGCCATCGTCGCCAGCCTCGCGTTCCGCCACACAGTGTCGAAGGTCATGGGCGACGCTCCTTCCCGAATTGTCTAGACATAATCCAGCGCACCTGATGTTGTCTAGCCGCGTTCTTGCTGTGTAGGCTGGATGCCATGGCCCGATTTGAATTCTTTTTCGACGCCGCACTTTTGCCGGACGGCTGGGCGCGCGACGTCGAAGTCGCCGTCGTCGATGGAATGATCCATGCCGTCGTGCCCGGTGCCGCCGCTGGCGGGCGACCGCGCATCGCAGGTGCAGTATTGCCGGGTCTGCCCAATCTCCACAGTCATGCTTTTCAGCGCGCCATTGCCGGATCGACGGAAAGGCGTGGGCCGGCAAACGACAGTTTCTGGACGTGGCGGGAAGCGATGTACCGCTTCGTCGATCATCTCGGCCCCGACGACATCGAGGCGATATCGGCGATGGCCATGATGGAGATGCTGGAGGGCGGCTTCACCAGTGTGGCCGAATTCCACTATCTCCATCATGACCGGCACGGACAGCCTTACGCGGACAAAGCCGAGCTTTCGACGCGCATCGTCGCGGCAGCGGCGCAAACGGGCATCGGCCTTACGTTGCTTCCCGTTCTTTACGCACAGGGCGGCTTCGGCGGCCTACCGACGGAAACCCGGCAGCGCCGCTTTATCAACCGGATCGACGACTATCTCGTCCTGCACGAAAAGGCGCGCGATGCGGTGGCGTGTTTGCCGCACGGTGCCATCGGAGCGGCACCGCACAGCTTGCGGGCCGTGACGCCGGAAACGCTCCGCGCCCTTCTCGACGCAGATGTCGGCGGCCCAGTCCATATCCATATCGCCGAGCAGATCCAGGAAGTCGAGGCGTGCATCGCCTGGAGCGGACGGCGCCCGGTTGAATGGCTGCTGTCGAACGCCCCGGTCGATACGAACTGGTGTCTTGTCCACGCGACCCATTTGACGCCTTCGGAAATCGCCGCGTTGGCCGCGTCGGGTGCTGTTGCGGGCTTGTGTCCGACGACGGAGGCCAATCTCGGCGATGGGCTGTTCGAGGGCGCCGCCTTTCTGGCGACGGGCGGACGCTACGGCGTGGGCTCGGACTCGAATGTTGAGATATCCGCCGCGCAAGAGCTGCGCTGGTTCGAATACGGCCAGCGCCTCAAGGATCGAAGCCGCAACGTGGCGACGGCGCGGGAAGGCCAATCGACCGGCGAAGCGCTCTACAGAGCCGCAGCTGCCGGCGGGGCGCAGGCGTTGGCCCAGCCGGTCGGCGCAATAGCGTGCGGCAAACGCGCGGACTTCGTTGTTCTCGACACTTCGCACCCGTCGCTTGCCGCAATGGAGCCGGCGCAATGGCTCGACGGCTACGTTTTCGTTGCAGGGCAATCTGCCGTCACGCAAGTGTATGTCGCCGGTGTGCGCGTGGTCGAGGGTGGCCGGCATGTGCGCCGCGACGCGATCGCGTCGCGCTTCGTTGCGACCATGAAGCGAATTTTGAAGTGAACGCGCCAGCCCATCTGCATCAGCGCATCCGCGCCGACATCGAAGGACGGATCCGTTCGGGCACTTGGCCGCCTGGACACCGTATTCCCTCCGAGCAGGCAATGACGGTCGAATATGGCTGCTCGCGCATGACGGTCAGCAAAGTTCTGTCGGCCCTTGCGGCGCAAGGTCTCCTCACGCGTCGCAGGCGCGCGGGCTCCGTGGTTGCGGCCCCGACCTCCGATCTCGCCGTTATGCAGATTCAGGATTTCGTGCTCGAGGCCGCGCGTTCGGGCAAGCGCTACGAACACAGGATTCTGCGGCGCGTCGTTGCACCGATCGACCGCGAAACGGGCGCGCGGCTCGATCTCAGAGCCGGAGCGCCGGTGCTCATGGTGGATACGCTCCATCTGCTCGAAGGCATGCCGCAGGCCTTCGAGCAGCGGATTGTCAATCTCGCGGCCGTTCCCAGTGCGCGCAACGCAGAGTTCAAAACCTTGCCGCCGGGGACGTGGCTCCTGCAGCGCGTGCCTTGGAGCGACGCAGAACACGTCATTCACGCTATCAATGCCGATGCGGTTTTGCGCCGACGGCTGAAGATTGCGACTGGGTCTGCCTGTCTTGTCCTAGAGCGCCGCACATGGCAGGGCGGGCGGCTGTTGACTGAGGCACGGATTTTTTATCCGGGCAGCCGCCACCGACTGGTCGGCCGATTTTCGCCGACTGGGAACGCGGCTTTTGGCGTCGAAGCTGGGCATGTCGGCGCGCAGCGGTAGCCTTCGGCGGTCCAGAGTTCGGTCTCAGAGCAGCCGGCAGAAGGCGCTATTTGGAGATGGCGGAAACAAAGGCGGTCAATTCGGCTGCGGTTGGTGCCGATGCCGCCGCACCTTGCCGCGAAACGCAAAGCGCACCTGCACTGCACGCGTACTGCACCGCCGCCCCAATATCCGCACCGCTGCAAGTCTGAACTGCTAGGGCAGCATTGAAGCAGTCGCCTGCAGCAACGCTGTCCACGCACACGACTTCGGGTGCCGCGAAACTTTGGCGAAGCAGTGGGGTGCTTGCAAAAGCTCCGCGTGCGCCAAGTTTGAGCACGACCGCGCGAAATCCCATGCGATGCAGCGCATCCGCCGCTTTCGCGACCGCCGCCGGTTCCGACGGCGCGATGCCCGTGAGCATTTCCGTTTCGGTTTCGTTGGGGGTAACGAAATCGACGAGGCTTGCAAGGGCCGACAAGGATCCGTCGGTCGGAACCGGGGCTGGGTCGAGCACGATGCACGCGCCAATACCCTTGGCTATTTGGGCTGCGCGCAGATTGTCGGACGGCGCGCGCTCGCATTGCAGAAGCAGAGCGCTTGACGGCGTTAGAGCTTCTGCAAGGGTCCGGAACTCGGCGTCGCGTGCAGCCAAGTTGGCGCCAGAGATGACCGTGATCGCGTTGCGACCCGCCGCATCGACGAGGATCGAGGCCATGCCGGTCGCGTGCGTTCGGGCAGCGCCGATGAGGTCTGTCGCAAGTCCGAAACGGGCAAGTTCTTGGAGAACGAATGCGCCAAAGACGTCGTCGCCGACGTTTCCGAGCAGTCGCACGCGTGCGCCGAGCCGGTGGGCCGCGATCGCTTGGTTGGCGCCCTTGCCGCCGAGGTTGAGCGCGTAGTGATCGCCGAATCTCGTCTCGCCTAGAGCGGCCGCTTTGTCGGCATAGACGCAAATATCCGCGTTGACGCTTCCGAAGACGCAGATGTCGATCGCATGCTTCATTTGCGGTTTTCCGTCACAGGATGAATTCAAGAGCTCGCATACGCGCTAGCCCTTGTCGAGGTCCGACAGGATCGCCGTCATTTCGGCGCGTGTCGGAAACGATGCGGTGGTGCCGCGACGGGTGACCGACAGCGAAGCCGCGTTTACGGCAGCTTGGGCTGCGAAAAGGATCGGTCGGCCGGCGCACAGCAGGGCGGCGGCGACGCCTGCAAGAACGTCGCCTGCACCGGCGGTGTCGATTGCTTCGACGTGCGGCGCAGAAACGTGCGTGAGGCCAGCCGTGCTGGCGATGGCCGCACCTGTCTCGCCGAGGGTCACAATTGCCGTTCCTGCACACGCGGCGCGGAGTGCCGACGCGTCGGCACTGCCGACGATCATCGAACATTCGACCGCGTTCGCCATAACGACGTCGCACAGCGCGAGGCAGGGCCGCATGTCCCACGCGAGCGGTGCGGTGTTCAGCAGCGTTGCCGCACCGCGCGTGCGGGCGAGGCCAAGTGCTTCGAACGTCGTTTCGGCCGTCAGATTTCCCTGGACCAACAGCATGTCGCCTTGCGCGAGGTCGGCCAGTGCCGCACGCGCATGCGAAGGCGTGAGCGTGTGCGCACAGTGTGCGCTCGACAAGATCATATTCTCGCCGGAACCTGCGACCCAGATTGACGAATGATCGGTCGGGTGCGGCATTGCGATCCAGCGCGCTGCAATAGCGGGAAAACCGGCGACCGTTTCCCGCAGATACATTCCGTCGCTGTCGTTGCCGATTGGCGCTGCGAAAACGCAGGTCGCCCCGGCATTGGCTGCTGCGAGCGCTTGATTTAGTCCTTTGCCGCCGGCACACCGCACCATGTGCTCCGCCAGCAGCGTCTCGCCGGGATTCGGCAGGCGTGCTGCATTGAGGACGACGTCGATGGTCGCGTTTCCAAGAACAAAAACGCGGTTCATTTCCTGCCGTCCTCTTCTCGGTTGCGTCGATGTTGACAGGCTAGTGAAGCTGCGTCGGCTACGCTAAAGGCGATGTGTCGGCGCATCTGAAGGATCGGACGCTTGCATCACGGCGGTCGAGTCACTAGGTTTGCGCATGATTGTTTTCGATCTTTGCGTCTTTGTGGACGCCTGCGCAAGAGATCGCTCGGCGCTGACATGAGCGGCTCCGGCACGCCTGCGCCGCGCAAAGCGCATGTTCTTGTCGCCAAAGGTGATCTGCCGCGCTACGTGTTGCTGCCCGGCGATCCGGCACGCGTGCCTTTGATTGGGCGCGGTTGGTCGAGTTACGAGGAAGTTTCCAACAACCGCGAATTTCGCGTCGGCCGCGGCAAGCTAGACGGCGTTGCGCTCGGCGCTTGCTCGACCGGCATCGGCGGCCCCTCGACCGACATCGCGGCCGTCGAACTCCATGACGCCGGCGTCGATACGTTCATCCGCGTCGGGACTTGCGCCGCCCTTCAGGCGGACATCGCCTGCGGTTCGCTTGTCATCAGTTCGGGCGCGCTGCGGCGCTCGGGTGCTGCCGACGCCTATGTCGATGCGGGTTACCCCGCCGTCGCGGACCATGCGGTCACGTTGGCGCTGATCGAGGCGGCCGAATCGCTCGGTGCCGCCTATACGGTCGGCATTTCAGCGAGCGTCGACTCGTTCTTTGCAGGCCAGGACAATCCGCCGCCGACCGGCTATCGCCCATCGCATTTCGCGACGCTGATCGACGATTTGCGCCAGCAGCGTGTCGCGAACGTCGAAATGGAGGCCGCCACTCTCTTCGTCCTTGCGGGCCTCATGGGGTTCCGGGCGGGTTGCGTGTGCGCCGTCGCTTCGAACCGCGCTACGCGCGAGCGTCGGCCGTCCGAAGCGTCGGTGGAGATGTGCGCGGCCGTTGCTTCGAAGGCGGTCGTTCTGCTGGCCATGCGCGACGCGGCAGCCGCACAGGCCGGGAAACGTTTCTGGTATCCGGGGCTTTGATGGGTTCCCCCTTGCTGCAGGTCGAGGATCTCGCGGTCGAGTTCGAGACCGGCGGACGGTCGCTCCGCGTTGTCGACGGCGTAGGCTTCGCGCTCGAGCCTGGCAGATCCCTCGGCATCGTCGGCGAAAGCGGCTGCGGCAAGTCGGTTACGGCCTTGTCGCTGGTGGGTCTGCTGCCGCAATCGAACGCGCAGGTCGTTTCCGGCCGCGCGATGTTCGCGGGCCGCGACCTGCTCGGGCTCGACGAGGCTGAGCTGCGGAAGGTTCGCGGTGGCCAAATCGGTTTCGTGTTTCAGGAGCCGATGACGTCCCTCAATCCCGTTTTTACGGTCGGCGATCAGGTCGCCGAAGCGATACGCGCGCACCGCAATCTTCGGCGTGCGGCTGCGCGCGCCCAAGCGGTCGAGCTGCTTGCGCGTGTTCGCATCTCGGCGCCCGAGCAGCGCATGGACGACTATCCGCACCAGATGTCGGGCGGGATGCGGCAGCGTGTGATGATCGCAATGGCTCTGGCGGGGCAGCCGAAGCTGCTTATCGCCGACGAACCCACCACGGCCCTCGACGTGACGATCCAGCTTCAGATCATCGATTTGCTGGACGATCTGCGCCGCGACCTGGGCATGGCTTTGATTATCATCACGCACGATCTCGGCGTGATCGCCGAAACGGCCGACGAAGTCGCGGTCATGTATATGGGTTCGATCGTCGAGCGCACGCGTGTAGCACGCCTGTTCGAAGATCCGCAGCATCCCTACACGATCGGCTTGCTGGCATCGATGCCGGTCATGTCGAGCGGGAAGGGGCCGCTGACGGCGATCGAGGGTAATGTTCCGCCGCCTGGGCTGGAATTGAGCGGCTGCCGCTTTGCCGCGCGCTGTCCGCTCGCTGATCGACGCTGCCGCGAGGCGCGCCCGCCGCTTGCCGCGATCGCGGATGGCCACGCGGTTGCGTGCTGGAAGGCGCCGCTGGAGAGGGAAGCCGCATGACGGCGCCGATCGTCGAACTGCGGGGGGCTGTGCGGCATTTCGCGGGGCGAAAAGGCCTGTTCGGGCTGGGTAGCGGGCGCACCGTCCATGCGGTCGATGGCATCGATCTTGCGGTCGAGCGCGGCGAAACCTTTGCCATCGTCGGCGAAAGCGGCTGCGGCAAGTCTACCTTGGCGCGGCTCGTAACAAGGCTGGTTGCGGTCCAGTCGGGACAGGTTCTGTTCGACGGTCAGGATATAACCGCGTTGCCCGAGGCGGCTGTTCGGCGGCTGCGGCGGCGCATGCAGATGATTTTCCAGGATCCGTTCGCGTCGCTCGATCCGCGGCGCCGTCTTCGCGAGATACTTGGTGCACCGCTCGAACTGCACGGGATAGCGTCGGGTGCTGCGCGCGAGCGGCGCGTCGACGAGCTGCTCGATCTCGTCGGACTTGCACCCCACCAGCGGGAGCGCTACCCGCACGAGTTTTCGGGTGGACAGCGCCAGCGGATCGGCATTGCGCGCGCACTTTCCGTTGGCCCAGACCTGATCGTCGGCGACGAGCCGGTCGCGGCCCTTGATGTCTCGATCCAGGCGCAAATCATCAATCTTCTGATCGATCTCAAGGCGCGCTTCGGCCTCAGTTTGATCGTGGTGTCGCACGATCTTGCGGTCGTCGCGCATATTTCGGATCGCGTCGCGGTCATGTATCTCGGGCGGTTCGTCGAAGTCGGACCGGTTGCGCACATCTTCGCTCGGCCGCGCCACCCCTATACGCAGGCGCTGCTGGCGGCGGTCGTGCGTCCCGCTGTCGGTCAAGGTAGCGCGCGCGCAGTTCTGCCCGGCGACATTGCCAGCGCTATCGCTCCGCCTTCGGGCTGCCGCTTCCGCACGCGATGCCCGCATGCAACGCTGCTCTGTGCCGCCGAAATTCCGCCGCTTGAGACCACACCGGAGGGCACAAGCGTTGCGTGCCACCGTTGGCGCGAATTGGACGTAAGCCCAGGCTTCGCACCGGAGACCGGGTCGCCGAATTTCCGTGCACGGCTTGCGATCTTGCGCGAGCGACGCGGTACCGCGACGGTCTAGACTTGGCGCTGGGCGCTAAGCGGCTTGCGTGAGCCAAGCTGCAGCTTGTCCGAACAGGCGCGCATAGCCCGGCCAGTCGACAAAGCGTCGCGGCAGCCAATGCGGGCCAATGTCCGAGGTCCAGGCGAGCGTCCGGCCCTTTTTATACGTGCCAGCGACCAGAAGCGGGTGCCCACCGCAATCGACGGGCAAACGCGCGAGGACCGTTCCGGTTGCTTTGGGCGCCACTTCGTTTGCCCCGAGCAGAACCGGCCACTTGCCTTTGAAGCCAGCGAGGATCGGATGGCGCCGCCCGCTCGCCGTCACGTCGGCCACGAAGCCTTCGGGGATTTCGAGCCGGTCGTCGGTTTCGCGCATCTTCACGGGCAGAATCTCTTCGATCGGTGTGCGTGCATAACGCGCCGATCCGTTGATGCCCTGGAAGCTCAGATAGCCGCCGACCATCATGAACCCGCCACCGCCCGCGACGTAGTCGCGCAGCAGCTTCAGGCGATTGGGCGAGGGCTTGCCGTGCAGCCAAACGTCGGGCGGCAACAGCAGCGTGTTCGATCCGATGTCGCTCAGTACGACCGCGCTGTACGCGCCGAGAGCCGCAGCGGTCGACGGAAACTCGGCTGCCGCGAGATGGTTCGGCAGATAGTCGACGTCGAAGCCGTGCTTATCGAGCGCGCGCACGAAGTCTTCGCCCCCGAGATGGTAGGTAGCGCTCGAGAACTGATCCCAGCCTTTCACGTGGTAGGCGCTGGTCGCCCAAGATTCGCCGGCCAGCAGGATCTTCGGACGCGCTTTGCGTTTTGCTGCCATGGCTGGATCAGGACTCCAGCCAAGCGTCGCCGAGCGCAAAACCACCGTCGGGATACTGGGTCCAGCGCAGGCGGCTCGAAGAGGCCTGGATGATCGAGTCGAACTGGAAGAACAGCAGCGGCGCATCTGCTGCGAGCTGCTGCTGCACCTCGCGATAGAGCTGGGCACGCCGTGCCTGGTCGGAGGAAATCCGTGCCTCGCCCAGCAGCGCGGTCGTCTTTTCGCTGGCATAGCCGGTGAAGTTGGTCGGTCCGCCGGCCGTGAACATGTTGAAGGTGTTGCCGTCGGGATCCGAGCGCCCCGACCAGGGCGACCAGGCAATGTCGAAATCCTTGCCGCGCAGCACGGTGATGAGGCTCGTTGCGTCTATCTGGCGGATCTCGGCGCGGAAGCCGGCCTGGTTGGCTTGCGCCTGGATGAGCTGGGCGAGGCGGATCTGCAGCGGCGAGTTGGTGACCGTGATGGAGAAAGGTACTGGCGTCGCAACGCCGGCTTCCCGCAGCAGCGCTTGTGCACGCGCCGGATCGTACGTGAAGGGTTTGAATGCCGCATCGTGCGCCCAGCCGAAGGCGGGCGGGATGGGGCCGAAGGCGGGCGTTCCGGTCTGGAAATAGACGACGCGATTGATGGCGTCGCGGTCGACCGCGTACATGAGCGCCTGCCGAACCTTGACGTCGGCGAAGGGCGCGCGAGTCACATTCAGCGACATCGCGTTCCAGCCGATGCTGGGCCGCTCGCGCAGTGTGATGTTGGCGGCCCCACGCAAACCGGCGACAGCCTGGGGCGGTACGAGATCGATGAGCTGGAGCGCACCGCTGCGCAAGTTCGTCAAGCGCACCGTCTCGTCCGGGATGGGACGATAGACAATCGAATCGAGCAGCGGCTGGTTCGGGCGCCAATAACCGGGGAATCGTTCCAGGACGAGTTCTGAATTTTTGGTCCAGCGCACGAGGCGGAAGGGGCCACAGCCGACCGTCTGCGTGCCGAAATCTGCACCCAGGCGCTGGGCGGCCGTCGGCGAGACCATCGCACCCGCGCGGGCACCCATGACGTGCGGGAACGGCGCGAACGGCGTGCTAAGCGTCATCGTCACTTGCAGCGGGCCGGTCACCTCGACCGAGGTAAGCGGCCCCAGATCGGCACGGCGCAGCGAGGCGGTCGCCGGATTCATAATCCGGTCGAAGTTCCATTTGACGGCAGCCGCATCGAGCGGTGTGTCGTCGTGGAACTTCAGATTGGGGCGCAGATCGAAGCGCATGACGGTGGGGCTTACCGCCGTCATCGTCGCAAGGCCAGGCTCGATCTGCAGGTCGGGCGTGATCCGCAGAAGCGTGTCGTGCAGCGTCCCGAAAACATAGACCTCGAAAAACGACGCCATGAAAGCGGGGTCGAGTGTCACCGGATCCGAGACGACGCCGACATTGAGCGTGCCGCCGCGCCGCGGCGTTTGGGCTTGCGCGTTTGCGGTGGAAAGCAGGCTCGGCATGATGCCTGCGGCGGGTACGGCTGCGGCCGTCGAAAGGAGCGTGCGGCGTGTGATCATGGCGTTGGAACCTCCATTGTCGGCGCGCGCCCGGACGAAACGCGCGCATGAATTTGATGCAATGATGGGACAACTATGCCCGTCTTGGATCGAACCTGTCCAGCAAACCGTCGCCCAGCAGGTTGAAACCCAGCACAGCCATGAAAATTGCGATGCCAGGATACCAAGCCATCCAAGGGGCGATCTCCATGAAGCCGATCGCGTCGCGCAACATGCTGCCCCAGCTTGGCTGCGGCGGCTGCACGCCCAAACCGAGGAACGACAGATAGGTCTCGGTGATTATCGCCGAGGCGAAGAGGAGAGATCCTTGCACGATAAGCGGGCCAGCGACATTTGGCAGGATCGTACCGAACAGAATCTGGCCGCGGCGGAACCCCATCGCGCGCGCGGCTTCGACATAGGCAAGTTCGCGCACGACCAGCACCTGGGCACGCGCAAGGCGCGCGAATACCGGCGTGTAGACGACGGCGATCGCGATGATGACATTGCCGAGCGACGGCCCCAGTACGGCGGTGATGGCAAGTGCCAGAAGGATGCTCGGAAAGGCGAACAGTACGTCCATCGCGCGCATGAGAAGCGTGTCGCCGAGCGGCCCGCCATACCCCGCCAGCAGGCCGATCGTTGTGCCGAGGAAAAGGGCAAGACCGACACTAAGAGAGCCCACGAGCAGCGAAACGCGCGCACCCGTCGCCACGCGCGCCAGCAGATCACGGCCAAGATCGTCCGTACCCAGCCAGAAACGTCCGTCAGGTGGCGCAAGCGTCGCCAGAAAATCGGTCTTCAGCGCATCGTGGGGCAGCAGGGCAGGGCCAAGCAGCGCACCCAACACGACGGTGCCGACCAGTGCCGCACCTGCCAGCGTTCGCCAATTTCGCGCAACAAGGCTGCGCCGTCCGAAATTCTTTCGCGCCTTCGCTATCATTGACCGAGCCTCACACGTGGATCGAGCACGGAATAAAGGAGATCGGTCACGAGATTGATCGTCACGAACAGCACCGCCATGCAAAGCACGGCGCCTTGGACCAGCGGATAGTCCCGCGCGAAGATCGCATCGACTGTAAGCTTGCCGACGCCGGGCCACGAGAAAATGGTTTCTGTCACCACGACGCCACTGAGCATTTGGCCCATTTGGATTCCGATTAGCGTCACGATCGGCATGGACGCGTTCGCGAGTGCATGTTTCCAGACCACGATTGCGCGCGACAAACCTTTGGCGCGCGCAGTTCGGATATAGTCCTGACGCAGCACTTCGATCATCGTGGCCCGCGTCATGCGCATAGTTGCCGCAGCCAGGGCAGTGCCGAGCGTGACCGCAGGCAGCACAAGATGCAGCAGTGCCTGCGCGACGTCGACACTGGGCGCGACGAAGCCCGATGACGGGAGGATTGGCAAGCGGATCGAAAATGTCAGGATCAGCAAGATGCCGATCCAGAAACTCGGCAGGGACAGGCCGGCCAGTGCGCCCAACGACACGCCGAAGTCGATGCTCGTGTTCGGCCGCGTGGCCGATGCGATGCCTGCGGGAATCGCGATCAGCAGCGAGACGATCAGTGCTGCACCCGCCAGGAGCAACGTGGGGCCAAACGCCGTCGCCAGCATCGCCGCGACCGGCCGACCGGTCTGTATCGACCGGCCGAAGTCGCCCTGGATGACCTGGGTGAACCAGATCGCAAACTGCGCAGGCAATGGCAGGTCGAGACCGTATTTTGCGCGCAGTGCGGCAATCGTTGCGGCATCGGCCTCGACGCCGGCGATTGCGATGACGGGATCGCCCGGAACGAGCCTGACTAGAAAAAACGCGACAAACGATATCCCCAGCAGAATGGGGACAAGCGCTGCTATTCTCCCGACAACCAATTTCAGCATAGTGTCGTTGCCAAGCTGCAAACGTCAGAGCCGGAATTGCGAAGATGCTTGAACTCAACATCCCCGAGATCGTCGCCGAAGTCGAGGAAGCGATCGCACGATACGAGCGCGCTCTTGTCGAGAACGATCTGGCGGCACTCGACGGAAGCTTCTGGCCGTCGCCGCTCGTCGTGCGTTTCGGCTACGCGAGCGCGCAGTACGGCGCCGAAGCATTGGCCGACTATCGACGGACGCGCACCCTCGGCGATTTCCGGCGGCACATCTGGAACCAGACAGTAACGACCTTCGGCCGCGATTTCGCTATTGCGACTGTCGAATACCAGCGGTCCGATCAGGACCGGCAAGGCCGGCAAAGCCAGACCTGGGTGCGTACGCCGGGCGGTTGGCGCATCGTTTTGGCGCATGTCAGTCGGCGCGATCCGGCCGAATAGTCGGTCGCGTGGGAACATCCTAAAGCGCCATGATCCGTCGCGCATTGACATTCAGGATTGCTTGCTGCTGTTCGGCCGGCAAGCCGTCGATGGCCGCGTAGTTTTCCTGCGGCGACGGCCACAAACATGCGGCGAGATCCAGCGTTGCGTCGCGCGGCGGAAAGAACGGATGGTCGGTGCCGAACATGATGCGTTCGTGGCCGACGAGGGCAATCAGCGCCAGCAGGGCCGGCGTGTGATAGCCGATCGAGTCGAAATACATGCGCTTCAGATATTCGCTTGGCGCTGCCTTCAGCGCGAAATCGATCTGCCGCTCGGTGCCGATACAACTGTCCAAACGTCCGGCGAGGTAGGGCAGTGTCCCCCCGGCATGGGCGACCAGCAGCTTGAGTGCGGGATGGCGGTCGAGGACGCCTGCCAGGATCAATCGGGCGATGGCAACGGACGTTTCGAACGGAAAACCGAGCGCAAGAAAAAGAGCGTGCCCGGTTCCCTCGTAAGCCGCATTGCCCAGGCCGTAGTGCGGATGCACGAACATCATATGGCCGCCGCGCGACGCCTCGGCCCATACGGGTTCGAGCGCTTGATCGTGCAGGCCGTTGCCTGCACCGCTGGTGCCGATGATAACGCCGCGCAAATGGCGAAGCGTCGAAATGCGCGCGAGTTCCTCGGCCGCTGCGGCTGGGGCTTTCAGCGGCAGAACGCCGAAACCGCGCAGGCGTCCGCCGGACGCTGCGCATACGGCTTCCATATCGTTGTTGAAGATGCGCGAAAGCGCGACGGCCTCGGACGGCGGCAGAAAATCGACCCACGGGTTGGCAAGGCTCAGCACCGACAGGGCGATGCCGTGATTGTCCATGAAGCGGATTTTGCCGCCGATGTCGAAGTACTCGCTGCCAAAGGAGCGGCCGGCGTCGGGGCTGTCTTCCTCGTCTTTGCCCGGCAGAATCAGCAGCCGCGACTGGCCGTTGCGGTCGACGACGCGCGGAACTGCCTTCCGCGTGCGCAGCATCTCGACATATGTCGGAAGGTAGATGTGCGTGTGCACATCGACGGACGCTTTCGATTCAAACTGAGCGGGTGGCATGTTGGTCCTTTTTCAGCGTTGCGGCAAGACCATGAGCCAAATGTTGCACGTTTCATACATCGATAAGCAAGGGCTTGCTGATTTTCTCCCCAAGTATGCGCAAGGATCGTTCTTGAGCCGCGAATTCGGGCCGTGGTGCGTTTGTCCTTGCTGCAGTTGGTGAGCTGATCGACACTCCTGCTGTGAGCCAAAGCATACGCGTATCGAACCCGATCATCGATGACCTGACAGGCGAGGCGCCGTTCGCGCGTATCGGGACTGCTTGGCAACTCCTCACCGATCAGGTCATGGGTGGCGTTTCCAGCGGGGCCATGACCCGCGAGATAGTAGGCGGCCGTCTCGCCATTCGCATGCGGGGCGACGTCCGCCTCGAGAACAATGGCGGTTTTGTGCAGATAGCGCTCGATCTTTCGCCTGTTTCCGGAACAGTAGATGCGAGTGCCTGGGGCGGGATCGAACTGGATTTCCATGGTGGCGCGGGGGAATATGGGGTTCATCTTCGGACGTCCGACCTCGCACGTCCTTGGCAGTCCTACCGAACGAACTTCGTGGCTTTGCCGAAATGGCAGACAGCTCGGTTGCCGTTTGGTGGCTTTGGCCCTCACCGGACCGACACTCCGCTTGATCTGCGGCGATTGCGCCGTTTGGGACTGGTGGCTATCGGGCGCGCTTTTTCGGCAGATCTTGCTATTGGCGGTCTACGATTTTTTGCGTAAGGCTGGTCCGAATTGGGCTTGTTGCAATTCTTGCGCGCAAGGTTGCCAAAGCGCGCGAGACGGGCGGCAAGTCGCCCTGGCAGGCAACGGTCGATTTGCACAATTCGCAGACGAGTTCGAGGGGCGGGGACGTACTCGCGCCGACGGCGGCGCCATGAGCGAGTCAATTCCGTTTGTGCGCGATTGGCCCTATTGTTCACGAGATGGATAGCGAGACCGATGCAACCGGCCAGATCCCGCTCTATCAGCGTCTGCTTGTGTCGCTGCGCGAAAAGATTCGCCGCGCCGAATGGCCGGTGGGTGCAAATCTGCCGACCGAAGCTGAACTCTCCGAACAATACGGAGTAAGCCGCATCACCGTGCGCCATGCGCTGCAGCTCCTCGAGCAGGACGGGCTGATCCGCAAAGCACGTGCACGGCGCACTGAGGTGGTTTCCGCCGGCCCGGCCTTGCGCCTGGGCTTTGCGGTTGAATCGCTGGGCGACATCGTGGCGATGGTGGCCAATGCCGTGTTGGCGATCGAAAGCTACGCACGCGAACGCCAGCCCGATGCAGCCGCGATCCTCGGCGAAACGCCACAGACGCGGCTCTATTGCCTGCGCGGCGTTCTCAAGCGCCAGGGGCGCGCCTATGCGCGCTCGACGATCTATTTTCCGCCCGCGATCGGCAAGCGTCTGCGGAAATCGGACTTCGACGATCCGGTCGTCTTTCGCGTGCTGCAGCGCCGCTTGGCGATCGAGATCGGCGACGTCACGCACTCGATTTGGGCCGACGGCGCCAACGAGTCAGATGCGTTGCGCTTGGGCTGCAGTCTTGGCACGCCGCTGCTGGCGACGCTGCTTCGCTACTGCGACACGGGCGGCAGACCGCTCGAAGCTGCCTACACGCGCGCGCTTGCAGGCGATGCGCGCGTTGCCTACCGCTTCGGCCAGAACCGGCATCCGCAAGCCGGGTCTTGACAAAGACCGACCGGTCGAGTTGTCATAACAACGGGAGACCTGATCGGTTCGCCGACGGGACACGCGAGCGCTTCGGAGAAAGCGCATGAAATGCGATCTAAGCGGACGCACGGCCCTTGTGACCGGCGCGGCGCAAGGTATCGGTCGGGCCATTGCGCATGCGTTTGCGGCCAATGGGGCGCGGGTCGTGTTCAGCGACCGCGACGCCGACGGTGCGCGCCAAGCGGCGCTCGAAGCGCCCGCCCATGCGGCAGATCATCTCGTCTATGCACTCGATGTGGCCGATCGCGCGATGATTGCAAGCGTCGCGGCCGAAGCACTCGATGCGTCGGGCGGCATCGACATTCTCGTAAACAACGCAGGCATCGGCGTGAAGGCTGCCGACCGTAAGACTGTCGAGAATTTCCCGATTGCAGCCTGGGACGAGATGTTGGCGATCGACCTTACCGGCGTCTTCCTGATGTCGCAGGCGATTGTGCCTTCGATGCGCGCCGCGAAATTCGGGCGCATCGTCAACATCGCATCGGTCCTGGGCCTTGTGCCGATGCGCCTGCAGAGTTCCTACGTGGCGGCCAAAGCCGGCGTGGTCAATCTCACGCGCTCGATGGCGCTCGAGCTTGCAGGCGACGGTATTCTCGTCAATGCGATAGCACCCGGGTCGACCGCGACGACGGGCTGGCGCGACTGGATCCACAATGCCAACAGTGCGGAGCGCGATCTGCATGCGCGCCTGCTTTCGCACATTCCACTCGGTCGCCCGGCCGAGCCCGAGGAAATTGCACGCGGCGCACTTTTTCTTGGTGCGCCGGACAATACCTACGTGACCGGCCATGTTCTGGCGATCGACGGCGGCTGGACCGCCGGCTTTGCAAGGGATTTTTGAGCCATGCCGCAAGCCCTGCCAGCGTCTCCGCGTCCCGAACTTGCCGCTAAAGCCTCAAATCGCCTGCCGCTTCCCGAGGGGCTCGACGCCAATGCGATGATCGAGCTCTATCGGCAGATGGTGCTGCTGCGGAAATTCGAACTGGCCGCCCAGATCGCGTGCCGTGCCGGCGAAACACCGGGGTTCCTGCATCTCTATATCGGCGAGGAAGCGACCGCCGTCGGCATCTGCGCGCATCTGGAGCCGACAGACTGGATCACTTCTACGCATCGCGGCCATGGCCACGCGCTTGCCAAAGGCATGGACCCGAAAATCCTGATGGCCGAACTCTACGGCAAGCGCGACGGTTGCTGCGGCGGTCGCGGCGGTACCATGCATCTTTACGACCCGTCGGTTGGGCTGTTCGGTACCAATGGACTAGTCGGCGGCGGCCTTCCCTCGGCTGTCGGGGCCGCCTTCAGCGCACGCCATCGGCGCACGCGCGGCGTTGCTGTCGCCTTCTTCGGCGACGGGGCGACCAACCATGCGGCGTTCCACGAGGCAATCAATCTTGCCGGCGCATTCGACGCACCGGTCGTGTTCGTGTGCGAGAACAATCTCTACGCAACCGCGACGGCTCTCAGCAATGTCACCAAAAACCCCGAGATCGCGACGCGGGCGGCTGCGTACGGCATTCCGGGCATTGCGGTCGACGGCAACGATGTGGTTGCCGTGTGGCAGGCCGCCAACCGCGCGATCGAACGCGCGCGCGGGGGCGGGGGGCCGACGCTGATCGAGGCCAAGACCTATCGCACCGTCGGCCACCACGAGGGCGACCACTTGACCGGCACCTACCGCACGCAGCGCGAGGTCGACGAATGGACCGAGCGGTGCCCGGTTAAGACCTTCCGCCGCCGCATCGTGGAAGACTACGCGATCGTCACGGGCCGCACGCTCGACCAGATCGACGAAAAGATCGACCGCGAGGTCGAGGTCGCGATCGAATTCGCGCGCCGTTCGGCCGAACCGGATCCCGCGACCGTCTTTCTTCACACCTTCGCGGATCCGATCAATCCGGCTGTGGCAAGCGTTTCGCGTGCACCCGGCGAGACGGTCGAAACTGGTTGGCTCGACGCCGTGCGCGACGGCATTGCCGAAGAGATGCGTTGCAACCGCAACATCGTCTATTTCGGCGAAGGCACGGGCGAGCGCGGCGGAACTTTCGCGCACACCAAGAATCTGTGGCAGGAGTTCGGTGCCGGCCGCATGGTCGACACGCCGATCTCCGAACTCGGTTTCACCGGGGCGGCGTTGGGGGCTTCGGCCACCGGCGTGCGCACTATCGCCGATTTGATGTTCGCGGATTTTCTGTTCGAAGCGGCAGGCCAGATCGCACTTCAAGCGGCCAAACTGCGCTACATGTCGAACGGCATGGTCCACGCGCCGATGGTGGTGCGCGTTGGCTCCGGCGCCGTGCGCTCTGCAGGCCCGCACCATAGCGGTACTTACCATCCATCCTGGGCGCATATCCCGGGCTTGATCGTGTGCCTGCCTTCCACACCCGCCGATGCCAAAGGGTTGATGAAAACCGCACTCAATGCCGGCGATCCCGTGCTGATGCTCGAAACCAAGGCGCTGTTCGCGAGCAAGGGCCCGGTGCCGAAAGGCGAACACTACGTGCCGTTCGGCTTGGCGCGCATTGCGCGCGAAGGCAGCGACATCACGCTTGCGAGTGCAGGCCAGCTCGTGCATCGCGCGCTCGAAGCCGCCGAGATTCTGGCGGCAGAAGGCATTTCGGTCGAAATCGTCGATCTGCGCACGATCCAGCCGCTCGACGTCGACACTGTCGCCGCGAGCGTGCGCAAGACGCATCGGCTGCTGGTCGTGGACGAAGCCTACGCAATGTTCGGCGTCGGCGCCGAGCTTGCGCAGTCGATCAACGAACTCGCTTTCGATTCGCTCGACGGCCCGGTCGCACGGTTGCATACCGAGCCGGTGCCACACCCGTTTGCGCCCGCTCTCGAACGCGCGATGCTGGTCGGTACCGAGGCGATCGTCGCCGCGATCCGCCGCACGATCGCCGGGCACGCCGATCCCATTCGTCGCCATGGCCGCATTGCCGTCGGCATTGCGGCACCCGTCGAACGTCCGATCGCAACCACAAAGCCGCCAGCAGTCGCCGCAGCACCCGAAGCCAAGATCGACGGCACGCCGGTCAAAATGCCGTTCGGCGATCTTACGGTCAGCGAGGGGCGCTTGGTGCGTTGGCTGGTCCAGCCGGGCGAACCCGTTGCAGCCAATGCCGTGATCGCGGAAGTCGAGACCGACAAGGCCGTGGTCGAAATCGAAGCGCCTGCCGCCGGCACGATGGGGCCGCATCTCGCGCGCGCAGGCGACGTCGTCAAAATGGGCCAAACCATCTCGGCAATCGGATAGAGGCAGCCATGCTCGTCGTCCTCAGCCAATTCACGCATCCCGACGACCGGCTCGAACAGCGGCTGGCGCGCGGGCGCTGCGAACTCTACGTGCAGCCGGTTGGTGCGGCCGCAAAAGCGCCGATTCCGGCGGCAATTCGCAGCCGTGCGGATGCCGTGATCCACTACCCGGCCGGAACCGGGATCGGAGGGCGCCCGGCCGATTGGCCAAAAGTGCGCGCCGTGCTGCGCTCGGGTGTGGGATTCGATTGCATCGACATTGCTGCTTGGGGCAAGCGCGGCGTGGCGGTCTACAACGTGCCCGACTACGGCACCTCCGAAGTGGCCGACCACGCGATCGCGTTGATGCTGGCATTGACGCGCGGTACGGCGAGTTATCACGACTTGCTGCGCATCGACCCCGTCGCCAACTGGCACCACGCCAAAGCACCCGTCGTGCGGCGGTTGCGCGGCGCTACGTTCGGCGTCGTCGGGCTCGGTCGCATCGGGCTCGCGGCTGCCTTGCGCGCGCGCAGCTTCGGGATGGACATCGCGTTCTACGATCCGTTTGCGTCTGCCGGTATCGAGATCTCGGTGGGTGCACGCCGCACCAAGACGCTCGGCGATTTGATGGCCACAAGCGACGTCGTCAGCGTGCATGCACCTGCCTCACCCGAGACGGTCGGATTGATCGGCAAAGCCGCGCTCGCGCGCGCCAAGAAAGGCCTCGTCCTCGTCAATACAGCGCGCGGCGCTATCGTCGATCTCGATGCGCTTTACGATGCATTGCGCAGCGGCCGCATTGCCGCTGCCGGGCTCGACGTTTTGCCGGTCGAACCTGCCGACCCGGCGAGCCGATTGATCCGTGCATGGACCGCGCGCGAAGCCTGGCTCGACGGCCGTCTCACCCTCAGTCCGCATGCTGCCTTCTACAGTCCTGCCTCGCTCGTCGATATGCGCTCGTTTTCGCTCGAGACGGTTCTTTCCCATCTCGAGACTGGTTCGAGTGCAAACTGCGTCAACGCCCCTTACCTCAAGACGCCGAAGATCCAAAAAACGGCTGCCAAAGCCGGAACCCGCAGAGGAGAAACGCCATGAAAACGACAACGCTTGCGCTCGCAGCACTCTTTGCCGTCGGCCTCGCCCACGGTGCCGACGCCCAGCAGAAAACGACGCTACGCTTTGCCATTGGCGCCCCCGACAGCCAGGGCGGCGAAATCCTCGGCATGAAAGCGCTGAAAGAATACGTCGAGTTCAAGAGCAAGGGGCAACTTGAAATTCGCCTGTTTTTCAACACGCTCGGCGGCAGCCTGCAGGTGACCGAGCAGGTCAAGAACGGCACTCTTGAAATGGCGCTGACCGACGATTCGGTCCTCGGCTCGTTCCACAAGCCGATGCAGGTCTTCCAGATTCCCTATCTCTTCCCGTCGTCGCCTGTCGCTTGGGAGTTCATGCAAGGTCCGTTCATGCGCGAAATGACGGAAGACATGCGCAAGTCGACCGGCATTCGTACCCTGACGCTTTCCGAAAACGGCTTTCGCAACCTCACCAACAACGTGCGCGAAATCAAGAACCCCGACGACCTCAGGGGCCTCAAGATGCGCACGATGCAAAGCCAGGTCTACGTCAACTTCATGCGCGCTTTCGGCGCTTCGGCAACGCCGATTTCGTTCCCGGAACTTATCCCTGCACTGAAGCAGAATGTCGTCGACGGCCAGGAAAACGCCGCCTCGACCGTGTGGGACGGCAAGCTCTACGAAGTCCAGAAATTCATGAGCGTCAACGAACATATCTTCGGCATGCATCTGGTCGTCATCAACGACCGAGTCTTCAACAGCCTTTCCGAAGACAACAAGCAGATCCTGATCGACGGCGCGCGCATGCATACGGAAGTGGCCAACTCGCGCAAGGCAATGGACAACCTCCAGGGTATCGAAAAGATCCGCCAGGCGGGCGTGCGCGTCTATGTCAACTCGCCGTCGGAGAAGGAAGCCTTCCGCAAGACGAGCCAACCTGCAGTCATCGAGTTTATCGCGTCCCAGACCAACAAGGAGCTGATCGACCGCCTTCTCGTCGCGGTCGAGGAGACCAAGAAGCGCGTCTATAATTTCTGAAGCGAACGCTGCGGCGGCCGGGCTCCCAAGGGGCTCGGCCGCCATGGGAAAGGCGAACCGCATGGACATGCTGCGCAACGCAGTGGGAAAGCTGGCGGCACTCTGCGACCACGTCACGGGTTGGCTGTTGCTGGCGCTCGTTGTCGTCAACGGCGCAAGCGTGTTCATGCGCTACGTCATGAACGATTCGATTTCCTGGAGCGAAGAATCGATCCGGTATCTTGCGATTTGGATCACGTTTCTCGGTTCCACCGCAGCAAGCTGGCACGACGAGCATCTCGACATGAATCTGTTCGCCGAATTCGGCGGCGCTATTTTCCAATCGGCGCATCGCTTTTTTCTGCATGTGCTTAACACGGTCTTTGCCGTGGTTCTGGCTTGGCAGGGCTGGATCTATTGCACGCTCAACGGCACGCAGACCGCACCCACCAGCGGCGTGCCGATGATCTACGTGTACGGCGCCATTGCACTCGGCGGCATTCTTCTGACGATCGTTCACGTAACTAAAGCTGCCGACTGCCTGCTGTCGAGGCGCCGCGCATGACGCCTATTCTGGTGACGTTGACCGTTCTTCTGTTCGCTGGCATGCCGGTCGCGTTCGCGTTCGGTCTTGCGTCGGTCGTGGCTCTTCTCCTCGACAGTTCCTCGCTTCTCAACATCGCGTCGAGAATGTTCGCGGGCCTCGACAGTTTCGTGCTGCTGGCGGCACCCTTCTACATCCTCGCCGGCGAGATCATGAATCGCGGTGGCATTTCGGCGCGTCTCATCGATCTCTCGCGCGCTCTGGTCGGACGCGTGCGCGGCGGTACTGCCTACGCCGCGATCTTCGCGGCCGTGTTGTTTTCGGGCATTTCCGGTACCGCCGTCGCCGACATCGCGGCCCTTGGTCAAATATTCATCAACTCGATGCCGCGCGAGGGTTACAGCAAAGCTTTCGCCGCCGCTGTCGTGACAGCCGCCTCGGTGATCGGGCCGATCATTCCGCCGTCGGTGATTATGGTGTTGTACGCGGCCGTCGCCGACATCTCGGTGCTCAATCTATTCTTGGCCGGCATCGTGCCGGGGCTGCTGTTGGGCGTTGCGTGCGGTCTCGTGGTTTTCGTGCGCGGCCTAAAGGGTGGCCTGCCGATATCGAATGTCGAGATCAAGCGTTCGGACTTGCCGCGCCTCGCGCGTGACGGCTCGCTTGTGATGAGCCTGCCCGCCTTCATCGTGGTCGGCACGCTGTCCGGCGCGTTCACGCCGACCGAGGCGGGCGGCATCGCCGTCATCTACGCGATGTTCCTCGGGGTGTTCGTGTTCCGCAGCCTCGATTTCGCCTCGACGATGGAGGCAATGCGCAATGCGGCCCGGCTGACGGCCACGCTGTTTTTGCTGATCGCAACCGTCGAGATCGTCAACTATGTGTTGATCATGGCCGGGATCGGCGAATGGACGGCGGGACTTGCCAAAGCCTTTGCAGGTCAGCCGCAGCTTTTCCTGATCGCCTGCGTCGTATCGTTTCTATTGATCGGTCTCGCCCTCGACGCAGGCCCGGCGCTGCTGCTGCTCGCACCTTTTCTGCTGCCCGTGTCGCGCGAGATGGGCATCGACGACATTCATTTCTCGATTGTCATGATCGTCAGCTGCACCCTCGGCCTCATTTCGCCGCCGGTCGGCATCTGCCTGTTCGTGGCCTGCAAGATCGGCAACATCACGCTGCGTCAGCTGTGGCATGAGCTGCGCTGGTTCTTCTACGCCCAAATCGGCCTCATCCTGGTGCTCGTATTTTTTCCGATCCTATCGACGGGGCTGCCGCGATGGCTGCGGGGTTGAATCTCGAGACGCCCGCCACGCGGCGCGCCTGCCGCATTGTGCGTATCACCAGCTATGTCGTGGGCATGCGGTGGCGCAATTGCGTCTTCGCCCATGTCGAGACCGACGACGGGATCTGCGGGGTCGGGGAGGGGTCGCTCGAATACCAGCCGCAGGCCGTTGCGGCAGCCATCGATCAGCTTGCGCACCGCTACGCGATTGGCGCTTCGGCGTTTTCCATTGAGCGGTTGTCCACCGACATTCAGCGTAATGAATTCATGCATGGTCCCATCCTCAACAGTGCCATTGCCGCTATCGAGACGGCGATGTGGGACATTGTCGGAAAAGCACTCGACCGGCCAATCTACGATTTGCTCGGCGGGCGCATGTACGAACGTCTCCCGGCATACGCCAACGCTTGGTACGGCCAGGCAAGCTCTCCGGCCGAGATGGAGAAAGCCGCCGCTGCCGTCGCGGCGAAGGGATATCGCGGCCTTAAATTCGATCCGTTCGGCGACAGCGGGCGCGATCCTTCCGCCGCTGAGATCCGCAAGGCGCTCGATCTCGTGGCTGCCGTGCGCCAGGGCGTCGGACCCGACGTCGATATGCTGATCGATGCCCACGGGCGTTTCAGCGTGGGCGCCGCGATCGACGTATGCCGCAAGCTCGAACCGTTCGGGCTCTATTGGATGGAAGAGCCGGTCGACCCGGAAAATCACGGCGCGCTGGCCGCCGTCGGGCGTGCCATCCCGCAGCGTCTGGCAACCGGCGAGCGCTGCACCAGCCGCTATCTGCTGCAGTCGCTGCTCGCCAGCAACGAGATCGACGTGCTGCAGCCCGACCTCATTCATGTCGGCGGCATTCTCGAAGGCAAAAAGATCGCCGCGATTGCGGATGCGGCCTATATCCCGGTTTCGTTTCACAATCCGTTCGGACCCGTCGCGACTGCGGCCGCAATCCAACTCGATGCGTGTACGTCGAACATTGTGATGCAGGAGAGTTTCTGCGAATACGACGTGCTGATGCGTTTCGATCTGCTCGACCACGCACCCCGACCGGTGGACGGGCATTACGACATCCCTGAGCGGCCGGGCCTCGGCGTCGGCGAGTTCCGGCCGGAGGTGGCGCTCGCTCATCCGTTCGACCGCGACGCGTTCCTGCCGCTGTTCCGCAGCGGCTGGGCGACCCGGTTCTGAGTCGGCAATGCGCCGCGCGTTGCGCATTGTTGCGAGCGGCGACTATCTGCACACGATCGGCCGCGATGCGCCGCTCGATCTCGGCTTCGGCGTGTTCGACACAGGCCGGTTCGATCTGTCGCTGTTGCCCGCGGCCCCTCAGACAGAGGCCGTTCCGGCCTTAGCCCTTGCGAACGCAGACGTGTTGTTGATGCTCGGCCAGTACCTGCCCGAAGCATCGGTTGCACCTGCGGCTGCGACATTGACGGTGGTCGCGCGCGCAGGTGTGGGTATCGACAAGATCGACGTCGAAGCGCTCACCCGCCATGGCATTCTCCTGTTCAACGTTCCCGATGCGTTGACGCAAGGGACAGCCGCTGGGGCGCTGGCGTTGATGCTTGCCGCCTCGCGTCACGTCGTTGCCATGGACCGGCTGACGCGCGAGGGCCGTTGGGACGACCGCCAGTACCATCGCGGCCGCGAAATCTACGGCAAGACGCTCGGCGTGATCGGACCGGGCCGCATTGGCGCTGAACTCGTGCGCCTCGTGGCTCCTTTCGGCATGCGCTGTCTTGCCTATTCGCCGCGTCTGACACACGACCGCGCGAAGCGCATGGGCGCCGAGGCAATCGAGCTCGATCGCCTGCTGCAGGAGAGCCATTTCGTTGCGATCTGCGCACCGCTGACGGACGAGACGCGCGGCATGCTCGGCGCGCGCGAGCTCGGGTTAATGCGGCGCGACAGTGTTCTCGTCAATGTCGGTCGTGGGCCGATCGTCGATCAGCAAGCACTTGCGCAAGTGCTGGGCGAACGTCGTATTGCCGCGGCCGGTCTCGACGTGTTCGATCCGCAGCCTTTTGCGGCCGATAACGCTCTTGCGCGTCTCGACAATGTCGTGCCGTCGCCGCACGCGATTTGCGACACTTACGAGCTGCGCGCCGATGTTCTTGCTGCGGTCGCGCGCGAACTTGCCGCATTCGTCGGCGGCGTGCTGCCTTCCGCATGCCAAAACCCTTTGGTTTTCCACTCGGCGCAGTTCCAAGCCAAACGCGCGCGGTTGATGCAAGTCTTGCCGGTGGCAAGCGTCCGCGCGTAGGCCGCTACAAAGTCTCGGTGACGTCGCTTTGGGCGCGCAACGTCGCATGTTTCAGATCCCAATGTCGGTTTCCGAAGCGCGACGGCGCGCGCCAAAAGTCTTCACCGACATCCACTGCGGCAATGTGTGCGCCTGCGTCAGGTGCGGTGATGGCAGGCGATGTGGCCTATCGGGTTTGCGATATCGATTGGCGTTTAGGTACTGAGGCCCGACGATCCGAGAAAGTGCCGGAGATAGCTCGACTTGATGTCCGCTGCGGCAAGCGACGATCGGCGTTTTGCGGTTGCGGTATGGTCGATCCCGTCGGGTACGACGACCACGCCGTAAACGTCGGCCGCGTAGGACGCGGTGATCAAGCCGTTCAGAACGTCGGCATGTACTGCAGCTGGATCGCGTTCGGCCGGGTCGCCGAAGCCGCCGGCACCGGCTTGGATATGGACGAACACGTCGCCCTTATTCATCGCCACACCTTCCATCGGGCAAGCCGGAAGGATGCGTTGGCCGGGACCGGGATTGATGATGTTCCAGGAGGGCGTGCCTGGAAGCCCGCCGTCGAGACCGTAAGGCGGAACGGCGCGGCGGTCGGAGCGCATGATCAGCACGGCGCCCTCCGCGAGCAGCCTATAGCCGCGCGACAAGGCTGCCCCGCCGCGATGGCGACCGGGCCCGCCCGAGTTTTCGACGAACGAATAGTGCGTGATCTCGACAGGATGGCGCGCCTCCAGCATCTCGATAGGTGTGTTGCCGAGATTGGCGCCGGGATTCGAAATGCCTTCCTGTCCGTCGCGCTGGGCGCTCCCGCCCCAGCATCCCATCAAACCGCCGGACACGATGAACGGCTTGTTGTTGTGCCGTCCTGCGATATGCGGGGCCGACGAGCCGCCTTCGTTGGCGGCCGGAATACGGCCCGGCAAAATCTGGGCGAAGGCGCCCAGCAGCGTGTCGAACATGCGAAAGCAGATGATCCCGCGCGCGCCGCAGGCGGCGGGTTCGCGTGGATTTACGATCGAGCCGAGTGGTGCCGTCACCTTGATCGCGCGCATGTAGCCTTCGCAATTGGGTATTGCTGCGCCTAACGCGCATCGCACTGCGAGATAGCACATTGCATTCGTCGTCGGCATCGGCCCGTTGATCGCCGCTGCAACCTGCGCCGACGTGCCGGTCCAGTCGATGTGGACCGTGTCGCCGGCGATGGTCAGTGCGGCGTGAAATTTGATCCGCTCCGGGTGCTCGCCGAGACCGTCGAGATAGTCCTCGAAATGGTAGCAGCCGTCGGGCAGGGCGGCGATCTCGGCGCGGATCAGGCGTTCGGCGTAGTTGTGCAGTTCCTCGGTATAGCGGCGATAGTCGGCAAGGCCGTAGCGGCCGATGAGTTCCAAGAGTGCTTTTTCGCCGTTGTTGCAGGCGGCGATCTGCGCGCGTACGTCGCCCATCACGAATCTCGGCAGGCGTGTATTTTTTTCGATCAGGCGGAAGATCGCGTTGTTGGGTTTGCCCGCTTCGAAAAGCTTCAGGATCGGGATGCGAAGCCCCTCCTGGTAGATCTCTTTGGCGAACACGGCCATACCGCCGGGTGCAATGCCGCCGATGTCGCATTGGTGCGCGAGCGTTGCGACATAGCCTGCCAGTTCGCCGCCGACGAAGACCGGTTTGATTATGTAAAAATCGGGCAGATGCATGCCCCCGGCGCCGTAGGGGTCGTTGAAAATGAAGATATCGCCGGGCGCAATCTGGCCCGCATACTGTTCCGCCAGATTCCGCATCGCGTCGGGAAACGATCCGAGGTGGACGGGCGTTGTGAGGCCTTGGGCCACCGTGCGCCCTTCGTGGTCGCAGACGGCCGTCGAATAGTCCATCGAATCGCGCACGATGTTCGAGTAGGCGGCGCGCATGATCACGAGCGCCAGTTCGTCGGCAATGGAGCTAAGCGCACTCTGGATCACTTCGAGGGTGATCGGGTCGATCGTTTGTGCCGTCTTCATGCGCCGATCTCCAGAACGAGATTGCCGCCGCCGTCGACATGCGCCTTGCAGTCGGGCGGCACCACGCAGGTCGCATCGTATTCTTCGACGATCATCGGCCCGCTGCGCGCGGTTTGCCCCAACTCGTCGCGGCGCAATACAGGTGTGGTGCAAATGCCGAACGTGGGTCCGAAATAGACGTCACGCGTGCGTGGAGGCGGCGCTGCAAGATCGGCTGCGTGGGTGAAGTGCGCCAAAGCCGGGCGCGGCACGCGGGCGACGATGCGCAAACTCACCATTTCGACGGCTTCGCCGGGCGCATGATGCGCGAAGGTGCGCAGATGCTCGTCGTGGAAAGCCGCGCCAAGCTTCGCAAGGTCGGGGCTTGCGCCGTGATCGACCGGAACCGTCAACTCGAATGCCTGGCCCGTATAGCGTAGATCGGCGAAGAAGCGCACGCCGACGGTTGCGGGATCGAAACCGTCGCCGGCAAGGGCCGCGCGCGCTTCCCTCTCGAGTTCGAGCATTTTTGCATTCAGCGCGGTCGCGTCGAGCGCATCGAGTTCGCCTGGGCAGGAGCGGACGAATTCGTATTCGTTCTCGGCGACCAGCAACCCGAAGGCGCTCAGAACGCCGGGGCTCGGCGGAACGAGGATGCGGCGAATGCCGATGTCGCGCGCGATCGCCGCGGCGACGATCGGCCCGTTTCCGCCGAACGCGACCAGCGTGTAGCCGCGCGGATCTCGGCCGCGATAGGTGGATACCGATTTGACCGACCGCACCATGTTGGCGACCGAGACCGCAAGGATGCCGTGCGCGGCTTCGGCGGCGGGTCGGCCGAGCCGATCGGCAACGTCGCGTGCGAAAACGCCCGATGCCTGCGCCGCATCGAGCGCCAGATTGCCGCCGACAAGCGCTTGCGGATTGATGTAGCCGAGCACGAGGAGGGCATCGGTCAGCGTCGCCTGTTTGCCGCCGCGCCCATAACAAACCGGGCCCGGTTCCGATCCCGCACTTTCGGGGCCGACTTTCAGTAGTCCGCCTTTGTCGAAATGGATAAGGCTGCCGCCGCCCGCACCGATTTCCGACACGTCGATAAAGGGCAGCTTGATCGCATAGCCGGCTCCTTTGACGAGTTTGCTCGAGAGATTTATTCCGGCACCGACTTCGTATTCCGCCGTCTTGATCGGCTCGCCGTTCTCGACGATCGCGGTCTTTGCGGTGGTCCCGCCCATGTCAAGTGTGATGACGTTGGGCAGATTCGCTTGTTTGGCGATGCGCGCAACGGCAATGACGCCGGCCGCAGGGCCGGATTCGACGAGATAGGCGGGTTTGCGCATGGCGGCTGCCACGCTCATCTGGCCGCCGCCGGATGTCAGCACATGAAGCGGGCATCGTATGTCGAGGGCGAAGAGCCTGTCTCGAAGGCCGCGCAGATACGAGTCCATGACTGGACCCAGAAACGCGTTCACGACCGTCGTGCTGGTTCGTTCGTATTCGCGGATTTCAGGCAGAATCTCGTGCGAGCAGGTGAGGAAGATTTCGGGGCCGAGAATTTCCTTGGCAATGTCGCGCACGCGCCGTTCGTGGGCGCCGTTTGCGTAGGCGTGCAGAAGGCAGATCGCAACGGATCTGGCACCTGCAGCCGCGATGCGCTGTGCGGCTTCCACCGCCGTTTCGTCGGCCAGCGGAATGCGCACTTCGCCGAGCGGTCCCAAGCGTTCGCGCACTTCGAAGCGAAGCCGCCGCGGCACAAGCGGTTTGGGTTTGACGTAGTCGAGATTGTAGAGCTCCGGCACGCGTACGCGACGGAATTCGAGCACGTCGCGGAAGCCTTCGGTCGTGATGAGGGCTGTGGCGGCCCCTTTGCCTTCGAGCACGGCGTTGGTCGCAACCGTCGTCGCATGCACGACCTCGATGATCTGTTCGGGGCGAATGCCGTGGTCGCGCATCAGCTCGCCGACGCCCACGGATATGCCCAGGCCGTAGTCGCGCGGCGTGGACGAAACCTTCTTCGTAAGCACGCGGCCTGCGGCATCCGTCGCGACGATGTCGGTGAAGGTGCCGCCGATGTCGATACCCAGCCGGAATACCGCCGTCGATTCAATCTGCATCGTTTGTTGCCCCGCGCGTCGAGGCTGCGATATCAGCGCGATGCGCGGCGGCGGTCTAATTTTTCTTTTGAATTCGACCGATAGAAACTTTTGATGGGCGTGCTCGCGCATCGCGGCGGCGGGTGTCGAGGTGGCGTTCGGCGATCGCCGTCGCGACCTCCGCGACGGACGCCGCCAATCGATTGCCGCCTTTGGCAGCGTAGCTCACGAAAAACTCGATCGGCGGAACAGAATAGGGCACGTCGAGTTGGCGGAGCTTGCCCGCAGCCACTTCGTGGCGAACGACCGCGTAAGGCAGCACGCAGGGGCCGATCCCGTCGATCGCCATACGCATCGTTCCGGCAATCGACGAACTCCCAAAGATGCGTGCGTCTGCCATTCCGACGCCGGACAACATTTTGCGGATTGCAACATGGGGGGCTGATTCGCGCCGAAACGTGACAATCGGCCAGCGGCAGATGTCTTTGAAGGTCAGCGCGCGTTTTGGAAACGTCACTTTGCGTCCAGCAAACCAGCCAAGCGGATAGGCGCACAACGGTGCCGTAGTGAGCCTTGAATCGTCGGTTTTGCCGTGCAGAAACGCAAGATCGAGCTTCTCGGCAAGCAAGCCCTCACGCAAGGCAGGCGTCGAATCGACCTCGATGTCGAGGGTAACGGACGGGTAGGTGCTGCTGATCTGTTCGACGAGTTCGGCAAGCCAAGTATGCACGATGGTTTCCGGCACGCCGAGCCGGAGGCTGCCGCGCAACGAAGCGGGGTCGCCGATCGCGCCCAGCATGTCCGCGCGAAGCTGCAGCATCTTTTCGACGTAATCGACGAGTTCGCTGCCTTTGGCCGTGAGCACCACTCGCCGGGCGCGGCGGTCGAACAAGCGCGCGCCTAGATCCCGTTCGAGTATCGCGATGCGGGCGGATATCGCGGGCTGCGTCGTGTTAAGCCTTTCTGCCGCCGCGCGAAAACCGCCCAGCCGCGACACCCAAAGGAACGTTTCGAGATTGCGAAGATCCAGCATGCGACCCAAAACCTCAACCGGGGCGAATCCGTTTCGGCGTCAGTGTGCCGCAGGTGCTATAAAAATTCATTATCGATATGATCCAAACACGGGATTGGACGGTTATCCGCGCGTGCGTCCTAATTCTCGCGTCATAGGCGCATTCGAGCGCCGCCTCGCGCTGCGATGCGCGGACGAAAACGGTTCGCATGGGAGAGCAAACATGATGTTTCGACCCGCTGTTTCCGCAGTCTGCGCCGTCCTTGCAAGCCTTGTGGCCTTGGCGGCCTTCGGCACGGATGCGGCGGCCCAAAGCAAATACGACAAGGTACTGCGCGAGAAACGCCTCGTCGTCGGCGCCCAGGAAGGCACGCCGCCCTACGGTTACGTTGACGAAAAGGGCGAAGTCGCCGGCTGGTCTGTCGAACTCAGCCGCGCACTCCATCAGCTCATCCAGCGCAAGATGGGGACGCCGATCGCCCTCGAGTTCCGCCGCGTGACGCCGGAAACGCGCATCCCGCTGATCGTGAATGGCACGCTCGACTGGGTACTCGGCTCGACCGGCAAAACGATCGAGCGCGAAGACGTGGTCGATTTCTCGCTGATTAACAACCTTACTTGCGTGCAGATGCTCCACCGCAAGAGCACGCCGATCCGCGACTATTCCGAACTCGGTGGCAAGCGCATCGGCGTCACGAACGGCAGTGTGGAGCAGAAAGTGCTCACGCAGATGGGCGAGACCGGCAAGATCGTGCCGCCGCCGCGAATTGTGACCTTTCCGACCCATGCCGTCGGGTTTCTGGCGCTCGATCAGGGGCGTACGGACGTTCACATCACGCTCGATTCCGCGTTGCGTGCACTCCAGGTCAAGGCCAAGGATCCCGAGGAGTGGACCGTGCACGGGCCGGAACTCTTCTGCATCCCAAGCGGCATCATTCTTCCGCAGAACGATTCCAAATGGGCGCGCACGGTCAACCATGCGCTCTGTTACATGATCAGCACCGGCGATTTCGACAAGCTCTACGACGAATGGTTTGGCGAGAAGAACCCAAAGGCGGGATTCCCGCTGCCGATGACGAATGCGCTGCGCGTCGTGCTCGACAACCAGTGCCCCTTCGGGATCGAAGCCTGGCTGCCGCCGCGGACCTGAGCCGCACGCGAGGAGTTGCTGATGGTGCGCCAGAAATTTGCAGAGCGGATCGCGAAGATCGCTTTTTCGTCGTCGCTCGCCTCGATCCGGCGCATTCGTGAGCTGCGCGCCGAGGGTGTTCGCATCCACGATTTCGGGACGAAAGCCGATACGCCTGCGCACATCAAAAAAGCGGCGGTTGCCTATTTGAAGTCGGCGCAGGCTTCGTTCTACGCCGACTCGCGCGGCATTCCGGAGCTGCGCGCAGCCATCGTGCACAAGCTCGCGCGCGAAAACGCAATGTCGGTCGATCCTGAAACGGACGTCACCGTGACGGTCGGGGGCAAGCAGGCGATTCTGTCGGCCCTGTTTGCGCTCGTCGATCGCGGCGACGAGGTGTTGCTCGAAGATCCGGGCTGGCTCAGCTTTGAGCCGATGGTGCGGCTGTCGGGGGCCACGCCTGTTCCGGTTCCGATCCACGAGAAGGACGGCTTCAAGCTCACCGAAGCCGCGTTGACGAAGCGGATCACGCCGAAGTCGCGAATTCTGATCCTTTGCAATCCGCACAATCCGACCGGACGCGTGCTCGACCGCGCCGACCTCGAGATGGTGGCGCGCGTCGCGCGCAAGCACGATCTGATTGTTTTGATGGACGAAGCCTACGAGCGCTTCATGTACGACGGGCGCAGGCATGTGAGCCTTGCGTCGTTGCCCGGTATGTATGCGCGCACCATCACGGTGCAGACGGCCAGCAAGATCTACAACATGTTCGGCTGGCGCGTGGGCTGGATCGTTGCACCCGCAGCGCTCAGCGAAAAGATCCAAATGATCTCTTCGCACACGATCACGTGCGTGACTTCGTTTGCGCAGGCGGGTACGGCTGCGGCGCTGATGCGCGACCGCGTGCAGGGCGATATTCCGCTCGCGAAGATGCTCGACAACTACCAGCGCCAGCGCGACGCACTCGTCGACGGACTCAACGATCTGCCGGGCGTTTCCTGCCATCGGGCGGAGGGGGCCTATTTTGCCTTTCCGTCGTTCAAGGGATATCGCATGAAGTCGGCGGCACTGCGTGCGGCGATGTTCGAGCAGGCGCGCGTTTCGGGCATTGCGGGCAGCGTGTTCGGGCGGAACGGCGAAGGGCATATGCGGTTCGTCTTCAATGCCTCGGTGCCCGAGATCGAAGCCGGCCTTGCGCAGATGCGCCGCTTTCTGCGAAAGCTGCGCTAGGCGATGCGCTACGAATTCAGATGGGGGATGCTGCTCGAACAGCCTTACTTCACTTGGATCGTCGATGCCATCTTCACCACCCTCCATCTTGCCTTGCTCTCCTGGTTCCTGGCGCTTGGGATCGGCATCGCCGTCGGCGTGATGCGCAACACGCCGTCGCGTGCCTTGCGGTTTGCGGGCACCTTCTATGTCGAAGTTTTCCGCAACGTGCCTCTCTTGCTGCAGCTCTTTTTGTGGCTTTATGTTTTTCCGGAATTTCTGCCCAAGCATTTGCAGCTCTATTGGAACCGGCTCGACGAAGCGCCCTATTGGACGGCCGTGATCGGCCTGTCGTTGTTCACGGCCGCGCGCGTCGCCGAGCAGATTCGCTCGGCCATCCTCGCCATTCCGCCGGGGCAGTTCAAAGCTGCACTGTCGACGGGGCTGACGCCGTTCCAGATGTACCGGTACGTGATCGTTCCGTATGCCGTTCGGATCATTATTCCGGCGATCACGTCGGAGTTTCTAACCATCTTCAAGAACACGGCACTTGCGTTGACGATCGGCGTCGCCGAGATTTCGAGCGTGGCGCGCAAAATCGAAGCGTGGTCGTTCAAGGGCATCGAGGCGTATACGGTGGCGTCGGCGACCTATGTCTGCACCACGATCGCGGTCATCGTTCTCATGGGGTGGGTCGAGCGGCGCGCCTACATCCCAGGCCTCATCAAACGCGAAAAGAGCGACGCCTGAATGGATTGGAACGTCGTCAGCGCCAATTTTCCGCTTCTGATGCGCGGCTTAGGCACCAGCCTGCAGCTTGCCGCCGTGGTGATCGTACTCAGCTTTCCGATCGGCTGCTTGATCGCGATCGGGCGACTCAGTCGGCGGCGTTGGCTCAGCACCGTCTGCGCTGGTTTCGTGCATACGCTGCGCAGCAATCCGCTCGTGCTGATCCTGTTCTGGTTCTATTTTTCGGTTCCGCTGATCGTCGGCCGTTCGATCGACGACGGCGCTTCCGTCATCGTCGCGTTCGTCGTATTTTTCGCGGCCTATTTCGGCGAAATCGTGCGTGCCGGCGTCCAGTCGGTTGGCACGCGCCAAGTCCAGGCGGGCCTGTCTTCGGGGCTCAGCTACGCGCAGACGATGCGCTACATCGTGTTGCCCCAAGCCATCCGCGCGATGCGGCCCGCACTGACCACCCAATGCATCGTGGTGTTCCAAGGAACGACGGTTGCCTATGTGATCGGCTACCACGAACTTATGCATACGACGTCGATGATTGCGGAACGCACCGTTCGCCCCGTCGAACTCTACAGCTTTGCGGCACTCGCATACTTCGCGGTGTGCTACGCGGGCTCGCTCCTCTCCAGGCATTTCGAAAAGCAGGCATAGAATGACCCTACCGATCGTCGCGATACGGGATGTCTGTCTGGACTACGGTGCTTTTCGGGCACTCGAAAACGTGTCGCTCGACGTGAATATCGGCAGCCGGATCGTGATCTGCGGGCCGAGCGGCTCGGGCAAGAGCACGCTGCTGCGCTGCGTGAACGGCCTCGAGCCGTTCCAAGGCGGCGAGGTATTCGTAGACGGCGTCGGCGTGCGGACCTGCAAGAATCTGCCGAAGCTGCGGCTCAATGTCGGCATGGTCTTTCAGCATTTCGAGCTCTATCCGCATCTGTCCGTGCTCGACAACGTGGTTCTGGCGCCAATGAAGGCCAAGGGTCTGCCGCGCCGCGAGGCGGAGGCGAAAGCGCGCCACTATCTCGACCGGGTCGGGATTCTCGACCAGGCGGACAAGTACCCTGCGCGCCTGTCGGGCGGTCAGCAGCAGCGTGCGGCGATCGCGCGGGCACTCGCGCTCGAGCCCAAGGTCATGATGTTCGACGAACCGACGTCGGCGTTGGACCCGGAAATGATCGGCGAAGTGCTGAAGGTCATGCGGGATCTTGCGCGCGACGGCATGACGATGCTGGTCGTGACCCACGAGATGGGATTTGCGCGCGAAGTCGCCGACGAGATCGTCTTCATGGACAAGGGCCGCATCGTCGAGCAGAGCGGTGTCGAGGATTTTTTTGGGTCGCCTAAGACAGAGCGCGCGCGCGAGTTCCTCAATCGGATTCTGCTCAAGATATAGACTCTCTGTCTCCGTCGGCGTCGCCGAACAAGCGCCGGGCCTCACTCAAGCGAACGCGGCGGCACGCAGCTGCTTGGCGCGGAGCGCGCTTTTTTCGTGCGCGAGTGCCGCGATCGTTTGCCCGATCTTCTCGGGCGTCAGGATGAAATCTATGAAGCCCGTGCCGATTGCCGATATCGGCATGTCCGGCTGTTTGGCCGATATCGGGTCTTGCGCGATTGTGATGCCGCCGACAGCTTTGATTCCGCGCAAGGCGGCCGCCCCGTCGCCGTCGAGGCCCGAAACGATGACGGCGACGAGCGGTCCTTTCCAGTTCCGCGCGAGCGAGCGCAAAAACACGGTGATCACATCCGGCCAACCGCGCGGTTTGGATATAGCCGCGAGACGGAACCGGCCGTTGTGGACATGGAGATCGGTACGTTCCGGAATGATGAACACGCAGTCGACGCGGATCGGCATGCCGTCTGCAATGAGCATGACCGGCATTGCGGTGTGTTTCGGCAGGATCTGGTGCAGCAATGTCGCCACCTGCCGCATATGGTTCACGATGACGACCGCCACCCCCATATCCGCCGGCAGCTGCGACAGCAGCCGGACATACGCATCGAGGCCGCCGGCAGATCCGCCGACACAGACGATAGGAAAGGCCTTGGCAACGGTCGTACTGCGCATGTTGGCCCCCGGGCGTTGTGGCAGTTTGCGGGCTTGCCGGATGTATCGGCGCGATTGAAGGCGCCAATCGCGGCTTAAATATGGGGAGAGCGTGGCATCCGCGCTAAGTGGCCCTGCGTAGTTCCCGAAACTACCGCTGCAAAGCAAGCCGCACCTACATTGCGTCGATCTGCAGCGGCAGGGGCTGCCGGTACGGCTCGACATATTGCGATGCAGATCGTTTCGATCCACCCCCAATCGACATCAAGGAGTTTGCCGATGATGAACAGCAATACGGGTACAGTCGCTTCGCTTATCGCCGCCGACAAGGTCAAGGACGCCAAGGTTTTCAACCGCAAAGGCGAAAAGCTCGGCACGGTCGACGACATTCTGATCGACCGCACGAGCGGCCGCGCCATTTACGCCGTTCTTTCATTCGGCGGCTTTCTCGGCATGAACGAGAAGCACCATCCCATGCCGTGGGCGACGCTTGCCTACGACACCAAACTGGGTGGTTACGTGGTGGATATCGACAAGAAGATTCTGGAAGCGGCCCCGAACTACGACAGCGACGGCAATTTCGAGTGGACCGCCGAGTACGGCCGCAAGGTCGATAAGTACTACAGCGCGCCCGGCTACTGGATGTAATCGCCAAGCACGGCGACAATGCGGCAAGCGTTTCCTGCTTGCCGCATTGCTGCGTGCATCTGCAACCAGCGACGACCGACAGGACGCAACATGCCGCCGACAGCCCAACTCGTCTCGCTCGCGACGGCCGTGCCGCCGCACAAAATCGAGCAATGCGACGTCGCAGAGGCCGCGCATCGCGGATTTGCCGGACGTGTCGGCGACTACGAGCGCCTGGCGCGCGTGTTCGAGAGTTCCGGCATCCGCAGTCGCTATGCTGTGAGGCCGATCGACTGGTATTTCCAGCCCTTGGGATGGCCGGAACGTACCGAAGCTTTTCTCGACGGCGCGTTGGCGCTCTTCGTAGATGCTGCGACGCGGGCTTTGGACGAAGCCGGTCTCGCGCCGTCGGCGGTCGACACGATCGTCACTGTGTCCTCGACGGGCATTGCGACGCCGAGCCTCGAGGCGCACGCTGCCGGACGCATGGGCTTTCGCGCCGACGTGGAACGCGTGCCCGTGTTCGGGCTTGGCTGTGCCGGCGGCGTCAGTGGGCTTGCGCTCGCAGCAAGGCTTGCCGTCGCGCGCCCCGGCAGTGTCGTACTGCTGGTCGTGATCGAGCTTTGCACGCTTGCCTTTCGCCTCGACAAATTGACCAAAGCCAACATTGTCGCGACCGCCTTGTTCGGCGACGGCGCGGCTGCCTGTGTGCTGCGCACGGACGGTGCAGGCATTGCCGCCCTCGAGATGAGCGGCCAGCATCTTTGGCCCGCAACGATCGACGTCATGGGCTGGTCGATCGATCCGCAAGGCTTCGGCGTGATCTTCGACCGCGCCATTCCGCCCTTTGCCGAGGCGCATATGCGCCCGGCCGTTGCGGGCATTCTCGCGCGCGCGGATTTGGAATTTGCCGATTTCGACCGGCTCGTCTTCCATCCGGGCGGCACCAAAGTGGTGGCGGCTCTCGAGCGCGCCTTTGCGCTGGAGCAGGGTTCGCTCGACCACGAACGCGCCGTGCTGGCCGATTTCGGCAACATGTCGGCGCCGACAGCACTCTTCGTGCTCGAGCGTGTTGTGCGCAGCGGGCTGGCGCCGCGCACGTTGCTGACGGCGATGGGACCTGGCTTTTCGGCAAGCTGCGTTTCGCTTAAAGACGCGGCATGATCCCGGCGGCACTGCTTTTGGCCTTCGTAACCGCCGAACGTCTGGCCGAGCTGTGGTATGCCCGGCGCAACACTGCGGCGCTGATGGCGCAAGGCGCCGTCGAGTTCGGTGCAGGCCACTATCCGCTGATCGTGGCCCTGCATGCGGCATGGCTTGGCGGGCTCTGGATCGGCGGATGGGACAGCCCGGTCGAGAACGGCTGGCTGGCGGTTTTTCTCGCAATCCAGGTTTTGCGCGTTTGGACGATCGCGACCCTCGGGCGCCGCTGGACGACGCGCATCGTGGTGCTGCCGAATGCGCCGCTCGTGCGGCGCGGGCCGTATCGCTTCATGTCGCACCCCAACTATGCGGTTGTCGTGGGCGAGATTGCCGTGCTGCCGCTTTGTCTCGGCATGCCGGTCTATGCAGCCGCCTTTACGGCGCTGAACGCCGCCGCCCTCTTCGTGCGCATCCGTGCGGAAGATGCGGCTTTGGCCGGTGCACGCGATCTCGCAGCCCGCTGATCGCGCGCTCTTTTCGGCATGACGCGCTTGCCCGCGCGCATTTGAATTCATTGGCAGTTCGGCCGCCCCGAGGATCCCGCTTTCAGCGGGGTCGCACGCACCGATTCGGCCCGCAAAAAGCCTTTTCTTTAACCATCTTAGAGGTGCTATAAGTTTTTCTTGTTGTCAGAAGACGACTTAGCCAATTAGGTGGACAATGCCGATATCGCTTGGAAATTCCGGTGGCACCTATAGCTATTCCGTTGCCGACACGATAATCGGCGGTACCGGTGCCGATACGGTTACGCTGGTTGGCAGCCAATCGGGCGTCACCGTCGATCTGGCAGCAGGTGCTGACCGGCTGATCCTCGATGACGCGGCGAACACGGTCACGGTCCTGAACGTCGAAACGTTGGTCGCCGGTAGCGACAACGACACCATCACGGTCGGTACTGCCGTGACGGCCGGAACCCTCGATCTTCTCGACGGCAACGACCAACTCGTTCTGGGCAATTTCAACAATACGCTGACGGTCCGCAACGTCGAAACGCTGCTCGGAGGGACCCGCGCAGACACGATCACGCTGGGCACAGCGATCGCGTCGGGCAGCATCGACATGCTTGCCGGCAACGACCGCCTCGTGTTGGGCAATTTTGCCAACGAACTCACCGTGGCCAATGCCGAAACCCTCATGGGCGGTACGGGTGCGGATACCGTGACTATCACGACGGCGATGGCTTCCGGCGTCGTGGATCTCGGGGCGGCCAATGACGCGCTCGTTCTCGGCGGTTTCGCGAATTCGCTGACGGTCGGGAACGTCGAGACGCTGACGGGCGGCTCGCTTGCCGACACGGTGACACTGAGCACCGCAACGACGAGCGGCTCCATCGATCTTTCGGACGGGAACGATCGACTGATTCTCGGCGGCAGTGCCGGCAACACAATTACCGTCTCGAACGTCGAAACGCTGATCGGGAGCGCCGCCGCCGATACGGTCGTGCTGGTCGGCAGCCAGACCGGCGGCACGGTCGATTTGGGCGCAGGCCTCGACCGCCTCGTCCTCGATGCGGCTCCCAACACGCTGACGGTGGTGAACGTCGAAACGCTCGTCGCCAACGCCGACGACGATACGATCACGATCGGTAACGCCGTCACGTCCGGCACGATCGATCTGCTCGACGGCAACGACCGTCTGGTGCTGGGCCAATTCAACAATACGGCGACGCTCTTCAACGTGGAAACCCTCGTCGCCGGCACGCGTGCGGATACGATCACGTTCGGCACGGCTGTCGTATCCGGTACCGTCGATCTGCTGGCGGGCAACGACCGTCTGGCGCTCGGCAACTTTGCCAACACAGCGGCGGTGGCCAATGTCGAGACATTGGTCGGCGGCACGGATAGCGACACGATCACGATCGCGGCGGCGCTGAATGCGGCTTCGATCGATCTCGGTGCCGGCAACGACGCGCTCGTCCTGGGCGATTTTGCCAACACGCTGTCGCTTGCAAATGTCGAGACGCTGACGGGCGGAACGCTTGCCGACGCGGTTACGCTGGGCAGCGCTCTGACGGACGGCTCGGTCGATCTTTTGGCCGGCAACGATCGCCTTGTGCTGGGCGGCACCTCCGGCAACACGGTTTCGGTCGCGAATGTCGAAACGCTGATCGGTACCGCCGGGGCGGATACGATCGCGCTCGTCGGCAGCCAAGCGGGCATCACCTTGGATTTGGGAGCCGGTACTGACCGCGTGGTTCTCGACGCTGCGGCGAACACGGTCACGGTGCTGAACGTCGAGACTTTGGTTGCTAACAGCGACGACGACACTGTCACGTTCGGTACGGCTGTCACCTCGGGTACGATCGACCTGCTGGCAGGCAACGATCGCCTCGTGCTGTCGGGCGGCACATTTGCCAATACCGTCGCGGTCGTAAATGTTGAAACACTGATCGGCAGCAGCGGCGCCGACACGGTCACGCTGGCCGATAGCCAATCGGGCACCAGTGTGGATTTGGGGGCGGGTAACGACCGTCTCGTGCTCGGCGATTTCGCGAATGCGCTGACGGCAAGCAATATCGAAACGTTGGTCGGCGGCACATCCGACGATACGGTAACGCTCGGGGCCGGAATAAATTTGGGCCGGATCGATTTGGGGGCGGGCAACGACGCGCTTGCGCTCGGCAACTTTGCCAATACGGCTACGGCCACGAACGTCGAAACGATCACCGGCGGGACGCTTGCCGATACGGTCACATTGGGTTCGGCGGCGTCCAACGGCACGATCGACCTTTCGACCGGCAACGATCGTCTCGTTCTTGGCAACTTCGCCAACACGCTGACCGTTTCCAATATTGAAACCATCGTCGGCGGTACGGGTGCGGATACGGTCGCACTGGTTGGCGGCCAGACAGGCGCCACGGTCGATCTGGGGGCCGGTGCGGACCGGCTGATCTTCGACACCACGGCCAACACACTCACCGTGCTGAACGTCGAAACATTGGTCGCCAACAGCGACAACGATACGGTCACGATCGGCTCGGCCGTGCTGTCGGGCAGCATCGACCTGCTGGACGGCAACGACCGACTGGTTCTCGCGAACGGCACGGCTTCCAACACGCTCACGGTCGCGAATGTCGAAACTCTGATCGGCAGCACCGGTGCCGATACGGTCACGCTGGTCGGCGCCCAGTTGGGCACGGCGGTGGATCTGGGGACGGGGGCCGACCGCTTGGTGCTCGACAATCTTGCCAATACGCTGACGGTAGGCAATGTCGAAACGCTGCTCGGCGGCACGAGCGACGACACCGTGACGCTCTCGGCGGCAGCAGGTTCGAGCACGATTGATCTCGGTGCGGGCAACGATGCGCTCGCCCTCGGCAGTTTTGCCAACACGCTGACGGTCGCGAACGTCGAAACGATCACGGGTGCTTCGCTTGCCGACACGGTCACGCTTGGCGCTGCGCTCGCGAGCGGTTCCGTCGATCTTTTGGCCGGCAATGACCGTCTGGTTCTCGGCGGCACGTCCGGAAATACGGTTGACGTGGCGAATGTCGAAACAGTGATCGGCAGTGCCGGTGCGGATACAGTGACGCTTGTCGGCAGCCAATCGAATTCCACGGTGGACCTGGGGGCAGGTGCCGATCGTCTGATCCTGCAGAGTCTCGGTCTTGGCAATACGCTCGCGGTGTTGAACGTCGAGAGCTTGGTCGCCGATACTGGCAACGACACGGTCACGTTCGGCGCATCCGTCACTTCGGGCAGCGTCGATCTGTTGGGCGGCAACGATCGCTTGGTGCTGGGCGGCGGCGCGGGCAATACGGTTTCGGTCGCTAACGCCGAGACGATCGTCGGTAGTTCCGGTGCGGATACCGTCATTTTGGTTGGCAGCCAGACAGGCTCCACGGTGGATCTGGGTGCCGGCAGCGATCGCCTCGTCCTTGATACGACGGCCAATACGCTGACCGTGTTGAACGTCGAAACCTTGATCGCCAATGTCGACAACGACACGATCGTGTTCGGCACGGCCCTAACGAGCGGCAGCATCGACCTTCAGTCCGGCAACGACCGCGTCACATTGGCGGGCGGTACGGTCGGCAACACGATCACGATCGCGGGCGTCGAAACCTTGGTTGGCGGCTCTGCTGCGGATACCGTCACGCTGGCCGGCACGCAGCTCGGCGTCCTTGTGGATCTTGGGGCCGGCAACGACCGCCTCGTGATGGGCAATTTCTACAACGAAGTGACTGTCAGCAACGTTGAAACCTTGCTTGGCGGCACCGACGACGACAGCGTGACGCTCGGCACGGCAATGACTGCGGGCTCCATCGATCTTGGCGGCGGCAACGATGCGCTTGTGCTGGGCGGTTTCGCCAATACGCTCACTGTCAGCAACGTCGCAACCCTGACCGGCGGTGCGCTTGCCGACACGGTCACGCTGGGTGCTGCGATGACGCGCGGGTCGATTGATCTTGCGGCCGGCAACGATCGCTTGACGCTCGGCGGCACGTCCGGCAATACGATTACCGTCGCTAACGCCGAAACGCTGATCGGCAGTGCGGGAGCGGATACCGTAACGCTGGTCGGCGGCCAGTCGGGCTCCACGGTGGATCTGGGCGCCGACTTGGACCGCCTGGTTTTGAACAGTGCCGGGGCCGCGAATACGCTGACGGTCACGAACGTCGAATCCGTGCTCGGCGATACCGGCAACGACAGTGTGACGTTCGGTACCGCCGTGATGGCCGGCAGCGTCGATCTTTCGAGCGGCAACGACCGCCTCGTGCTGGCGAGCGGCACGGCGGGCAACACGCTCGCGGTTGCGAATGTCGAAACGCTGGTCGGCGGCACTGCCAACGATACGGTAACGCTCGTCGGCAGCCAGCTCGGCATCTCGGTCGATCTGGGGGCGGGAAACGACCGCTTGGCGCTCGGCAATTTCTACAATGAACTTTCGGCTGCGAACGTCGAAACGCTGGTCGGCGGGACCGACGAAGATACGGTCGCCATCACGACAGCCATGACGACAGGTTTGGTCGATCTCTTGGGCGGCAACGACGCGCTTGTCCTCGGCAGCTTTGCCAATACGGTGACGGTTGCGAACGTCGAAACGCTCACCGGCGGCGCGCTCGGCGATACGGTCACGCTGGGTGCTGCGGTGGCGAGCGGGTCCGTCGATCTTGCGGCCGGCAGCGATCGCTTGGTTCTCGGCGGCACTTCCGCCAACACGATCACGGTCCTCAATGTCGAAACCTTGATCGGCAGTGCGGGTGCGGACACGGTCACGCTGGTTGGCGGCCAGTCCGGCACGACCGTCGATCTGGGGGCGGGAAACGATCGCTTGGTTCTCGACTCGGCGGCTAACACGTTGATTGTGTCGAACGTCGAAACTTTGATCGCCGGCGTCGGCAACGACAGCATCACGTTCGGCACAGCCATCACAGCCGGCACCATCGACTTTCTTGCCGGCAACGATCGCCTTGTGCTGGCAAGCGGCACAAGCGCCAACACCGTCGCGGTTGCGAATGTCGAAACGCTCGTTGGCGGGTCCGGTGCGGATACCGTCACGTTGCTCGGAAGCCAGTCGGGCACATCCGTGGATTTGGGTGCGGGTGCAGACCGTCTCGTGCTCGGCAACTCCGCGAACGCGCTGACGGTCGCCAACGTCGAAACCGTCGCCGGCGGCACGGCGGCCGACACCGTGGCGGTCAGTTCGGCGGCAGCGTCGGCGCTGGTCGATCTGGGGGCCGGCAACGATACGCTATCGCTCGGCAGCTTTGCCAACACGGTGACCGTCGCGAACGTCGAAACGCTCACGGGCGGCGCGCTCGGCGACACAGTCACGCTGAGTGCGGCGCAGGCGAATGGTTCGATCGACCTATTGGCCGACAATGATCGGTTGGTTCTGGGCGGCACGTCTGGCAATACGCTGACGGTCGCGAACATCGAAACGATCGTCGGCAGTTCGGGTGCCGATACAGTTACGTTTGTCGGCAGCCAATCGGGCGCGACGGTGGATCTGGGGGCGGGCAACGACCGCCTGATCCTCGACACCACGGCCAATACGCTGACGGTGCTGAATGTCGAGACGCTGGTCGCCAATACCGACAACGACACGATCACGTTCGGCACGGCCGTCACGGCCGGCACCGTCGATCTGCTGGCGGGCAACGACCGGCTCGTGCTGGCGAGCGGCATGGCCGCCAACACGGTCACGGTCGCGAATGCCGAAACGATCGTCGGTGCCACGGGTGCGGACACGGTCTCCCTGGTTGGTGCTCAGTCGGGCACGACGGTGGATTTGGGGGCGGGCGAAGACCGCCTGATTCTCGATGCGACGGCCAACACGCTGACTTTGCTGAATGTTGAAGCCTTGGTCGCCAATACCGACAACGACACGATCACCTTTGGCACCGCCATCACCACGGGCGCCGTAGATTTGTTGGCGGGTAACGACCGTTTGGTGCTCGGCAATTTCGCCAATATGCTGACGGCGACTAACGTCGAAACGCTGACCGGTGGTTCGCTTGCCGATACGATCACCTTGGGCAGCCGCATGCTCGACGGATCGGTCGATCTTGGTGCCGGAAACGACCGACTTGTGCTGGGCAATTTCCCGAACTCGGTGACCGTCGCCAATGTCGAAACCTTGGTCGGTGGCACCGAAGACGACACGGTAACAATCGGCACGTCGATGACGGCTGGATCGATCGATCTCGGCGCCGACACCGACAGGCTGACCTTGGGCGATTTCGCCAATACGCTGACGGCCACAAACGTCGAAACGCTGACCGGCGGATCGCTTGCCGATACGGTCACGCTCGCGGCCTCGCTTGCCAGCGGGTCGATCGATCTTGCGGCCGGCAGCGACCGCTTGGTGTTGGGCGGAACCGCAGGCAACACCATTGCCGTCGCGAATGTCGAAACGCTGGTCGGCAGTTCGGGTGCGGATACGGTTACGCTGGTTGGCAGCCAGTCCGACACGACGGTGGATCTGGGGGCCGGCAACGATCGCCTGATCCTCAACAGCGCCGGTGCGGACAATACGCTTGCGCTGCTGAACGTCGAATCCTTGATCGCCGACACGGGCAACGACAGCGTCACGCTCGGCTCGGCAATGACGGCAGGCAGTATCGATCTTTCGGACGGCAACGACCGCCTCGTGCTGGCGAGCGGGACGGCGGCCAATACCCTCGCTGTCGCGAACGTCGAAACGCTGGTCGGCGGTTCTGGCGCCGACACGGTCACGCTCGTCGGCGCCCAGTTGGGGACCACGGTCGATCTTGGTGCTGGTGCCGACAGGTTGGTGCTGGGCAATGTTGCCAACGAGGTGACGGCGAGCAACGTCGAAACCATCGTCGGCGGAACCGACGCCGACACGGTGGCGCTCGCTTCCGCGATGAGTGCCGGTTCGGTCGATCTCGGTGCGGGCAGCGACGCGCTCGTGCTTGGCGATTTCGCCAATACGCTGACGCTCACGAACGTCGAAACAGTCGTCGCCGGATCGCTTGCGGATACGGTCACGCTGGGCTCGGCCATCGGTGCGGGGGCGACGATCGATCTGGGAGCGGGCAACGATCGGCTGATCTTGGGCGGCAGTGCCGCCAACATGGGTGCCGTTGCGAATGTCGAAACGCTGATCGGCAGTGCGGCCGCCGACACGATCGCGCTGATCGGCAGCCAATCGGGCACGACCGTGGATCTGGGGGCTGGCAACGACCGCCTGAGCCTCGACACCGTGGCCAACACGGTGACGGTGCTGAACGTCGAAACCCTCGTCGCCAATACCGACAACGATACGATTACATTCGGCTCGGCTGTGGCGAGCGGCACCATCGATCTGCTCGACGGCAGCGACCGTCTTGTGCTGGGCAACTTCGCCAATACGCTGACGGCGACGAACGTCGAAACGCTGATCGGCGGATCGCTTGCCGATACGGTGGCGCTGGGCACGCAGGCGATCGACGGTTCGGTCGATCTGGGGGCGGGGGCTGACCGCCTTGCGCTCGGCAACTTTGCCAATGAACTGACGGCATCGAACGTCGAAACTTTGGTCGGCGGCACGACCGACGACACGGTTACGATCGGCGCGGCGTTGAGTGCAGGCTCGATCGATCTGGGCGCGGGCACCGACCAGCTGTTCTTGGGCGACTTTGCAAATACGCTGACCGTCGCGAATGTCGAAACGCTGACCGGCGGTTCGCTTGCCGATACTGTTACGTTGGGTGCCGCTGTAACCAGCGGGACCGTCGATCTTTCGGGCGGCAGCGATCGGCTCGTGCTGGGCGGCACTTCGGGCAACACGATTTCCGTTTTCAACATCGAAACGCTGGTCGGCAGTGCCGGTGCCGATACGATCTCGCTCGGAACGGCGGTCGTATCGGGCACCGTCGATCTGCTGGGCGGCAACGACCGTTTGGCGCTCGGCGATCAGGCCAATACGTTGACGGTCGCCAACGTCGAAACTTTGGTCGGCGGCACCGAAGACGATACGGTGTCGATCGCGACCGCGATAACGGCCGGGACGGTCGATCTGGGCGACGGCAACGACCGTCTCGTGCTGGGCAATTTCGCCAATACGCTGACTGTCCTCAATGTCGAAACGGTCGTCGGCGGCTCGCTTGCAGCCACGATCACGCTGGCAACCCAGATGCTCGACGGTGCTGTCGATCTCGGGGCCGGCAACGACCGCTTGGTGCTGGGTAATTTCGAGAACACGCTGACGGCAACCAATGTCGAAACCTTCGTCGGCGGTACCACGAGCGATACGGTGACGATCGGCACGGCGATGACGACGGGCTTGGTCGATCTGGGCGACGGCGACGATTCGCTCGCCCTCGGCAATTTCGCGAACACGCTCACGGCGAGCAACGTCGAAACGGTCGTCGGCGGTTCGCTGGCTGACACGGTCACGCTGGGCGTGGCGACGACGAGCGCTTCGATCGACCTTGTCGCAGGCAACGATCGCTTGGTGCTGGCCAGCAGCACGGTAGGCAACACAGTCACGGTATCGAACGTCGAAACGATCGTCGGCGGCACCGGTGCCGATACGGTCACGCTGTTCGGCACTCAATCGGGCGCGTCGGTGGATCTGGGGGCGGGTAACGACCAGCTGATCCTCGACACTGCCGCAAATACGATCACGGTGCTGAACGTCGAAACCCTGGTCGGCAATACCGACAACGACACGGTCACGCTCGGTGCGGCGGCGACGGCAGGCACGGTCGATCTGCTCGAGGGCAACGACCGGCTTGTGCTCGGCAATTTCGCCAACACGCTGACGGTCGTGAATGTCGAAACCATAATCGGCGGTACGGGTGCCGACACGGTGGCGCTGGTCGGCGGGCAATCCGGCGGCACTGTGGATCTGGGGGCGGGCAACGACCGCCTGATCCTCGACAGCACGACCAACACGCTGACGGTGCTGAATGTCGAGACATTGGTCGCCAGCACCGACGACGATACGATTGCGCTGGGTACGGCCATTGTGTCCGGCAGCATCGACCTTTCGGGCGGCAACGACCGTCTCGTACTGTCCAGTGCCGCGAACACGCTTACGGTCGCGAACGTCGAGACGCTGATTGGTGCGGCCGGCGCCGACACGGTCACGCTGGCGGGCAGCCAATCGGGCACCGAGGTGGATCTGGGGGCGGGGGCCGATCGCCTCGTGCTCGGCAACCTCGGAAATACGCTGACGGCCAGCAACGTCGAAACGCTGGTTGGCGGTACCGGTGCCGACACGGTGACGATCGCTGCGGCGATGGCTTCGGGCTCGATCGATCTTGGGGTCGGCAACGATGCGCTGGTGCTCGGCGACTTCGCCAATACGATAACGGTCACGAACGTCGAGACCGTTACCGGCGGATCGCTTGCGGATACAGTCGCACTCGGTGCTGGCATCCAGTCGGGCGTCACGATCGACTTGATGGACGGCAACGATCGCCTCGTCCTGGGCGGCACAGCCGGCAATACGGGCGCCGTTGCGAATGTCGAAACGCTGATCGGCAGCACGGGTGCGGACACGATCACGCTGCTCGGCAGCCAGACGGGCACCACGGTGGATCTGGGGGCCGGCAACGACCGCCTGATCCTCGACGCGACGGCCAACACAGTGACGCTGCTGAATGTCGAAACGCTGGTCGCTAATTCCGACGACGATACGGTCACGTTCGGCACGGCAATTACATCCGGCACAGTCGATCTGCTCGACGGCAACGACCGTCTGGTGCTGGGCCAGTTCGCCAATACCGTCACGATTTTCAACGTCGAAACGCTGGTTGCCGGGACGCGGGCCGATACGATCACCCTCGGCACGGAGATCACGGCTGGCACCATCGATCTGTTGGCCGGCAACGACCGCCTTACGCTCGGCAACTTCGCCAATACCCTGGCGGTCGCGAATGTCGAAACCTTGGTCGGCGGCACGGCGGACGACACGGCCACACTCGCGACCTCGATGGGCTCGGGCACGGTCGATCTGCGCGGCGGCAACGATGCGCTCGTTCTCGGCGATTTCGCCAACGCCCTGACCGTGGCCAATGTCGAGACTGTCACCGGCGGATCGCTCGCAGATACGGTTACGCTCGCCGCCGCGATCGTCGGCGGGTCCGTCGATCTTATGTCCGGCAATGATCGACTGATTCTGGGCGGTTCCGGCAACACGGTCACGATCTCGAACATCGAGACGATCGTCGGCAGTTCCGGCGCCGACACGGTTTCGCTGGTCGGCAGCCAGGCAGGCACCACGATCGATCTCGGGGCCGGCAACGACCGCCTGATCCTCGATGCGGTCGCCAACACGTTTACGGTTCTCAACGTCGAAACTTTGACCGCCAATGCCGACGACGACACGATCACGTTCGGTACGGCTATCGTCTCGGGCAGCATCGATCTTCTGGACGGCAGCGACCGCTTGGTGCTCGGCAATTTCAACAACACGCTGACGGTTTTCAACGTCGAAACGCTGGTTGCCGGCACGCGCGCGGATACGGTCACGCTCGGCACGGTGATGACGGCCGGCACGATCGATCTGCTGGCAGGCGCCGATCGTTTGACGCTCGGCAATTTCGTCAACACGCTTGCGGTCGCAAATATCGAGACCTTGGTCGGCGGTACTGCCGCAGACACTGTGACGATCGGCACGGCGATGGGCTCGGGCACCGTCGATCTGCGGGGCGGCAACGACGCGCTCGTGCTCGGCAACTTCGCGAACACGCTGACGGTCGCGAATGTCGAAACCGTCACCGGCGGAACGCTGGCGGACACGGTCACCTTCGGTTCCGCATTGGCGAGCGGATCGGTCGATCTTTCGGACGGCAACGATCGTTTGGTTTTGGGCGGCACGTCTGGCAACACCGTATCGGTCGCCAACGTCGAAACGCTTGTCGGCAGTGCAGGTGCGGATACGGTGACGCTGGTTGGCGCTCAATCGGGGGCCATCGTGGATCTCGGTGCCGGCACCGACCGCCTGATCCTGGACAGCTCGGCCAACACGCTCACGGTGCTGAACGTCGAAGCCGTTGTCGCCAACACCGACAACGACACGATCACGTTCGGCACGGCCGTGACGTCGGGTACCATTGATCTGCTGGCGGGCAACGACCGCCTCGTGCTCGGTAATTTCGCCAACACGGTGACGGTGCTGAATGTCGAAACCCTTGTCGCGGGCACGCGCGCCGACACCGTCACGCTCGGGACGGCTGCCGTTTCGGGAACGATCGATCTGGGAGCCGGCAACGACCGCTTGCTGCTCGGCAACTTCGCCAATACGCTGACGGTCGCGAACGTCGAAACCCTGATCGGCGGATCCGGCGACGACACGGCGACGCTCGGCGCTGCGATGACGACGGGCTCGATCGATCTGCGCGACGGCAGCGATGCGCTCGCGCTCGGCAACTTCGCCAACACGATTGCGGTTGCGAACGTCGAAACGCTTACAGGCGGCACGCTTGCCGACACGATCGTACTATCGACCGCGACGACAAGCGGGTCCATCGACCTTGCGGGCGGCAATGACCGTCTGGCACTGGGTGGAACCACGGGCAACACCGTCGCGGTTTCGAACGTCGAAACGCTGATCGGCAGCGGTGCAGCCGATACGGTCACGCTCGGCGCGCAGATGACCGCAGGCTCGATCGATCTCGGGGCCGGCACCGACCGTTTGACATTGTCCGACAGCGCCAACACGCTGACGATTACAAACGTCGAAACCATCGTCGGCGGTACCGATGCCGATACCGTCACGCTCGGCAATGCGTCGACGGCCGGTCAGATCGATTTGGGGGCAGGGTCGGACGCGCTTCGCCTCGGCAATTTCGCCAACAGGATCACGGCAACCGATGTCGAGACGATCACCGGCGGCAATTCTGCTGACAACATCACGGTCGCTGGCAGCACGGGTGCGCGCATCGACGGCGGATCCGGCAACGATACGCTGATCGGCGGCGACGGCAACGACACGCTGGTCGGCAGCGGCGGCAACGATTCGTTGACCGGCGGGGCGGGCACCGACACGTTCGTGATGGGCAGCGGTGCGGACACGGTATCCGGCTTCGTTTCGGGTACCGACCAGATCGACATTGCCGCCTTCGCGTCTTTTGCCAGCATAACGGACGTCCAGTCCGCAACGACCTATTCGGGCGGCAATGCGACGATCAGTCTCGGCTCCGGAACGACAGTTACGTTGCTGGGAGTCACGACGATCACCGGAGGCATGGCCGCCGACTTCGTATTCCACAGCTGATGGCCGGCGGTCAGTGCAGGCCGGGCGCTTCCTGGCCGGTGCGTGCGACGTACTCGGTGTAGCCGCCGTCGTAGCGGTGGATGCCTTCGGGGGTGAGTTCGAGCACCCGATTGGAGAGTGCCGCGAGGAACCGCCGGTCGTGCGAGACGAACAGCATCGTGCCCTCGTAGTTCGCGAGAGCGGCGATCAGCATCTCCTTAGTTGCCATGTCGAGATGGTTCGTCGGCTCGTCGAGCACGAGGAAGTTCGGCGGATCGTAGAGCATCTGCGCCATGACCAGGCGCGCCTTTTCGCCGCCCGAGAGAACGCGGCATTTCTTTTCCACCTCGTCCCCGGAAAAGCCGAAGCAGCCTGCCAGCGTGCGCAGCGATCCTTGGCCTGCGCGCGGAAACGAGCCTTCCAGCGATTCGAAGACCGTGCGGTCGCCGTCGAGAAGATCCATCGCATGTTGGGCGAAATAGCCCATCTTGACACTGCCGCCGAGCGCCACGCTTCCGGTGTCGGGTTTTGTCGTGCCCGCGACCAGCTTTAGCAGCGTCGATTTGCCCGCCCCGTTGACGCCGAGCACGCAACAGCGCTCGCGGCGGCGGATCGTGTAATCGAGCGCTTCGTAGATGGTCCGGTTGCCGTAGCGCTTGTGAACGTTCCGCAGCACGACCACGTCGTCACCCGATCGCGGTGCCGCCATGAATTCGAACGCGACCGTCTGGCGCCGCTTGGGCGGTTCGACGCGATCGATCTTCTCGAGCTTTTTGACGCGACTCTGCACCTGGGCGGCGTGCGACGCGCGCGCTTTGAAGCGTTCGATGAACTTGATTTCCTTGGCGAGCATGGCCTGCTGGCGCTCGAACTGCGCTTGTTGCTGCTTCTCGTTCTGCGCTCGCTGCATCTCGTAGAATTCGTAGTTGCCCGAATAGGTCGTCAGCGTGCCGCCGTCGATCTCGACCACTTTGTCGACGATGCGGTTCATGAATTCTCGGTCGTGCGAAGTCAGCATCAACGCGCCCTCGTAGCCCTTGAGGAAGGCTTCGAGCCAGATGAGGCTTTCAAGATCGAGGTGGTTGCTGGGCTCGTCGAGCAGCATCACGTCGGGGCGCATCAGCAGGATGCGGGCCAGCGCCACGCGCATTTTCCAGCCGCCCGACAATGCGCCGACGTCGCCGTCCATCATCTCCTGGCTGAAGCTGAGGCCGGCCAGCGTTTCGCGCGCCCGGCTCTCGAGCGCGTAGCCGCCAAGCTCTTCGAAGCGCGCCTGCACTTCCCCGAAGCGTTCGAGGACCTGCTCGAAATCTTCGGCGTCGGGATCCGCCATGCGGGCCTCGAGCGCTTTCAATTCCGCCGCGACCGCGCTCACCGCACCGGCACCGTCCATCACCTCGGCCACGGCACTGCGGCCGGACATTTCGCCCACGTCCTGGCTGAAATAGCCGATTGAGATGCCGCGATCGGTCGATACTTGGCCTTCGTCGGGTTGCTCGCGCCCCGCGATCATGCGGAAGATTGTCGTCTTGCCGGCCCCGTTGGGACCGACGAGACCGATTTTCTCGCCCCTGAGGAGGGCTGCCGACGCTTCGATGAAGAGAAGCTGCTGGCCGTTCTGCTTGCTGATGTTGTCGAGACGAATCATGTGTTCCTGCACTCCAAGGCCGGGACCTTAGACATTCGAGTCCGCACCCGTCCATGCCTTTGAAGGTCATTCTGCAATGCCCCGCTTGCGGCTGCGCATTTTCTCGAGGATATCTTAGCGCCTGGCGACCGCATTTGGATCGCAAGGCGGGCCGAGACTGCGCACCATTTGATTCCCCATTTTTCGGCAAGCGGCAGACCGTAAGCACCGAGCCGATGCGTTGGCTTAGCCCGCGATACGGGCGCCAAGTGAATTTCCCGACAGCCAAGCGGCTTCTACGCCGGGGCCCAAAAGCCAGTCGCCGCATACGCCGAGCTTTTGGGTCGCATCGAACATGATGCCAGGGCCGGCTGCAACCGGGTTGGCGTAGCGCCAGCGATGCGCCGCGCGCGCTATTGGTGACGGCAATACAGCGGCGATGCGCATGGCGAAGGCAGCTGTCAGCGCGTCGGCGATCCAGTCCGGGTCCGCTTCGACATGCGCGCGCGACCATTCGGCCGTAGCCTGCAGGACCCAAGCGTCGGGACCTGTGCGTCCGGGCTTGGCATTGTTGCGTACCGCCAATCCAATCGCGTCGCCTGGGCCGCCTTGGAGCCAATCGATGTCCGCCGCTAGTTTTTCGTCAAAGGCGAGCATCACGGTCCAGCAAGCTATGCTCCGCACCGCAGCGGCCTGGGCCGCAAACACCGGTGCGATCGGTTTCAACAGCGCGCTTGCCTGTTCGGCTGGGGTCGCGATGACAGCAAGATCGACGTCGATCGCTTCGCCCTGGTCGAGAACGAAGCGCCAGCCTAGATCTGTCGCGTCGATCCGCAGCACGCGTTGGGCAAACCGTACCGGTTGGGCGGCTGCCATCTGCCGGATCGGCGCGCCCATCGTCGGCACGCCGACATAGGAAGCCGGACCCGCCGCCGGCCAGGCCGCAGCCAGACCCGCCGCGATCCACGCATCGACCCGTTGCCGAAAGGCGGGGTCGCTGGCCGTAAAAGCGGGGGCGCCATGGTCGAAGGAAGCTTCGCCGGCGGAGGTCGAAATGCGCCGCGTCGACATGCGGCCACCTGGACCGCGCCCTTTATCGAACAACTGCACCGCGTAGTTCTGCCGCGACAGCCTTTCGGCACAGGCAAGGCCTGCCATGCCGGCCCCGACGATTCCAATTCGCATGACTCTGTTTTCCTCGGAAGGTTAGGTACGTCTGCCCCCGGCAAGGCGCGAAACATAGGGACGGATCGGAAGAAATAAGCGATAGCCCAGTTCCAGAAGAGGCAAGACGCCCGGCAACGCGGCGACGCGCGCGGCCCAGCGCCAGCCCGGCAACTGCGTCCAGATCGCAACGAACGCTGCAGCGCCCGAGCGAACTTGGCCGTCGTCGGCGCGGACATGGAACCGCTGCAGCGCTTGCGCTTGCGTAACGCCCTCGGGCGTGGCGGCATCGGCTGCGGTGACATCGACGAAGCAGACCGCACCGGTCTTGTCCTGGCGCCGATAATAGGCGATCTCGGCGCGGCAAAGCGGGCAGGCGCCGTCGTAGTAAGCCGTTGTTCTGGGTCGTTCGGATGTCATGTGCTGTTTCTCGATCGCGGAACAATTTCTATTTTTCGGCGTCGGCTGGGATTTTCGCGCGTCTGAGGCGCGGCAGCGCGTAAGGGACTTGTTCGCAATAGCGCGCAAAGCGCTCGCGATAGCGTGCCGCGAACCTTTTCTCTTTGAGGCGCGGCGCGAGCAGGCAATAGAGCGTGAAGCAGAATGCGACGGCAAGTTGGTCCGGCGTCCACACGGGCACCGTCCAAAGCGTCAGCGCGAATGCAACGTAGATCGGCTGCCGGATCAAACGGAAGAGACCGCGCGTCGGCATGTCCGGAAAGACCGGCCGGATGCGCGCGAGCAGCGACACCCAGCCCAAAGCACCCGTCTGCACTTCCGCACCGGCATCGAAGCTTGCTTTGAGCAACAGCAGCCAGCTAGCGGCATAGGCGGCCGAGACGGCCCAAAACGCGATCCCCTCGGCGCGCCACCACACGATGCCGGACGGCGTCCACAGCGCGAACAGCGCCAGCAGCTGCGCCGACGCGACGATGGCGTAGGTCGTGGTTGCGAGCGTAGCACCGTACGGGCCAGGGACTGCGCGCGTCAGCGTACGTTCGCCGCGCCGCGTGAGCAGCAGCGAATGGGCGAGCGGAAATTGCAGGATCAAGAAGGCATTGGCGACCGCCGCCCACGGCCATGCAAGTGTGCCGAAGCTCTCGCTCATGCCGAAAAACATCGCTGCGACCATCGCAAGCACGGCGGCTGCGAACAAGCTGTGGCACACAATCCCGAGCAGAATGGCAAATGCGATGCGCGCCCGCCCGGGCGGTGGCTTCAGCGCAGCCGCAACGAGGGCAACAAGGCCTGCCACACGAGGATCTGCGAGGAACGGATGTTTGTGCGGGGGCTGCATGAGGCGATCAAACATCAAAGGCAAATTGGGGGTTGGGCGCGTCGGCTTTGGCGGCCTTCGGGTTGCGTCTCGGCTTGGCGAGACCTGCTTTGCGGCTTCCGTGTTTATCGACGATACGGCGTGCCGTCTCTTTGTGGTCGGCACGCCGCCGCAGCGCGTAGAGGGCGTCGCGGGCGGCACGCGCCGCTGACGCATTGTCGACGATCGGCGGCGGATAGCGCAACATCTCCGCCTGTTCCCAGCGCCAAGGCTCGTGTATGAACATGTCGGGCACTTGGGCAAGCTCGGGCACATGGGCCCGCACGAAAGTACCGGTCGGGTCCTGGTCGAAACCCTGCTTGACGGGGTTGTAGATGCGCATCGCGTTGATGCCCGTGGTGCCGGATTGCATCTGCACCTGGGGCCAATGGATGCCGGGTTCGTAGTCGACGAATTTGCGCGCGAGGTGCAGCCCGGTATCGCGCCACGGCAGCCACAGATGATAGCTCGCAAACGACATGAGCATTGCGCGCATTCTGAAATTGATCCAGCCATGCCGATCGAGCGCGCGCATGCAGGCATCGACGAATGGAAAACCTGTGTTGCCGCTGCGCCAGGCGTCCAGCCGCTCGGGATCGGCGATGTCGGGGCGGATGCAGTCATAAGCACGATGCAGATTTTCAAATTCGAGGCGCGGTTCGTCTTCGAGCTTTTGCATGAAATGGCAGTGCCAATGCTGGCGTGCGGCAAACGACCGCATGGACGCACGCCAACGCTGCGTGTCGGGTCGGTCGGCAGTATCGATAGCTGCCACGCGCTTCCACGTCGCTTGCGCCACTTCGCGCATCGAGATGGTGCCCCAGGCCAAGTGCGGCGACAGGCGTGAGCTTGCAGCGAACGCGGTCACGGGACTCGACATCTCGAAGCGATAGTCGCGGCCTCGCTGCTCGAGAAAGCTTGCGAGTGTTTCGAGCGCTGCGGCGCGTCCACCCGCTTGGCGATGCGGGCATGGGTCGGTCGCCAGGCCGAGTTCCGCGCTGGTCGGCACAGATGTGGGACCCGTCGTCGCGATCGGCTGTAGGGCAAGGGGAGGGGGTGCGGTGGGCAACGCCATGTCGCGGTCCCAAGCTTGTGCCCAGCCGTTGCGCGATTTGATACGGCGGATCACCCCGAATTGCCGTGATTCGTGCCAGGGCAAGCCCGCTCGCTTGCACCAGGCCCCAACGGCACGGTCGCGCGCATAGGTCCAGCCATTGCCGGTTTCCTCGTGGCTGAACAAGGCTGCAATGCCGAAGCGCCTGTACAGTTTCTCGAAGATTGTGACGGCGTCGCCAACCATTACCCACAGCGGTTGACCGAGGGCGGCAAGATCATTCTGAAGCTCGGTTAGGCACTCGGCTGCGAAGTCCCATTGGCGCGCGGCTGCATCGGGCTGCTGCCACAGCGCGGGCTCGACGATGTAAAGCGGCAGCACCGGTCCGGCCTCGGCGGCCAGCGTCAGCGGGCGGTGGTCGGCGAGGCGCAGATCGCGTTTGAACCAGACGATGTTGAGCGGCGCCGTCATGTGCAACCGAGTTCCCGCAAATTAGTGGGGATCTGTTTTCTGAAGGCGAAGAAGCCGCGTGTGGCATGCGGCCAGAACGCGTCGTCCCAGCGGCGGCGTACATAGCTGAGCCAAATGCCCGTTTTGGAGAGATCGGATTTGATTTTCGTCAAGGCATCGGCGATCGGTCCCACCGGTGCCGCCGCGGTCACGACGTGTCGCACGCCGGCTTCGCGCGCGGCCGCAACGATGTTCGCCATATCGAGCTTCGCCGAAATTTGCACAGCGCAGCCGAACTTCTTCTGCACGCGCATCGCCGCATCGGCAGTTGCAGCATGCACAAATGTGCGCGCGTGGTTGCCCCACAGCAGATCGGCGTCGGCTGCGACGATTGCTGCAGCAAAGCACTTTTGCCCATCGAACAGCGATTCCGGATGGAGATCTTCCGCTGTGACTAGCAGTAAGGCGGGAGATGAGGGCGCGTCGGCCGGCAACGGTGCCAGCGGTCGGATCGGCGGAAGCGGGGCTTCGGTCAGCGCTTGCGCCTCCGTTGCCAGACCTTGCGGCGTGAAGCGGCCCTCGGTACAGCGCGCAATGTTGTCGCGCGTCGCAAGATAAGTCTTCCCCGCCGTCTGCAAGCCCGCCACCCAGCGCCAGGAAAGCGTGTTGCTGGCCGGATCGGCATCGATCAGATGGCGTAGGAAGAAGTCGGCGCCGAGCGCCCACGGCAGGCGCAGCGTAAAAATCCAAATCGAGGCGAACCACATGCGCGCATGATTGTGCAGATAGCCGGTCTCGACAAGTTCGCGCGCCCAATCGTCGAAACCTTTGATGCCTGTCTCGCCCTTTTCCGCAGACGCGACTTCGCCAGTGCGCTTAGATGCGTCGCGCGCGTCCAGAAAGCGCGACCAAACTGTCGGGTGCAACTCGAGCCATCCCTTCCAGTAGGTGCGCCACAGCACCTCCTGGACGAACTTCTCGGCGTCGTCGAATCTATGCCGAGCCAGAACCGCACCCACAATCTCGGCTTCGGTAACCAAGCGGTGCCGGAGATAAGGGGAAAGCCGCGATACCGCACTTCCGCGCCCAGGTCCTGGATCGATATTTCGCTCGGCTGCGTAATGCGGCCCGGCACCCGGCACGAAAACTTCGAGACGGTCCAGGGCTGCGGCACGTGAAGGCGGAAAGGCAGGCGATGTCATGGCACAAATAAGCTGTTGCAAAAGCAGTGAATTTCAATCGCGACCGCCTGACGCTCCGGCAACCCCCTTGTTCTAGCTCAACTATTTCTTAAGCGCCTGACCGCTCGTTTACGAGCGTCCGCCGTCCACCGACAGAATCTGGCCGCTTATCCATCCAGCCTGTTCGCTTGCCAGGAACAGCACCGCGTTGGCGATGTCTTTCGCCGTGCCCAAACGCCGCGTGTGGATACTTTCGACGAGCTGCGTTTGTTTGGCAGGCGAATAGGCTTGCCATTGCCGCTCGGTCGTCGGGTTCGAGCGAACGAAGCCGGGTGCGACCGAATTGCTGGTGATGCCGAACGGCCCTAGGTCCTGGCTCAGCTGTTTGGTGAGACCCACGAGCGCATGTTTGGCGGCCGTATAGGCCTGAATGCCGGTGAGGCTCGGGCGCAAGCCGGCGCCCGACGAGATCGTGACGATGCGGCCGTAGCCCGCTTTGCGCATCGGTGTGCTTGCCGCTTGCGCAAGCCAGAAGGCGCTGTCGACATTGGCCGCGAAGATCGCGCGCCATGCCGCTTCGTCGACATTCTCGATGGGCCCGCCAACTTGGCCGCGCACGCCGCCTGCCGCATTGACCAAAACATCCAATGAGCCGACATCGGCAACGAGCCGATGCACGGCCGAACGGTCGCCGAGATCGACTTGGTGTGCTACGTAAACGCCGTCTACATTCCATGCGATCGGGGCGATGTCAGCGAGATGTACTTTCGCACCGGCCGCCTGCAACGATTCCGCGATCGCGCGGCCGATACCCTGGGCGGCACCCGTAACAAGAGCCGTGCGGCCTGCGAAATCTAGGCGCATTTGTCGAGCAACGCTTGGAAGGTTTCGAACGCCATCGGGCGCTTGCCGTCTTCGATGTCGTGGATCAGCGCGACGAGCGTAGCGAGGGCGGGCGTTGGCACGCCGGTCTCGCGCGCGAGTTCGACGATGATGCCGATCTGCGGATCGATCTCGGTCTTGCGCTTGCGCACTGCAAGATCGCGATAGATGCCGGTATGGGTCTTAGCCGTGTATCGGTTGAACTCGGCGAGCGCGGCGACGGATGCCTGCGCTTTAGCGAGCGGGGCTTCGGGCATGAAACATTCGGGATCGAAGCCGTTGAAGCCGATCGGCACGATCTTGCGTGCGCGTGCGGCCGCCATCACTTCGCGGCCTAGCGCAACAAACGCAGCAGTGCGGCGCGGATCTTCGAAATTGGCCGTCATGCTGTCGGTCGTCAGCGCGGTTGCAAACAGCATGGCGCCGTAGGCGAGCTTGCCCCACAGATAACCCCAGATGTTGTCGGTTAGCACGGCTTTGGGTTCGAATATCTGTAGCAATTCGAACATCGCACGTGTGCGCGGCTGAATCGTGCCGTCAATCTCACCGACCACGACGGCCGCACGGTTGCCGAACAGGATCTCGCCGGGCCCGTGCCAATCGGCGCCGAAATTCACGAAACACCCCATCGTGCGCGCCGCGCCTGCGTGCTTTGCGATCGCGATTTCGTTAAGCCCGTTCTGCGCCGACAGAATGAATCCGTCCGACGCAAGATGCGGCAGCAGTTGGGCCAGCGCTGCTTCGGTTGCCTGGGCCTTTACTGCCAGCACAATGCGCGAATAAGTCCCCGTCACTTCGCCCGGCGTTGCAGCCGGCACGATCTGTGTGAAATCCTCGACGGGGCCGAACACATGGAGCCCACGCGTGCGGCAGGCCTCTACGTGTGACGCTTCGATATCGACGAGTTTGACCGGCACGCCTGCGCGCGCCCAATAGGCGCCGAGTGTGCCGCCGATCGCACCCGCACCCCAGATCAGGATCGGTTCGTTGCTCATGCGACGGCTCCCAGAGGATGCTCTTCGGTATGGGTTGCAACGGTCATCTGGCCGTCGGCGCCGATCCAACCGCGATACATGCCGAGCGTATTGAAGGGCGCGCGCACCTTGCCGGCTGCGTCGATCGAAGCGAACCCGGCGCCGATGCCGTAGCCTTTCAGCGTCTGGAACACGAGCGCATCGGTCGCTTCCTCAAGCGATTTGCCCGCATACATCATGCGCGCGGCAATGTCGTAGGCGGCCGAACTGCGGATGAAAAATTCGCCCTGGCCTGTGCCCGAAACGGCACAAACGCCGTTGCGTGCGTAAGTGCCGGCTCCGACGATAGGTGTATCGCCGATACGACCGACCGGCTTGTTGTTAAAGCCGCCGGTCGACGTTCCGGCCGCAAGATTGCCGTGCGCGTCGAGTGCGACCGCACCGACCGTGCCGTGCTTCTCGGCTTCGCTGGCGGCAGCAAGCGTGCCACGCTGCGCGCGCTGCTTGAGCGACGCAAGCGCTTCGACGCGCTGCTGTGTGGTGAAATAGCTGTTCGCGACCATGGCGAGGCCCTGGCGTTCGGCGAACGCGTCGGCGGCTTCAGCTGCCAGCAGCACGCAGCCCGACTTCTCCATGACCGCGCGCGCCGCCGTGATCGGATTGCGGATGCGGCGGGCGGCACACACGGCACCTGCCGAAAGATCGGCTCCATTCATGATCGAGGCGTCGAGTTCGTGGAAGCTCGCCTCGTTGAGGGCGGCCCCGTAGCCCGCGTTGAAATGCGGGCTGTCCTCCATCACGCGCACGGCCGCTTCGACGGCGTCTAGGGCAGCTCCGCCCGCTTTCAGCACGCGCCATCCGGCTTTGAGCGACTGCGCCAGATGTTCGCGCGATTCGGCCCATTGGGCCTCGCTCTGCAGGCTACGGTCGAGCGTGCCGCAGCCGCCGTGGATGCAAATGCCGATGGGGCTGGTCATCGAAATTCCTTTTCGTGTCGGGCGTCGTGCCAGCGCCGGAAGACCGGGCCCGCAGACGATGCGGGCCCGGCCGTTTCAGCGTTTGGTTCGTCTAGCGCGTCGGTTTGATGTTCATTGCGAGCGTGTCTTCGTCAACGCGCGGCTTGATGCGCACCTTGTCCTTCTGCATGGCCCAGGCCGAGCCCACCGCGACGATCGGCAGGCGCGGACGATCCTTTGCCACGAGCGCATTAGCTTGCTCCAGCAACGAACGACGCTTGCCTTCGTCGAGTTCGACGGCGGCGTCCTGCAGCAGCTTGTCCATGACCGGGTTCTTGTAGCCGAGCACGTTGAATGCCCCCATTTTGACCACGGGGTCGTTCGAGTGCGCGATCGAGGACAGCGTGTAGTGCGCCTCGCCCGTCAGTGTGCCCCAGCCCGACATCGACATCGAGTATTCGCCGCGTGTGCGCGCTGGGAAGAACACCGCGGCAGGCGTTGCCGCTGCCGTCACGTCGATGCCGACTGAAGCCAACATCTGCGCGATCGAGGTGCCTACAAGCGAGTCGCCGGGCAAGCGGTCCGACGTGAAGGCAAAGCGAACGCGGAATCCGTTCGGGTAACCCGCTTCGGCCAGCAGACGGCGCGACGCCGCCAGGTCGTAGCGGCGCGGCGGCAGGCTCTTGTTGTAGCCGAAGATCGACTCCGTCACGAGCTGGTTAACTGGCTTGCCAAGGCCTTCCATCGACACTTCGGCGAGCACCTTGCGATCGATCGCAAGATCGATCGCCTCGCGCACGCGCGGATCGGCAAGCGGGTTCTTCGGCAGCGGCGAACCGTCCTTGGCCAGAATTTGGCCCGCGGGTGGGTTGTCGCGCATGTCGAGTTCGAGGTTGAACACGTAGACTGTGTCGACCGTCGTGACTTCGATCTTGGCGTCGCGCTTGAGGGCGGCGACGTCGGTTGCGGGCACGCGCGTGATCAGATCGAGTTGGCCCGCCTTGAGCTGGGCGACGCGCGCAGCATCGTTCGGCACTTCGCGGCGCACATGGCGCGCCCACGGCTCTTTGGGACCCCAGAAGCCGTCGAAGCGGTCGAGCACGAGATCGCCCTTGGGCTGCCACGACACGAACTTGTAGGGACCCGTACCGATCGCGGCCTTGCCGGAGTTGAAGGCTTCGTTGGCCGTTTCCTTGGTGAGGCCGGCCGCCGCCTTGTGCGACACGATGAAAAGACGGATGAAATCATTCGGCAGGATCGGGGCCGGACCGTCGGTGATGAAATGCACCGTATACGGATCGACGATCTTGGTTTCCTTGACGCGGCGCACATAGATCGTGGTCGGGTTCGGGCCCGAAACGACCGGGATGCGCTCGACCGAGAACTTGACGTCTTCGGCCGTGAAGTCCGAGCCGTCGTGGAACTTGACGCCGCGACGCAGCTTGAACTCCCACGTTGTCGGATCGATCACGCGCCAGCTTTCGGCAAGACGCGGCTCGATTTCGAGACCGTCGCCCGACCAGGTAAGCGTGTCGAACACGTGTTTCAGCGATTCGGCGTGCGTGCCGCTTGCGGTGAAATGCGGGTCGATCGAGTCCGGCCCGCCGCGCACGCCGATCGTCAGCGTCTGCGCGGAGACAGCACTTGCCAATGCGGCGGCCATCAGACCGCCGAGGATAGATGCCCTTGTCCATTTCGCGATGTGCTTCATGTCACGCTCTCCCTTGGATTTGAGTGGGCCAGTTGCCCTTGTCGACGATGATCTTGTCGAAAAGAGCCGTAAGAAGTTTGCGTTCGGCCGGCGTCAGAGCGCGTGCCATCGCGCTTTCGTGCGCCACCAGCATCGGCACCGTCGCTTCGACGATGCGCCGCCCGCGCGCGGTGAGATTGAGGAACAGGCGGCGGCGGTCTTTCGCGTCGGGTTTTCGCACGATGAGTTTCTTGCGCAGAAGCGCGTTCACGCCGCGGCTCAGCGTGTTTTTGGGCCGCGCTGTCGAGGCGACGATGTCGTCGGCCGTAATCCCGTCTTTGAGGCCCAGCGCGTAGAGCACGATGTGCTCGGGCGGGGTGAGGTGAAACTTGCGCCAGATCCAGTCATAGACGGGTTGGTTGAAATGGTGGGCGACGAAGTTGGCGCGGAAGGAAAGCCAGCACGGATTGGCCCACAGCTTGGCAGCCAGCATCGGATGCAGGCCGTCGCCTGCCTGTGCGGCGGCTTTGGACGTCGATTTCGCGTCGGTCGGTTTGGCTTTGCGCACGAACGCTCCGTCTTGATGACGAAGGACCTTGACGCATCTCGCGCGCGGCCGTCAAGATGCAGTTCTATATGGAACTAACTTTCGTGGGAAGAGGGCACCATGCGCGTCGTGGACATGAACTGGATGCAGCTGCGCGATCGCGCCGCCGCCGACGACCGGGCCGTGCTCCCGATCGGCTCGATCGAACAGCACGCGTACTTAAGCCTCGGCGTCGATGCGATCCTCGCTGAGCGCGTGGCAACGGAGGCGGCCGCACCGCTCGGCATTCCGGTCTATCCGACGTTAAGCTATGGACTTACGCCGAATTTCGTCGATTATCCGGGTACTGTGACGCTGCGCCTGACGACGCTGATTGCCGTGCTGACGGACGTGCTCGATGGTATTGCGCGGGCGGGGTTCAAGCGCATCGCTGTCGTCAATGGCCATGGCGGCAATAATCCCGCACACGGCGCCGTGCTCGAATGGCTCGACCGCCATCGCGGCTGCCAAGTGAAATGGCACAATTGGTGGAATGCGCCCAAGACTTGGGCAAAGGTCCAGGAAATCGACAAGGTCGCTTCGCACGCCTCGTGGATGGAGAATTTCCCGTGGACGCGCATCGGCAATGTCGCGATGCCCGACACGCAAAAGCCGATGGTCGATTTGCAGCTTCTGCCGCAGCTCGATCCTGGCCGCAAAAAGGAAGTTCTGGGCGACGGTAATTTTGGCGGCTACTACCGGCGCAGCGACGAGGAGATGACGGCGCTTTGGGAGATCGGCGTCGCGGAGACGCGTACAGCCTTGCTCGAGGGCTGGGCATGAACGCGGGCCGAGGCTGACCGGCCGATGCTCGGCTTCGTCCTCCAACGTTTGCTGCAGGCGCTGGCCGTGATGCTGGCGATTTCGGCACTCGTGTTTGCGGGCGTCTACGGAATCGGCAATCCGATCGACGTTCTGATATCGCCGGATGCCACGCAAGCGATCCGACTTGCCACGATCAAGGCCTACGGCCTCGACCAGCCGCTCCATATCCAGTATCGCGATTTTCTCGTGCGGCTGCTGGGCGGCGATTTCGGCCGCTCGTTTGTGTTCAACATGCCGGTGCTCGATTTGATCCTGTCGCGTCTGCCGGCGACGTTGGAGCTTACGCTGGTGGCGGTACTAGGTGCGACCGCGATCGGCGTGCCGCTCGGCATGTATGCAGGCTATCGGCCGGACAGCATTGCCGCGCGCTTTGTCATGGCGCTGTCGGTGATCGGCTTCTCGGTACCGACGTTTTGGATCGGGCTTGTGCTGATCTTGACTTTCGCCGTGTCGCTCGGCTGGCTGCCGGCGGGCGGGCGCGGCGAAACGGCGATGCTGTTCGGCACCGCCTGGAGTTTCCTCACGGTCGACGGCTGGAGCCATCTTTTGTTGCCCGCCGTCAATCTTTCGCTGTTCAAATTCGCGATGATGGTGCGCCTCGCGCGCGCGGGCACGCGCGAAGCGATGTTGAGCGACACCGTAAAATTCGCGCGCGCGGCGGGCGAAAGCGACGCGACGATTCTGCGTCGGCACGTGCTGCGGCTGATCGCGATCCCGATCGTGACCGTGTTCGGTCTGGAATTCGGCTCCACGCTCGCATTCGCCGTTGTGACGGAAACGATCTTTTCGTGGCCCGGCGTGGGCAAGCTCATCATCGACAGCATTTCCTCGCTCGACCGACCGGTGATGGTCGCCTATCTTATGCTGGTCGCGTTCCTGTTCATCTGTATCAATTTCACGGTCGACATCGCTTATGCGGCCCTCGATCCGCGCCTGCGCGTGAAGGGGGCGGCATGAACGCGACAAGCCCTGTCGCCCGTTTCTGGCGCGAGTTCTGCGAGAACCGCGTGGCGCTTGCGGCCCTCATCGTCGTTGCTGCGACGATCTTGCTGGCGATCTTCGCACCGCTCGTGGTGCCGCAGAACCCGTACGATCTTGCGAGCCTTGCATTGATCGATGCGCGCCGCCCGCCCGGCTATGTCGGTCGCGGCGGCTTCGTGCATTGGCTCGGCACGGATGCGCAAGGCCGCGATCTCCTGTCGGCGATCCTCTACGGTTTGCGGATTTCGCTGCAGGTCGGGCTTGCGGCGGGCGCTCTTGCCTTCGCGATTGGCGCCACGCTTGGTTCGGTCGCAGCATTCTTGGGCGGGCGCGTCGAAACGGCGCTGATGCGTTTCGTCGATCTGCAATTGTCGTTTCCAGCGATCTTGCTGGCGCTCGTACTCGTGGCTGTCCTGGGGCCGGGCAGGGGACAGTTGATCGCAGCGCTCGTCGCCGCCCAATATGCTTATTTCGCGCGCACGGCGCACGGCGCCGCTGCCGCTGAGCGCGCCAAAGACTATGTGGCCGCCGCCCTCTCGACGCCGATCCCGGCCTGGCAGGTTGTGTTCCGCCATATTCTGCCGAATTGCCTGCCGCCGCTGATCGTCGTAGCCACATTGCAGGTCGCAAACTCGATCGCACTCGAGGCGACTTTGTCGTTTCTCGGCCTCGGCTTGCCGGTCACGGAGCCTTCGCTCGGCATGCTGATCGCCAACGGCTTCCAGTACATGCTGTCGGGTCGCTACTGGATTTCGATCTATCCAGGGATCGCCCTTATTCTGCTGATCGTTGCGATCAATCTGGTCGGCGACCAGGTTCGCGATCAACTGAATCCGAGGCTAAAGCGATGAACTCCCTGCTGACAGTCGAGAACCTCGCGACGCATTTTGCAGCCCGCAGCGGTCTTGTGAAGGCTGTCGACGGCGTGTCGTTCCATCTCGACGCGGGCGAGATCGTCGGGCTTGTCGGCGAGTCCGGATCCGGCAAGACGGTGACCGGTTTCTCGCTGCTCGGGCTTGTCGATGCGCCGGGGCGTATCGTCGACGGCTCGATCAAACTCGAAGGTCGCGAGTTGGTCGGGCTGCCGCAGCGCGAGTTGCGCAAGCTGCGCGGCCGTCGCATCGCGATGGTGTTCCAGGATCCGTCGGCCACGCTCAATCCGGTTCTGACGATCGAAACGCAGATGCGTCTTGCACTCGAAGCGCACGAGCGTGTGGGTGCCCAGGCCGCGCGCGACCGTTCGGCCGATCTGCTGGCGCGCGTCGGCATCCCCGATGCGCGGCGGCGGCTCGAAACCTATCCGCATCAATTGTCGGGCGGAATGCGCCAGCGTGTCGCGATCGCGATCGCCTTGCTCAATCGGCCGTCGCTGATCGTGTGCGACGAGCCGACGACAGCATTGGACGTGTCGATCCAGGCGCAGATCTTGGCGCAGATGAAAGCGCTCGCCGCCGATTTTGGCACTTCCCTCATCTGGATCAGCCACGATCTTGCAACCGTGTCGGCCCTCGCAAGCCGCATTCTCGTGATGTATGCCGGGCGCATCGTCGAAGAGGGGGCGACGGGTGAAGTGCTGCGCAAGCCGGCCCATCCTTACACGCAAGGTCTTCTCGACTCTTTGCCCTCGATTGCAGCACCGGGTGAGGATCTGCGCCAGATCCCCGGCAGCACGCCGTCTTTGGCAAACCTGCCTGAAGGCTGCGCCTTCGCGCCGCGCTGCAAATTCGCCGACGCTGCGTGCAAGACAGCGCCCGCGACGCGTCGAGCGGCGTCGCGCGCCGTTCGCTGCCATCATCCGTTGGGCGAGGTCGCATGGCCGCTCTGATCGCATGCGAAAATCTCGCGAAGCGCTTTTCGAGCGCGCCGCGGCTCGGCGACCGTCTTGCACGTTTTCTCGGCCGACCTGTGCGGCCGCGCACCGTCCATGCCGTCGACGACGTGTCGCTTGAAATTGCCAAGGGCGAAGTGCTGGGCTTGGTCGGCGAGTCCGGCTGCGGCAAATCCACGCTCGGCCGCATGATCGCAGGCATCCAGCCACCGAGTGCTGGCCGCGCCTTGCTCGATGGTGCGCCGGTCATGGGCGGCGGGCGCAGGCCGGTCAAGACCACGACGCGCGTGCAGATGATCTTCCAGGATCCGTTTGCCTCGCTCGATCCGCGCATGCGCATCGGCGACATCGTGGCCGAGGGGCCGATCGCCAATGGGCTTGTATCGCGTGCCGAAGCCGCTGCCGACACCGCCAAATGGCTTGCGGCCGTGGGGCTCGATCCGACGGCATCCCAGCGCTATCCGCACCAATTCTCGGGCGGCCAACGCCAGCGCGTCGCGATCGCGCGCGCACTTGCGATGCAGCCCGACATTCTGGTGTGCGACGAGCCCGTGGCCTCGCTCGACGTGTCGATTCAAGCCCAGATCATCAATCTCTTCTTGAAGCTCAAGCGCGATCTTGGCCTCACGATGCTGTTCATCAGCCACGATCTCGGGCTCGTGCGCCACATTTCGGACCGTGTCGCGATCATGTATTTGGGCAAGCTCGTCGAAACGGGCGCTACGCAGGCTGTGTTCGACAATCCGCGCCATCCCTACACGCGCGCCTTGCTCGACAGCATGCCCAAGCTGCGGCTCGACGATGCCGAAATTGCTTTCAGGCCTATCGAAGGCGAATTGCCCTCGCCGCTCGCACCGCCGCCGGGCTGCCATTTCCATCTGCGTTGTCCCGGCGTGCGCGCCGCGTGCCGAACGGCGGTGCCAGAGTTGATCCGTGCTGCCGACGGACGCGAACTCGCCTGCCACTATCCGCTGCAAGGAGGCTGAACATGTCGAATCCTGCTCTCGAACCTTGGCAGTGGCCGGAGGCCGAATGGCGCAAGCGCGTAGGGCACGTACGCGCCGGCCGCAATCTGAAGCCGAAGGCCTGGCCGGGCGGGTCGCGCTGTGCGGTCGCTCTGTCGTTCGACAGCGACCACGAAACCAACGAATTGCGTGACGGCGGGAAATCGATCGGCCGCATGTCGTGGGGCGAATTCGGCGTGCGCCAGGGTGTGCCGCGCATCCTCGCCGCACTCGCCAAGCACAGTGTGCCGGCGACGTTTTTCGTGCCGGCCGTCGCAGCCTTGCTGCATCCCGAAGAGCAGCACCGCGTGATCGCCGAAGGCCACGAGATCGGCTTGCATGGTTGGATTCACGAGCTCAATTCGGTGCTGCCCGAAGCAGTGGAGCGCGATCTTTACTTGCGCGCACGCGACGCGCTCGAAAAGATCACCGGCATTCGGCCGGTCGGCATGCGCACACCGTCCTGGGACTTCTCGCCCGCCACGCTGAAGATCCAACGCGAGATGGGGCTGCTCTACGACAGTTCGCTGATGGCCGACGACGATCCTTACGAACTACTCGAAGACGGTGAACGCACCGGCATCGTCGAATTGCCGGTTGAGTGGATCCGCGACGACGCGCCCTATTTCAACATGAACCGGCATGCGGCGTTGCGCCCCTATACGCCGCCGCCGGCGGTATTCGACATCTTCCGGCGCGAGTTTGATCGCGCGTGGGAGGAGGGTGGGCTGTTCCTCCTTACCATGCATCCGCATGTGATCGGCTACCGCTCGCGCATGTTCATCCTCGAGGATCTCATCGCGCACGCCAAAGCCAAAGGCAGCTGCTGGTTCGCCACGCACGCGCAAGTCGCCGAAGCATGCCGCGGCGAACTCGCCGGCTAGATTCTAGACGGCCAGCGTGTCGCCGCCCTTGAGGGAGAGCATTTCGCGCGCTTCATCGGGTGTTGCAACCGCAAGTCCCAAACCTTCGATGATCTGGCGCGCAAGGCGCACCTGCTCGGCGTTCGATTTGGCCAAGCGGCCGGGACCCGCCCACAGCGAGTCTTCAAGACCGACGCGCACATTGCCACCCATCGCCGCCGACATCGCCGCGATCGGCAGCTGGTTGCGGCCCGCTCCGAGAACCGACCATACATAAGCGTCGCCGAACAGCCGGTCGGCGGTGCGCTTCATATGCATAACGTCTTCGGCGTGCGCCCCGATGCCGCCCAACAGCCCGAATACCGTCTGCACGAACAGCGGCGCCTTCACGAGACCGCGCTCGAGAAAATGCGCAAGATTGTAGAGATGCGCCGTGTCATAGCACTCGAACTCGAAGCGCGTGCCGACCGCCGACAACGTGGCGATCACGTACTCGATGTCGGCGAACGTGTTGCGGAACAGGATGTCCTTGTTGGCGAGATAGGCCTGCTCCCACGGATGCTTGAAGTCCTTGAAGCGGTTCAGCATGCCGAACAGGCCGAAGTTCATCGAGCCCATGTTCAGCGACGCCACTTCGGGCTTGAAGGTCGCGGCAGGGCGCACGCGCTCGGCCACCTGCATCGTCGGCGCACCGCCGGTGGTTAGGTTTAGGACGCAGTTCGAGCGCTGCTTGATCACTTTCAGGAACGGCAGGAAGGCTTCCGGCGTCTGGTCCGGTTGGCCGGTGACGGGGTTCCGCGCATGGAGATGGACGACGGCAGCGCCGGCTTCTGCCGCGCCGATCGCCGCTTCGGCGATTTCCTCGGCTGTGACAGGCAGGGCTGCCGACATCGATGGCGTGTGGATTGCACCGGTAACGGCGCATGTGATGATGACTTTGCGGCTCAATGGCATCTCCCGTTGTCGTTTTGCAGATCGTGCATCAAAACCGCCTCAGGCGATAGGGTGAGGACATTGTTGCAGCCGCAGCCAGGAGGGATGGATGCCGACCGGTAATGCCGAATTGCCGCCCGGATCCGTCGATTTGCTTGTAAGCGGCGGGCACGTGCTGGCAATGGACTCGACTTTCCCGAGATTACCGACGGCGCTGTCGCGGTCGATGCCGGTCGCATTGTTGCTGTGGGCGAGCGCAGCGACATCGAGGGCGGCTTTCATCTCGGGGCGAAAATGCAGCGTGAAGGCGATCATGTAGACGATGAGATCGGCGCGCGCGCAGACCGCTTCCAGTGCGCGTGCGGGCACGGGTGTGCTCGCGGCAAAGGTCGTCAGGCTCGTTTCGGCCCCAAGTTCTCGACAAGCCCCCATCGCCGCAGCCGCGTAAACGGGGTTCCAGGCCGTTCCGCGACAAGGGCGCAGAACTCGCCGCGTTTCAGGCGGCAGGCCTCGAATTGACGTGTAAAGAGATCGACGAGTTCGGTTGCGGCGAACGCGGCCGAAAAGCTGCGGGCGAGGGGCATCGGACCCTGCGTCGGTTCGGCCGCCCAGCGACGTTGCGCCGATGGCGCGCGGCAAACAATGCGTAACATTCCCGCGTTCGGGGTGCAAACGGCTGAGGCTTGCGTAGTTTCCGGCTCTCCCGGCAAGGATTTGCAGCGCCGAAAGTCGCCTTTTGCAAGCTAGAAGGTTCCTGGATGTCGAGACGTGCCTTGCGATGGGTTCTGATGTCCGGTTTCGCGGCCAGCGGGTTCGCGGTCGCTCTGCTGGTCTTGACGGCATTTGTGTTTCCGCGCGCGGTCGTCGAGACGGTACTCGCGCATGCGCTCGGGCGAAAGGTGGCGATCGGCGCGCTGGAGATCGCGTGGGGATCGACGATTTCGTTTCGCCTGCGGGCGTTGGCGGTTGCTGGCGACGCGGACGCTTCCGCAGAAGCGTTTTTGTCGGTCGCTTCGATCGATGCGCGGATCGACGGCGCGCAGCTGTTGCGCGGTACGCTTGCCTTCCATACGCTGGCCATCGACAAGGCCGCACTTGTGCTCGCGCGCGACAGCCTGGGACGCGGCAATTGGCGATTCACGACGCGACCTGCCGGCCACGACGGAAAGGGCCGCACGCAGCTTCCCGATCTTGGTGATTTCACGCTGACAGACAGCTCGGTGCGATATCGCACCAGCAGCGGCCATTGGCTCGTCGTGGCGCTGGACGATTTGCATCTGCGGGCAGAGGGATCTGCTGGACCCATCGCGGTCAAGCTTGCGGGCCGCTATCAAGGTCACGCGGCCACACTCTCGGCCTCGGGTGCTTCGTTCGACGCCTTGCGCGAAGCGACACTTCCCTATGCCGTGTCACTGCAGCTTTCCGCACCGCAGCTTCATCTCGCGTTCGACGGCACGTTTGCCGACCCGCTGGATGTGGACGGCGCGGTCGGGAAGCTCGAATTCTCCGCCGCGCGCCTGGGCGCCTTGCAGGCGTTCTTAGATGCTGATGCGACGATCGCAGCCGCCTTGCAGCTCGCGGGACAAGCCAGTCGTCACGGCGACCTCTGGAGCCTTGAAGCGGCACAAGGCCAGTTTGCGGGCCGTCGTGTCCAGGCGAAATACCTGACGCTCCTCGAAGGCCCGCGCGACGGTAGCGATACGGTGACGGCGGATGTCGCGTTCGACGAGCTCGATTTGAACACGGTGCTAGCACGGACGGACCGCGACGGTGGGAACTTTCGGCCCGATCCGTCGGACGACGCGCTTCGAACCGATCTTCGCGTTGCCGTCGCCTTGCTGCGTTACGACGGTGCCGCGATCCTGCGGGACATGCGCCTTGGGGCAACGAGCGGCCCCGGTGTTTTCGCTCTTCGCGAAGGAATTGCGCATCTCGCCGGCGGCGTCTTGGTGTTCAATGCGCGGCTGCAGACCGAAGGCGCGAACGACGGCGGCTTTCGGATGCAAGTGGGGCTGAAAGGGGCGCAAGTCGAATTGCTGACGCCTCTTGCCACCGGCGACCGGGATGGCCAACCGCCGGTCAGCGGCTTGCTCGATGCGGCGTTCGATCTGCGGATGCCGGGTACCGACATCGCGGCATCTTTGCAGCGTGGCCAAATGTCGCTGGCGGTCGCGATACGGAGCGGAACTGTCGATCGGGCTCTTGTCGAAGCGGCATCGACCGATCTGCGCGCTTTATTTCGCCGCCCGGGCGCTAAGATGGCGCTCGAATGCCTGTTCGGCGTTGCTACGTTGAAGGACGGCATCGGCAATGTCGGTCCCGTTCGGGTGTGGGCGGCAGATGGACGCTTTTTGGCGAGCGGCTCGTTCGATCCTTTACGTCGTTCGATCGACATTCTTGTTTTGTCGGACGCCGCCGCGAGCGGCACTTTGGCGCTCGATGTGCCGCTGCGACTCCAGGGCGCATTCGGTCAGATGACGATCACGCCCGCACCCGGCGGAGGAATCGCGACGACTGCCGTACCACAATTCGTGCCGGAGTTCGCAGCCGGGAACCCGTGTCGGTAGTTGTGTTTGCAGCTGTTGGGCGATGGACAAGCCGTCATGCGAACGATTCGCGTTGCTCGGTCTATGGACAAGGTCGCTGTATTCAAATATACGGATTCCACTCTGCGCCTGCGAATTTCAGGGGCGCTCCGAATGGTTCCAAGCTGCGGCTTCCTTGGACTTCGCCGCCCGCTTTGAGGACGACGACGAGAGAATTCCCGTATGACGACGGCGCGCGTGCAGGTCCAAGACGCTTTCGACGATTTCCCGCTACCGCAACGCGCGTCGCTTGCGACCGCGATCGCCGACTCGGTGGCCGAGGCAATCGCGACCGGCCATCTCGAGCCCGGCGAACGCGTGATCGAAACTGCACTCGCCGAACGTTTCGGCGTGAGCCGCGTGCCGATCCGCGAAGCGCTCAAAGTGCTGCATGCGCAAGGCATCCTTTCGGGCGGCGGGCATCGCGGCTATCGCGTGGCGGCCTTCGATCTCAAGACCATCGACAAGGTCTTTGAAGTGCGGTTGGCGTTGGAAGCGTTTCTGCTGCGCGACGCAGTTGAGCGTTGGCGCAGCGGCGAAGCCAACATTGCCGAGCTCGACGCTGCGATCAAGCACATGGATGCGGCCGCGCGCGCCGACGACCGGCGCGCCTCGTTGCGCGCCGACGTCGAGTTTCACCGGACGATCTGCCGGGCTTCGGGCAATCTGATTTCCTCGACGCTGTGGGAGGCCATCGCGCGCCACGTGCTGATCATTTTCAGTCTTGAGGCCTATCGCGACAGCAATCTTTTCGCGATCGCTGACCAGCATCGTGCGTTCCGCGATTTCATCGCCTCGACCTTGACCATGCGCAAGGCGTTGACGGTCGAGGATTGCCGCCTGGCGCTCGAAGATCACATTCTGCTCGTGGCGCGCGCCAAGCGGCTCAAGAAGAGCGGATCGAAGGCCTGAGCGAAAACGATGCCAGCGGCGTGGGCTCGGGCACGCGTCCAAAGGCCTACTTCCTGGCGTTCGGTGCGATAACGCTGTTTTCACTCGAGGCAGCTTTCGCGCGCGCGATCGGGCCGGGTATCGATCTGGCACAGGTCGGCGTCGTGCGCGCGATTGTCCAACTCGCGTTTCTTTGGCTGTGGCTGGGCCCGCGCCTCGGCACTGCCTTTGCGACGCAACGTGCCGCCATGCATGTCGGGCGCGGGCTGCTCAGCGTTGCGGGCCTAGCGGCTTATTTTTACGTCTTTGCCAACATGCCGATGGCGAACGCGACCGTGCTGTCCTTCGCGGGCGTGTTGGTCACGACGGTCGCGGCACAGCTCGTGCTGCGCGAGGCGGTCGGGTGGCGGCGCTGGACGGCAACGATCGTCGGATTCGCGGGCGTCTTGGTCGTATTGCGCGCGGGTGCGACGCCGTTCGACGGTGTTTTGCTCGCCGGCATCTATATGGCCGCGAACGGTGCGGCTATCAACCTTGCGACGAAGGGCCTCACGCGCACCGAGCCAACGCAGACGATCATGGCGTGGATATCCCTGACGACACTTGCCGTCGCGTTGCCGGTCGCGGTTGCAACGTCCGCACTTCCTACGATGCAAGATATGGCGCTTATGCTCGGGATCGGCCTTGCCGGGACGCTCGGTCAATACGGCGTGATTTCCGCCTATCGCCTCGCTGATGTTTCGGCCATCGCCCCTGTCCTCTACATGCGCATCGTCGTGGCGAGCGCCATCGGCTACGTGGCGTTCACGGAAATCGTCGACATGCCGACCGTTTTCGGTGCGGCGGTGGTGACGGCGAGTGCGCTCTATATCACCCGATACGAAGCCAAGCTCGCGCGCGGCCGCATTTAGCGCAGCATCGAGGCTTCGGCGCGCACGGCATCCGCGACCTCGGCGATCTGGCCGTCGTCGAGATGCGGCCCGATTGGCAGCCCGAGCAGGCGTCGGCAGGAGCGTTCCGTCGCCGGGAACGCCCCTTCGCGGAAGCCCTTGCCGGCAAAGATCGGCTGCAGATGCATCGGCGGCGCGTAAGACAAAGCCGTTCCGATGCCGCGGCGCTTCAGGCCCTCGCGCAAGGCGTCGCGCGAATCGTGGTGGATCACGTAGTTGCGGAAGGCGTGGCGCACATTCGGGCGCGTTGTCGGCACCTCCGCCGCGTCGCCGATCGCCACCGCATACAGGGCCGCTTGCCGATTGCGGGCGTCGAGGCTTGCGGGCACGTCGGCAAGCTTCACGCGCAGCACGGCGGCTTGGATTTCATCCATGCGCTCGTTGAGCCCTTCGGTTTCGTGGTGGAGCGGGGGCGGCGTGGCGCCGATGGCGCGGTGCCGTGCGCGATCCTGCCCGTAGGACGAGATTTTGCGGATGCGCTCGGCCAGGGTTGCATCGGCGACGACGCAAGCCCCGCCCGATCCGATCGAGCCCAGATGTTTGGTCGGTGCGAAGCTGAAACAGGTCACGTCGGCGAAGGTGCCGACCTTGCGGCCGTCGATCTCCGCCCCCAAAGCGAGACACGCGTCTTCGACGACCGCGAGACCTTTGGCGCGCGCAAGTGCTGCCAACTCGACCAATGCCGCTGGGTGTCCGAACATGTCGACCGGCAAGAGTGCTCGCGTGTGCTGTGTGATCGCAGCCTCGGCTTGGCCTACGTCCATGCACAGCGTATGCGGATCGACATCGACCCAAACGCATTTAGCACCGACGAAATGGATTGCCGAAATCGTGCCGATGTCGGTGTTCGAGACTGTGATTACCTCGTCGCCGGGGCCGATGCCGAGCGCCAGCAGCGCGATCTTGATCGCCGCCGTGCCCGAATTGACGGTGACGGCATGCGCGCCGCCGACAAAGGCTGCGAACTCAGCTTCGAACGCCGGCACATGGTCGCCCCAATCGAGCCGACCGCTTTCCAGCACGCCGAGAATTGCCGCATCGATCTCAGCCTTACGCCGCTTGTATATGCGCGCGTGGTCGTAGAACGCGACGGCCATCAGACGGATCTCTTCGGGCGATAGGCGATGACCTCGACTTCGACCCGGACCTCGGGCGAGCCGAGGCCCGCGATGATGATGCCGGTATGCGGCGGCCGGTGGTCGCCGAAAAAGGCGAGGCGCGCTTCCTGGACGGCGTCGCGATCGGCGCGATCGACGAGGATCGTGTTGATTTTGACGACGTCGCGTGCGGTCGCCCCTACGCTGGCGAGGCATTTGCCGATATTGAGGTAGACTTGCCTTGCTTGGGCACCCGCGTCGCCAAGTCCGACCCAGACGCCCGCCGCGTCCTTGGCGATCTGGCCCGCGACGAAAACGAAGTCGCCCGCACGACTGACATGGCTGTAGCTCGTCGACGGCGCCACGCCGGCGGGGTCCACCAATTCGAGGGCGCTGCTTTTGTCGGCCATTGCTAGAGTCTCCTTCTGCCTGCGCTTTTCGCGACCACTTGCGCGACGAGTGTGGGATCGAATTGCGGCGATGTCTCGCGGGGCCCTGCATCGGCCAATGCCGCGATGGAGGCGAGCACGCGCGGTGCCGTGTAGTAGGAGCGGTGCGCTGTCCGCAGCAACTGTGCGAAGGCCTGCGGCTCCGCTGTTTCCCAAGCCGCGATCGCAGGCGCGCGCTCCGCCGGCGCAAGACCCTTCATCTGCTGCTCAAGTGTCGCCAACGAATGTCTTATGTCGGGTGCGCAATTCTCGGCAAAACAGGCGACGTCCATGGCGGCTGAGAAGGCGGGCCAACGCCCGTCGTCGCCCGGGATCAAGGCGTCGAGCACGGCAGCAAATTGCAAGGCAGCGTCACTCGACATGGCGTTTGCGTCCGATATAGGTTTCGGAATGGCTCAACGCGATCTTGAGACCGATGTGGCGATTGTGGGTGCGGGCCCCACGGGAAGTGCGGCCGCGTGGCGCCTTTCGGCGGCAGGTGTCCGTGTCGTCGTAATCGACAAGGGCAAGGCGTTCGACGCTGCCGCTCTCGAGCGCGGCGGTGCGGATTGGGAACTGCGTCGCGCAAGCGTGCTGTCCTCCAATCCCAACATCCGCAACGCACCCGACGACGATCCGGTCGACGATGCCGAGAGCGAGATCAAGCCGATGTTCGCGTTCGGCACGGGCGGCACGTCCACGCATTGGTCGGCGCACGTGCCGCGTTTCCGACCCGAAGATTTTCGCGTGAAGACGCTGGACGGTGTCGCCAGCGACTGGCCGATCGGCTACGACGATCTCGAGCCCTATTATTCGCTTGCCGAAGCGCGCTGGGGAACGGCTTTCGTTCCGGGCGATCCGTCGGCCGCCGCGCGCCAAGGGCGACCGCAGAAGCTGCCGACGATCGGCGCGCACGGGCGGCGCTTTGCGCGCGCTTTCGACGCACTCGGCTGGCATTGGTGGCCGGTCGATCTTGTGGTCGGGCGCGATGCAGCCAAACCGGAGACGCAGCATTGCACGCATATCGGGCCTTGCGATTTGGGGTGCCCGAGCCGTGTGCGCTCGAGTGCCGAGCCGGCGTTCCTTGATGCCGCACGCGCGCACGGGGCACGGGTTCTGACCGGCACGCGCGCGCTCTCGGTGGAGACGGGGGCCGACGGTTTTGCGCAGGCCCTTGTGTGTCGCGACGAAAGCGGCACCTTCCGCATTCGTGCGAAGCATGTGGCGCTCGCCGGCAATGCGTCGGCGACGGCACGGCTGCTGTTGCTGTCGCAGACGGGTCGGGCACCCAACGGTCTTGCGAACAGGTCGGGCCTGGTCGGGCGCGGCCTCATGCTGCACCCGTACGCCAAGATGGATGCGCTGTTCGATGAGCCGCTCGGCGCTTGGGTCTCGGGCGAGAAGGCGGGGCTTGTTTCCTTCGAGTTCCTGCAGACCAAACAAGAGCGCGGCTTCGTACGAGGCGTGAAACTGCAACTCGTCGCCGGACCGCCGCCCGTCGCCCTCGCCGAAGGGGCCGTCGTCGGCTCCCGCTTGCCCTGGGGGGCTGGCCACCACGCCGCCTTCGAAGCGCGCTTCGACCGCATTTGCGGCTTCACGGTGTGCGCCGAAGATCTGCCGGAGGACGCAAACCGCATCGTATTGTCGAACAGCGTCGTGGATCGCGACGGCTTGCCAGCGGCGAAATGGATCTACCGCGTCGCGCCGAATGCGCGGCGTGCGCTCGATTTCGGCCTTGCGCGCGCGCAAGAAGTGCTGCGCGAAGCCGGCGGACGCACGTTCTTCCGCACCGAGCTGCGCGACCAGGCGGGTTTCCACATCATGGGCACGACGCGCATGGGCAGCGATCCGGCGCACTCGGTCGTCGATTCGTTCGGGCGCTGCCACGACGTGCCGAATTTGTGGATACTCGACGCCAGTGTGTTCGTGACGGCGTCCGTCGCCAATCCGACCCTGACCGCACAGGCCCTGGCGCTGCGGGCCGCAGACCATATGCTCGCCCGCCGCCAGTAGCATTGGGTGAGCCTCGGCGCAGGTCGACGTAGGGCAAGGCTGCAAACCGGATGCGGACAAATCGGTATCTTCGGGCATGGCCCATCGTGCTCCCGTCGCGGCGAACCTTGCCGACATCCTGACGACAGCAATATTGTAATACAAGTAGACAATGGCTAGCATTTGCGTGGCGGTAGGAATTTCGGGATCGCGGAGGGGCTGTGCCTCGGTTGTTCGGCAAAGTTGCTATCATCACGGGCGGCGCCAATGGCATGGGTCGCACGACGGCACTTCTCTTTGCCCGCGAAGGCGCCAAAGTTGTCGTCGGCGATATCGATGCGCAAGCTGGCGCTTCGCTTGTTGCGGAAGCCAAGGCGGCGGGCGGGGAACTCCTGTACCTTCGTTGTGACGTGTCCAAGGAAGCCGATGTGGCGCACCTCGTTGCGCATGCCGAGACAAGTTTTGGCAAGCTCGATACGATCTTCAACAATGCCGGCATCGAACAGTCCGCGACGCCGTCCGCGGAATTGAGCGAGGAGATTTTCGACCGCGTGATAGGCATCAATCTCAAGGGCACGTTTTTCGGCTGTAAGCACGCCATTCCCGCCCTGATGCGCAACGGTGGTGGGACGATCGTGAACAACTCCTCGGTCGCCGCTTTCGCCAATGTCGGCGGCAATCTTTCGTACGCCGCATCGAAGGGCGCCGTCATGTCGCTGACGCGCGTACTGGCGATCGAATATGCGGCGCACGGCATTCGCGCGAATGCGATCAATCCGGGCGTCATCGACACTGCCATGAACATGCGGAACAGGGCGCGCGCGGCCGATGCCGACGGCTGGACGACGCGCGCGCTCGCCGCAATTCCGATGGGGCGAATGGGGACCGGGCTTGAGATCGCCGAGACGGTGCTTTATCTCGCCTCCGACCAGTCTTCGTTCGTCACGGGCATTGGCCTCGTCATCGATGGCGGCAGGGTCGCCACGTGAGCGGGCGGTCGGCCTCGGGCGCCCGTCGCGAAAGCGACGAGGTCCGTAAAAGCAGCCGCGCTATTCATTTTAGGAGACCGAGATGAACATCCATGCCCCGAATTCGGCGCCGTCCGACAACCCGAACATTCTCGGCCTCAAGCACATGGCTTTTGCAGTAAGGGATGCGGATGCAGCGCTCCGCGCCTACGCGCGGTTCCTGTGTGTGCCGGGCGACACGAAGATCGTTGAGTACCAAAAGTCGCGCAATCGCGTGGCGCTGTTCAATCTCGGCGGCGTGGAATACCAGCTTTGCCAATCGATGGATCCGGGCGGCCGTTTCGACGCGTGGATCGACGCGCGCGGCGGTGAGGGGCTCCACCATATCTGCTACGCGGTCGACGACATCGGAAAGGCGCTCGCGCACGCGCAGGCGAACGGCGCCCAGCTGCGCGGCTGCAAAGGCTGCGGCGGCGTGACGGGTTCGCATCCGCATCCCGAAGGCTACGTGGCGTTCCTCGACAACGACGCAGGCGGGATCGAAATCGAGTTCATGCAAGTCTACACAGCCGACGAACTCAAGCAGTACGAGTCGGTGAAGGGAATCTGAACATGCGCATCGGCGATCGGTGCGGCTTCATCAACAAGGTGCAGGGGCCGCGTACGTAACGCCGACGCGAGGAGACAGGCGCATGGGCAATTCGAGCGACCGCGATCTGATCGGCTATGGCGAGAACCCGCCGCATGCCGACTGGCCGGGCGGTGCGCGTATCGCGCTCAATTTCGTGCTCAATGTCGAGGAGGGGGCCGAATACGCCGTCGGCGACGGCGACGGCCGTTCGGAAACGGCCTTGACCGAAATCGCGTCGCCGCGCGTACCGGTGGGCGAACGCGATCTGGCAGCCGAAAGCATGTACGAATACGGTGCGCGCGCCGGCTTCTGGCGGCTCGCGCGTCTTTTCCGCGATCGGTCGTTGCCGCTCACGGCGTTCGCCTGCGCGCTCGCACTCGAGCGCAATCCCGAGATTGCCGCCGTGATACGGCGGCAGGATTGGGACGTGTGCTGCCACGGCTATCGCTGGATCGAGCATTATCGCCTCTCGCGCGACGAAGAGCAGGCGCAGATCGTCAAGGCCGTGGCGTCGCTCGAACAGTCGCTGGGGCAGCGGCCCTTCGGCTGGTATTCGCGCTATGCGCCCAGCGTGAACACGCGCGCCCTGCTCGCGGAGGAGGGCGGCTTCGTCTACGATTCAGACTCGTACGCCGACGATCTGCCCTATTGGGTGAAGACGGGCGAGCGCGACCATCTGGTGATCCCATATTCGCTCGTCACCAACGACGCGAAGCTGGTCAACGCCTTCACCGCCGCCGACACGTTCTTCCACATATTGCGCGACGCGTTTGATACGCTCCATGCAGAAGGGCAGGAGCGCCCGAAAATGATGAGTGTGGGCATGCATCCGCGCATTCTCGGCCATCCCGCGCGCACGGCCGGGCTCGTGCGCTTTCTCGACCATGTGCAGGCGAAAGAAGGCGTGTGGATCTGCCGGCGCATCGACATCGCGAAGCACTGGACCGAGCGCTTCGGTCGCGTCGCCTCGAAGGCGGCGTGAAGATTCAGGCGACCGGCACCAAGCGTGTGATGCGGCTCGGCGTGCCTTCGGCCAGATAAAGCGTACCGTCGGCGGCCCCGGTGAGGCCGTGCGCCCCGTTCAGCACCGGCCGACAGCGGCCGATGCGCGTGCCGTCGGGTGCGATGCAGGTCAGCGTCGGAATGCCGTCGCTCACATACAAGCGCCCCGCGGCATCGCCCCAGATGCCGGACGGCCGGCTGAATCCGGTCCAAATCGCGACGAGGCTGCCGTCCGCGTCGAAAACCTGGAGCCGGTTGTTCTCGCGGTCGACGACGACGATGCGGCCGTCGTTGCACAGCCAGATTCCGTGCACGGTGAGGAACTGTCCGGGCCCGGCTCCGACTTCGCCGAACGTGCGGCGATGCGCGTAGTTGGGGCCGAACAGATGCACATGGCCGTTGGCATAGCCGTCGGCCACCGCGATTGTTCCGTCGGCGCCGAAGGCGATGTCGGTCGGATGGCTGAAGGGGCGGCCGGGGCCGTTGCGCGTGCCGAGCCGCGCGAAGGGCCGGCCGTCGAGGTCGAAGCCGACGATCTCGTGGGCGTCGCGATCGACAACCCACAGCCGACCCATCGGATCAGTGGCGATTTTATGGGCATCGGCGATGTCTTCGGCGCCGAAACTGCCCACGCTTTCGCCCGTGACCGACATCAGGCGCACGGGATCGACAAGCGCCTCGCAGTAGGGATCGGTGCGCGCCAGGATCGCCACGCGGCCGCGCCCGTCGATCGCCACGTCCGTGACTTTTCCGGGCGTCGTTGCGATGCCCCAGGGCCGATCGATGCGGTAGACTTGGCCGCCGAGGGAGACCTTGAAAGGGTTGTGAACCATTTGCTCAGAGCCCCGGCCCGTGCGTTTGCATGACGATCGATCCCCGAACGGCTTTGTCTGTTTGTAATACAAACTTCGGCGGAAATGAACCATTCTGGCACATGCGCCCAATGCGGCCGGGCGGCGCAAGGAGGGGGAGGCATGTATCGCATTGTCGGCTACTGCGACCGCTGGAGTGCACGGCCCGGTGAGGCGGTGCGCTTTATGGTGTCCAGCGTCGGCGATGCGCCGTTCGATCTGCGCTTCGTGCGTCTGCTGTGCCCAGATCCCAATCCGGACGGGCCGGGCTACAGCGAAGTTGCGATGCCGACTGGTCTCGACGGGAAGCAGCCGGGCTTCGAACGTCCGGCCTATCTCGGAAGCTACGGCCATGCGGCAGGCCTGAAACTCGGCAGCGATACGATCCGCCTGTCGGCGACGGTTTGGCCGACGACGCCCGGCAAAGGGCTGCAGGGAATCCTGGCCCTTGAGGGCAAGGGCGGATCGTTCGCGTTGGCGATCGGGCCAGGCGGCGGTGCAGCAGCGATCGTCGCGCGTGCGAATGCAGCGCCGACGATCGTCGAAGTAAAGCTGCCGCTGCAGCAGCAGGGCTGGGCCGACATCGTCGCGACGTATGCGCCGGACGGCACGGTGGCGGTCGAACAGCGCGCCCATCGGCCGCAACGCGATGTGGGCGAAGCGCGTGGTACTGCACCTGCTGTTGCGTTCGGCGGTGCGGCCAATGTCTTCGTCGCGGCATTGCCGCCCGACGGGGCCGGGGCACCGGCGTGCGCGCACTACAACGGCAAGATCGAGCGGCCGACCGTTGAATGCCGTGTCGCCGCTTCGGATGCATGGCAAACGGCTGCGCAATGGGATTTCGCGGCCGACATTCCCATGCAGACGGCGCCCGATGCGCGCGGCGCGGTACCGCCGCTCGAACTCGTCAACTTCCCGGCGCGCGCCATGACGGGTTCGAACTGGACCGGGACGATCCATGATTGGCGCCGCAATCCTGCACAATACGGTGCGATCCATTTCCACGACGACGACCATGGCGATACCGGCTGGCCGACGAGTTTCGAACTGCGCGTGCCCGACGATTGGCCGACCGGTTTCTACGCCGCACATGTACGCAGCGAAGTTGCCGAAGACATGATCCCGTTTTTCGTGCGGCCGCGTGCGCCGCAGGCCGATGTGGCGTTCCTCGTTCCCACCTTCACCTACCAGGTCTACGGCAACCATTTTCGTCCCGGGCGCGGGGCCGAGATCGCCGCGCGCGCCGCTGCGTGGGGAGCACTGCCTCAAACGCCCGACATGAATCCGCAATTCGGCATGTCGACCTACCAGCGCCATGCCGACGGTTCGGGCATTTCGGTCGCCTCGCTGCTGCGCCCGATGTTCGACACGCGCCCCAAACAGATCAGCGTGATGGATCCGGCACCCGGCGCTTCGGGGGCGGGCCGCATCTGCGCCGATGCCTACGTGTCGCAATGGATGCGCGAAGAGGGCGTCGCGCACGACGTCGTGACCGACCATGATCTGCATGCCGAAGGGCTCACCGCCATCGCACCCTATCGCGTGCTGATAGCGGGCCAGCATCCGGAGTATCTGTCCGAACGCATGATGCAGGCGATCGAAGCGTTTCTCGAAGCGGGCGGCCGGCTCATGTATCTCGGCGGCAACGGCTTCTACTGGCGCGCCGAGCCGAGTGCGACGCATCCGCATGCGCTCGAAGTGCGCCGCGCCGAAGGCGGCATTCGCACCTGGGAGACGCAGCCCGGCGAGAGCTACCATGCGTTCGCGGACGGTTACGGCGGCCTGTGGCGCCGCATCGGGCGGCCGAGCCACAGGCTCGTCGGGATCGGATTCTCGACGCAAGGCCGCTATTCGGGCTTTCCCTATCGCTTCACCGCCGCAGTCGCAGATCCGCGCGTAGCGTTCATGTTCGACCGCGTCGATGCCGAGCCGGGGGCCGAGTTCGGCGCGTTCGGCTATATGGGCGGCGGGGCGGCAGGTTTCGAACTCGACAGCGTCAATGCGCGCTACGGTTCGCCCGCCCATGCCCTCGTCGTCGCCAAGGGTGTGGTGCTGCGCCCCGACTATTCGTGGGTCAACGAAGACATGCTGACCGAAATTCACCCGCGCCCGCGCGAGGCTTGGTCGTGCGCCGACATGACGTTCTTCGAAACGCCGGCGGGCGGTGCGGTCTTCTCGGTGGGGTCGATGACGTTTGTGGGCGCGTTGCCGATTGCCGGTCAATTGCGGCAGCTTACCACAAACGTCTTGGCGCGGTTCCGCGATCCCGCACCGTTTGACATGCCGCGTTAGGCGCGGTTTGGTTTGCTCAGCGCGTTGCGCGGGCAAGTCCGGCTTGGATCGCCTCTTGAACTGCCGCCGGCTGTTCGGCCAGAACCTGACCGAACCCGTCGACCAAACAGCGCAGCTCGTAAATCTGGTCGAGCAGCGACAGCACGATCGGCATCGTCTCCTCGGGCGTCGCCATCTCGCGACGCAGATCGTAGATCAACCGGGTTCGCGCAATGTCGATGTCGCGAAACGACCAGCCGCCGGAAGCGTCGGGCTCGGGCTGGATCCAGCGTTGTGCCACCCATCCGGCGAGCTCGCCCGTCGCCAGATCCTCGAAAAGCAGGGCCACCGTCTCGAGCGAGTTCATGGCGTCACCTTTGTTGCGCGTTCGCGCGAACCATAGATCCGGCCCGAGCCGTTCGAGCGCGAAGGTTATGTGCCGAACGTCGTCTATACGTGCGGCCTCATCAAACACGGTGCGGATCTCGTGATTCCGTATGCGGTATCGGACACGTTTACGAACTTCGCGACGATTCCCATTCTGCAGCTGTTGAAAACGCTCGAGCCAGTTTGATTGCTTGGGGCAACCCACATTGTCGATGTACAATTCGAAATTGCCGCCTATTTCGGCGCGAATCGCCCAATCCCAGGGCAGGTTGCCTATACCATAAACTACATAATTCTTGTGTTGCGGCGTCCGCCGAATTTTCGAGCGCTTCCTCTTGTTTGTCTGGGCGCTAAGGGCCATTTGCGATGACGAAATTGTGATTTCGTCCTACCCGCCAATCCCAGGAGTTCCCCCCATGCTCAACAATGTGTCGCGTCGCGGCTTCCTCGCGGGCTCGGCTTCGCTGACCGCTCTCGGCGCCACCGGCCTTGCTGCCCCCGCGATCGCACAAGGTGCGATGACGCCGGTCAAGTTCACGCTGCCCTTCGTGGCGCAAGGCGCGACGGCTTTTGCCTTCGTTGCGCGCGAGCGCGGCTTCTTCCGCGCGCGCGGTCTCGATGTCGATATCGCCCTCGGCACCGGCTCGCCGCCGGCAGCCCAAGCGATCGCCGCCGGGCAGTTCGATATCGGTCTCGTCTCGGCCGCCGCGACGATCCAGCAGGCCGCGCGCGGCCTCAGCCTCACGGCCGTCGGCACGATGATGTACGACGCGACGATGGCGATCGCCGTACCCGCCGACAGCCCGATCCGCACGCCCAAGGATCTCGAAGGCAAGCGGCTGGGCGCTAATCCGCGCGGCCTCGACTTCGCGTTTTGGCCGGCCTATGCGCGCCTTGCCAACATCAATACGACCGGCATCACGGTCCAGCAGCTCGATCCCAACGTGCTCGAGCGCACGCTTTCGCAGCGCCAGGTCGATGCGGTCACGTGCGTTGCAGCTTCGTCGCTGCCGACGTTCCAGTCGCTCAATCTGCCTGTGCGTTTCATGATGTGGAAGGATGCGGGCCTCAATTTCTATCACAACACCGTCGTCACGCGGCCCGACGTGGTGGCACAGCGCCCGCAGCTCGTGCAGGGCGTGGTCGATGCGCTCGGCGAGGCGATGGCGCTCACCTTGCGCGATCCGGATGCAGCCCTCGAAGCCTTCGTGCGCCAGCGCCCGGAAATCGGCATGTCCGACCAGTCGCGCGGCTCGGCGCGTTTGGGTCAGGGGCTGATGGGCGTTACGGTCGCTCAGGAAGAGGCGATCCGCAACGGCATCGGTTTCGCCGACATGGCCAAGGTTGACAAGATGATCGATACGGTCATGGAGTTCTCGGTGCAGGACGGCCGCCGCCCGGTCACCGACCAGCTCTACACGAACCGCTTTGCCGGCAACATCAAGCTCACGGCCGCCGAGTGGGAAGCCGTGCGCGTGCGCAAGGCGCCGTTCGCGCAGTTCCTGGCCTAGTCCGGAAAAGGCGGCGGCCTCTCCGCTAGGGAGAGGCCGCCGCCGTTTTTGCCATGTCCGATCCGCGTTTCATTCGCGTGCGCGACGTCGCGAAGACCTACGTTGCAGGTGCAACGGAGGTCGAAGCGGTCGCACGCGTCGCGTTCGATGTCGCCGAAGGCCAGTTCGTCTCGATCCTCGGGCCCTCGGGCTGCGGCAAATCCACGTTGCTGATGATGTGCGCAGGTCTTGAGGCCGCGTCGGACGGTACGATCGAAATCGCCGGGCGGCCTGTCGTTGGCCCGCGGCGCGAGTTCGGCCTCATCTTCCAGGATGCGACGTTGTTGCCCTGGAAGACGTCGCTCGAAAACGTGCTGTTCCCGATCCGCATGATGAAACGCGATCCCGCCCAGTATCGCGACCGCGCGGAGGCTTTGCTGCGCCAGGTCGGGCTTGGCGATTTTCTGCACAAGCGCCCGTCCGAATTGTCGGGCGGCATGCGCCAGCGCGTGGCGATCTGCCGCGCCCTGATCCACGATCCCGAATTGCTGATGATGGACGAGCCGTTCAGCGCGCTCGATGCGATCACGCGCGACGAGATGAACGAAGCGCTCGCGCGCATCTGGGAAACGCAGCGCAAGACCGGCCTGTTCGTGACCCATTCGATCCGCGAGGCGGTGTTTTTGGCCGACCGCGTGCTCGTGATGAGCGGCCGACCCTCGACGATAGCACTCGATTTCCAAGTGCCGTTCGCGCGGCCGCGCGATCCGGCCCTTGTCGAAACGCCGGAATTTGCCAAAATCTGCGCGATGCTCAAACGCACGATCGAAGCGGGCTATGCGCGCAGTGGCCGGAGTGCGGCATGACCGATATCGGTTTGACCGCCCTTGCCGAGGACCCGGCCGAGGAGCGCCGCCGGGCGCGCCTTGCGCGCGCGCGCAAAGCCAAGCTCGTGCAGGCCTTCAAGCACATTGTGCTGCCGGTGTTGACGGCGCTTGCCGTGCTGCTTGCCTGGGAAGCGGCCGTCGATCTCAACGGCATCCCGAAAGTGATATTGCCGGCGCCGTCGGACATTGCCGAGCGCATCTGGTCGATTCGCAAGCTGCTCTACGCCAATGCAATCTCGACCACGACCGAAGCGGTCGCGGGCTTTGCGATCGCCACCTCGCTCGGCATCGCGCTTGCCGCCAGCCTCGTCTATTCGAGCTGGCTGCGCGCGGCCCTCTATCCGAATATCGTGTTCTTCCAGCTCATTCCGAAGATCGCACTCGCCCCCTTGTTCATCGTGTGGCTCGGCATCGGGGCCGAGAGCCGTTTGACCTTCGCCGTGTTCATCTCGTTCTTCCCGGTCGTGATCGCGACGATCACGGGCCTCACCAACGTGCCCGGCGATATGCTGCGCCTGTGCCGCGGCCTCACTGCATCGAACTGGCAGATTTTTTGGGCGGTGCGCTTTCCTTATGCGCTGCCGCATCTCTTCTCGGGCATGAAGATCGCGATCACCTTCGCGATCATCGGCGTCGTGGTCGGCGAGTTCATCACCGCAAATAAGGGCCTCGGCTATCTCATCATGTTCGCCTCGTCGATGGCCGAGACGACCACGATCCTTGCCGCAATTGCGGTTCTGTGCGCGATCGGGCTCACATTGTTCGGCTTCGTGACGCTGGCCGAAAAGATCGTGCTCAAAGCCTACGGCCACAAGGCTGCCTGAAGCAGGGCATTCGCACCGAACCCGCCTGTCGATTTCCCGAACATTCGATGCTAAAAGCCGAATGCATTCGGGTTCGAGGGGCAGGGGGCGGAACTGGGCGAGATCGGCAATCGGGATATCGGCAGCCTCAAGATCGGCTGCACGGGCGGCGGGGCCACGCATAGCGACGCCGCGATCCCCGACATCACAACGAAAGTGCGCATGGTCAAGGATGCGGGCGTGTTCGACTATATCGACCGCACGCCGCCCGACGACGAGTTTCGCGCGCTTTTGAAAGCAAGCGAATCCTGCGATCTGCCGGTGCTTGCGGGCGGCTGGTTCTATGTGCGCGGCCGCGACGAAGCTCTGTTCGAGCAGAACATCGTCAAAGCCCGGCTGCTCGGCAGCGTCGTGCACAATGTGCAGCTTCTGACCTGCCACGAAGGCGGGCATGTGCTGAGCGACCGCGAGGTCGCCGATTTTTATCTTTGGGCCCACGATTTCGCTATGCGCCACGGCGTAGTGCCGTGCTTCGAGGTGCATGTGAATATGTGGTCCGAGCATTTCGGCCGCGTGGCGGAGGTGGCGTCGCTCGTCGAAGCGCAGGGTGTTGCGTTCCGCATGACGCTCGACCACAGCCATGTCGTGTTCAAGATCGACAATTCGGCCGAACAGGACGTGCAGAACATGCGCGCCGACGTGGAGAGCGGTGCGCTCGTGCTCGAGCCCGGCCGCGAGGGCAACGTGGCGCAGAGCTGGATCGAAGCGGGTTGGGTGCACCACGCGCATGCGCGCGCGGCTATCCCGGCGAACCCGAAGAATATTCGTGCGCGCCATCCCGACGGTAGTTTCGGGCGCGGCATCCAGTATCCGTTCGTCGAGCCCGCTCCGGGCGCGTACCACGCGGAATGGGACGGCGAAAAACTCGAGCCATGGAAGCGCACGATGCGCGATCTGCTGCGCCATCGCGCGCGCGATCCCAATTCCGTGCTCGGCCAGATTTCGTGCGAGCACATCCCGAACATCGACTACGGTGCGGGCCAGGGCTATTCGATTTTCGACGACAATGTCGCGTGCGCCCGTTGGCTGCGCGCGGAATGGATCGCTGCGTGCGCTGACGCCGCGCGGGACGAAACGACAGGGGAGAAAAGCACATGAAAGTTCGCGCCGCTGTGGCCTACAAAGCAAAATCGCCGCTCGTCCTCGAGACGATCGATCTCGAAGGCCCGAAGGAAGGCGAAGTACTGGTCGAAATCAAAGCGACCGGCATTTGCCATACCGACGAATACACGCTTTCAGGTGCCGACCCCGAAGGGCTGTTTCCTGTCGTGCTCGGCCACGAGGGGGCGGGGATCGTCGTCGATGTCGGCAAGGGGGTTACGACCTTGCAGAAGGGCGACCATGTGATCCCGCTCTACACGCCTGAATGCCGCCAGTGCAAAACCTGCCTCAGCCAGAAATCCAATCTGTGCACCGCGATCCGCGCCACGCAAGGCAAGGGCGTGATGCCGGACGGCACCAGCCGCTTTTCGTGCAGCGGTTCCTCGGTGCTGCATTACATGGGCTGCTCGACCTTCGCGAATTTCACGGTGCTGCCCGAGATCGCATTGGCGAAGATCCGCAAGGACGCGCCGTTCGACAAGGTCTGCTACATCGGCTGCGGGGTCACGACCGGCATCGGGGCCGTGCTGCACACAGCTAAGGTCGAGCCGGGCGCCAACGTCGTTGTGTTCGGGCTCGGCGGCATCGGGCTCAACGTGCTGCAGGGCGCGCGCATGGCGGGGGCCGACATGATCGTCGGCGTCGACATCAACCCCGCGCGCGAGGCGATCGCGCGCAAATTCGGCATGACGCATTTCGTCAACCCGAAGGATCTCAAAGGCGATCTCGTCGCCCATCTGGTCGAACTCACCAAAGGCGGGGCCGATTACAGCTTCGAATGCGTGGGCAACACCACGCTGATGCGCCAAGCGCTCGAATGCTGCCATCGCGGCTGGGGCGTTTCGGTCGTCGTCGGCGTTGCAGGGGCGGGACAAGAGATTTCGACGCGGCCCTTCCAGCTTGTGACCGGGCGCGTGTGGAAGGGGACCGCCTTCGGCGGCGTGCGCGGCCGCACCCAAGTGCCGCATATCGTCGATTGGTACATGGACGGCAAGATCAATATCGACGATCTGATCACCCATGTGCTGCCGCACGAGAAGATCAACGAAGGTTTCGATCTGATGCGCAGCGGCAATTCCATCCGCACCGTTCTGACGTATTGAGGCAAGATGGAAACGCTCGCAACGCACGCCTGCTTCGGCGGCACGCAAGGTTTCTACCGCCATGTCTCAACCGCATGTGCGGGCCCGATGCGCTTTGCCGTATACTTGCCGCCGCATGCGGTGGGGGCCAAGCTCCCGGCCGTGCTGGCGCTGGCTGGCCTCACATGTACCGAAGAAACTTTCGCGATCAAGGCGGGTGCGCAGCGCGTCGCGTCGGAACTCGGGCTCATTCTTGTGATGCCCGACACGAGCCCGCGCGAACCCGTCTTGCCCGGCGATCGCGAAGCCTGGGATTTCGGCCAAGGGGCGGGTTTCTATGTCGACGCGACGCAAGCGCCGTGGAAGGCGCACTACGGCATGTTCAGCTACGTGGTGGACGAATTGCCTGACCTTGTTGCGGCCGAGTTCCCGGTCGATCCCGCGCGCATCGGCGTGATGGGCCATTCGATGGGCGGGCATGGGGCGCTTGTAGCAGCGCTGCGCCGTCCCGATCGCTTTCGCAGCTGCTCCGCCTTCGCGCCCATTGCAGCACCCACGCAATGTCCGTGGGGCCACAAAGCGTTCGCTGGATATCTCGGCCCCGACCGCACGGCATGGGCTGCCTACGATGCATGCGAATTGATGCGCGCCAAGCCGTTTGCGCGCGAGATCCTTGTCGATCAAGGCCTCGCCGACAAATTCTTGGCCGAGCAATTGCGCCCGGACCTGCTCGAAGAAGCAGCGAAAGTTAGTGGCCAACAGATGACGCTGCGCCGCCATGCGGGCTACGACCACGGCTACTTCTTCATCCAGAGTTTTGTGGCCGACCATCTGGCGCATCACAAGGGCCAGCTCTAATTCAGGCAGTTTCTGCTGCGGCATCTTGACAGGAGCGCACCCCAATCCCCACAATGAGATATCAATAGGTCAAATGAGCGGCGCAGCTGCCGCGACCGAAGAGGGGGAAATGTGGCGCGACTGAAGCTGGAGCTTGCCGAGCGTGCCGGGACGCGAACCGCCGATGTCGAGGTTCAGCGCCTCTACAATCTCGGCTCTGCCACGCGCAATCCGGAAAGTGCGCGCGCCCACCAGGAAGAAGTGGCGCATATCGGCGTCAAGATCGCTTTCGACATTCCGGCACCCCGCATCTATCCGCTTTCTCCCGAAGTGATCACCACATCCGACGCTATTGCCGTGCAGGGCGACCGCACCTCGGGCGAAGTCGAAATCGTGCTGCTGATGGCCGACACGCTCTATGTCGGCGTCGGCTCGGACCATACCGACCGCACGCTCGAAAAGATTTCGATCTTATGGTCGAAGCAGGCCTGCGCCAACGTGCTGGCGCCGACGCTTTGGCGGTTCGACGAAATCGCCGCGCATTGGGATTCCTGCCGTCTGCGCAGCTGGGTCGACGGGCGCCTCTACCAGGATTGTGGCGTTGACATGTTCAAGCGCCCCGAAGAGCTGCTCGACATCGTGCGCACGCGTACGGGCTCGCTGCCCGCGCGCGATTTCGCGATCTTCTGCGGCACTTACGTTAGCGTCGACAAATCGGTCGGTTTCGGCAGCGACTGGCGCATCGAACTTGCCGATCCCAAGCTCGGCCGCACGCTCGGCCACAGCTATCGCGTCCAGAATTTGCTCGACGAAATACGCCCGGAATTCCGGGTTCCGCTCGCTGCCAAACCGCTTTGATCCGTTCTCTCGAACCCTTGGAGACCGCCCCATGACCAAGATCGCACGTCGCCAATTCGCTTTGGGCTCGCTTGGTGCGTTGGGGGCGGCGACAATCTGGCGCCGCGCCGAAGCGCAGGCCGTGCCGACGTTGGTGCTTGCCGCCACGCGCACGCCGGGCGGCTTCGACGGCGACGCGCTGCGGCCCAACACGCAGAATGTGGTGGTGCAGACCTACGAAGGCCTCACGCGCTACGCGGTCGCAAGCGGTGCGGACGGCCGCATCCGCATCGACGGAAGCAAGGTCGAGCCGCATCTAGCCGAATCCTGGCGCGTTTCGGAAGACGGCAAGACCTGGATCTTTAAGCTGCGCGAGGGCGTGAAGAGCTATTTCGGCAACGAGCTGACGTCGGAAGACGTCGTCTGGGGCTGGCGCAAATCGATCGCCCAAAACCGCACGGGCGCTTTCATCGCGCGCGTATCGTCCGTCACGAGCGTCGAAGCTGTGTCGCGCTATGAGGTGCGCTTCAATCTCTCGGGGCCGAACACGATCTTCCTGCGCGCGCTCACGCTCTACACGCCGTCGATCTACGATTCGACCGTGATGAAGCAGAATGCGACCGCCGAAGATCCGTGGGCGCTGCGCTTCCTCGAGAGCAATACGGCGGGCTTCGGCCCCTACCATCTGCAGGCACTGCGGCCGAACCAGGAGGCCGTCTACGTCGCCAATCCCAACTATTTCCGCGGCAAGCCGCATTTCGAGCGCGTTATCTACCGCGAAGTGCCGTCGGCCGCCAACCGCGTGGCGCTGATGCGCGCAGGCCAAGCGCAGTGGACCGAGGAACTGACGCAGCGCCAGATCGTCGAACTGCAGCGCGACCGGCGCGTGCGCGTCGAAGGCGAAGAGGGGACGGGCCACGCCTCGGTGCGCATGACGCCGCGCTTCGAACCGTTCGGCGACCGACGCATTCGCCAGGCGATGCTCTATGCCGCCGACTACGACGCGATCAACAAGGCCGTGTTCGAGGGGCTGGGCACGCAAGCTAAGTCGATCGTGCCGCCAGCCATCGAAGGCCACGACGCGTCGGCTTGGGTGTTCTCCACCAATGTCGATCGCGCCAAGGCACTTCTCGCCGAAGCGGGCAAGGCCGGCGGCGTCACCTCCACGCTCGAATTCTCCGAAATCTTCTGGTGGGAGGAGGCGGTCGCCGTTCAGCTGCGCAGCCAGCTTGCGCGCGCCGGCATCACGCTCGAGCTCAAGAAGATCTCGGATTCCGACATGCGTGCGCGCACGGCCCCCAACCGGCGCGACCTGCCGTTCTTCACTTTCATGGACAATCCGATCGTGATGGACCCGGTCTACACGCTCTATCTCAATGCGCACAGCGACGGCGCTTCGAACCGCAACGACTACCGCAATCCCGCGTTCGATTCGATCGTCGAGCAGGCGCTCGTCGAACAGAACAACGCCAAGCGGCTCGAACTCGTGCGCGAGGCGCAGCGCATCCACACGACCGACGCGACATGGCTCATGACCATGTATCCCGGCACGTTTGAGGCGATGGCGCCGAATATCCGCGGCTGGATCTGGCAGCCCGACCTGCACGAGCGGTGGGTCGATCTGCAAGCCGTGCGCACCTGATGCGATGACGGACCAGCTTCGTCGCTTTCTCTATCGCCGCGTTCTGCTGATCGGGCCGATTTTGTTCGGCGTGCTGCTGGTCACTTTTCTGCTGGTCCGCATCGGCGACCAGGATCCGGTGGCGATGCTGGCGGGCCCGACGGCGTCGGCCGCGCAGATCGCCGAAGTGCGCGCCGAACTTGGCCTCGACCGGCCGGTTCTCGAGCAGTTTGCGATCTACATTGCCAAGGTCGCGACCGGCGATCTCGGCCGCTCGTGGCTCAACAGTCGTCCGGTGCTCGACGATCTGTGGCGCCGGGTGCCGGTCACGCTCGAATTGCTGCTGCTGGGCGTCGGGCTTGCGGCCGCGATCGGCATCCCGGCCGGCATTGCGGCCGCTTTCCGGCCCGACGGGCGCTTCGACCAGATCAGCCGGCTCGTCTCGTTGCTCGGCTTTTCGATTCCGACCTACTGGCTCGGGCTGCTCGCGATCTTTGTATTCTTCTATTTGCTGGGTTGGGCGCCGCCGCCGATGGGCAGACTCAGCCTGATGATCGATGCGCCGCCGCACGTCACGGGCAGCTACGTGATCGATGCGTTGCTTGCAGCCGATCCCGACGCGCTGGGCTCCGCCGTGGCGCAGCTCGTACTGCCGGTCGCGTGCATCACGATCATTGCGGCAGCGCCCATGCTCAAACAGGCGCGCGCCATCGCGATCGACGTGTTGGCGTCGGATTATGTGCGCTATGCACGCGCCTCGGGCTTGCCCGCGCGCGACATTCGCGCCATCGTGCGGCGCAACAGTGCCGTACCGCTGCTCACGTTCGCGGGCACCGAGCTCACGGGCCTCGTCGGCACTTCGTCTTTGATCGAGCTCGTGTTCGCGTGGGGCGGCATGGGCCAGTATGGCTTGAGTGCCATCCTCGAGGGCGATTTCACGGCCGTGCAAGGCTATGTGCTGTTCGTGGCTTGCTTCTCGCTGCTGGTCTTCGTCGTCGTCGATCTACTTGTGATGCTGCTTGAACCGCGGGCGCAAACCGCATGACCGACATGGCGGGCTATCGCGACGGATCGGCCTTCGCGCGCCTTTCGGCGGTCGCACGGCGCGCACCTACGGCCTTTGCCGGCGGCACGATCGTGCTGTTCTTCGTTGTGGTCGCCGTATTTGCACCGCTTCTGTCGCCGCACGACCCGCTGCACGCCTATTCCTACGATGTGCTGCGTCCGCCTTCGGCCGTGCATTGGCTCGGCACCGACGGCAACGGCATGGATATCTTCAGCCGCATCGTCTACGGCGCGCGGCTCGCGTTCGGCATTGCATTGCCAGCCGTTGCGGTTGCTGCTCTCATCGGCGTGCCGCTCGGGCTGTTCGCAGGCTATCGCGGCGGGTTCGTCGACGAGCTACTGCTGCGGCTCATGGATGTGCTGCGCGTGTTTCCGTCGATTATCCTTGCACTTGCCGTCGTCGCGGCGACGGGCCAGTCGCTTCTGAACATCGTGCTTGTGATCGGCCTTATCGACGCGCCGATTTTCGCGCGCGTGGTGCGCGCTGAAGTGCTGGCGCTGCGCGGCAGCAATTTCGTCGAAGCGGCGGTCGCGGCCGGCAATCCGTTGCGCCGCGTGCTGTTCGTGCATCTGCTGCCCAATGCCATCAAGGGGGCGATGGCGCAAGGGGCCGTGCGCTTTGCCTGGGCGATCCGTGTCAGCGCCACGCTTGCTTTTGTCGGTGTGGGCGTGCAGCCGCCCACGCCCGAATGGGGCGCTATGATCCGCCAGGGGGCGGAATTCATGGTCACCGGCGAATGGTGGGTGGCGCTGTTCCCGGGGGTCGCACTCGTGCTGTTGGTTTTCGGCTTCAACATGCTCGGCGACGGGGTGCAGGATTGGCTCGACCCGCGCCGCAGGACGGCCGCGCGGTGAGCCTGCTGACGGTCGAAAATCTGCACGTCCATTTCGTCGCGCGCGACGCGTTCGACCGCGTGAAGATCGCAAAGGCGCTAAACGGCGTGTCGCTGTCGCTGGAACGCGGCGAGATGCTGGGACTCGTCGGCGAAACGGGGGCGGGCAAGTCGCTGACGGCGCTAGCCCTGATGGGCCTCTTGAGAGCCCCTGCGCGCATCGTTGAAGGGGGCGCGCACTTCGAAGGCGAAAGCTTGTTCGAAATGTCGCCCGAGCGGCTCAACGCGCTGCGCGGCGGGCGCTTGGCGCTTGTGGTGCAAAGCCCGAAGACGTCGCTCGATCCGTTGGCGCGCGTGGGCGACCAGATCGCGCGCGTGATGCGCGCGCACGGCTTGAAGAGTGCCGCGAAGGCGCGCGCCCGCGCGATCGAACTCATGGCAGCCGTCGGCATCCCCGATCCGGCGTCGCGCGCGCGGGCTTGGCCGCACGAATTGTCCGGCGGTATGGCGCAGCGCGTGCTGATCGCGATGGCGCTTGCCAACGATCCCGCCTTGCTGATCGCCGACGAGCCCACGACCGGACTCGACGTGACGGTGCAGGCGCAGATCCTCGATCTGCTGCAGGCGGCCGCGGCCGCGCGCGGCCTCGGCGTGATCGTCATCACGCACGATCTCGGCGTCGTCGCGCAATACTGCACCCGCGTCTGCGTGATGTTTGCGGGCACCATCGTCGAGCAGGGGCGCGTCGATCGCGTGCTCGTCGATCCGGCACACCCCTATACGCGCGCGTTGCTCGCGGCCTCACCCGAGCGTTTGCGCCCCGGGGCCGCGATCCCGGCTGGGCCGCCGCCGGATCTCTACGATCTGCCCACGGGCTGCGTCTACTCGCGTCGCTGCGCGCGCGCGGATGCGGCCTGCACGCAGAGCCCGCCCGAACGGCGTTTAGCCGACGGGCACGATGTGCGTTGCCACCATGCGGCGGAGGCAGCACATGGCTGAGAACGTCCTTGAAGTCGAAGGTTTGACGCGCCAGTTCGGCGACGGGCGCCGTAGCGTGCATGCGGTGAACGGCGTCGATCTTGCCGTTGCCGCAGGCGAGACGTTGGGGCTCGTCGGCGAGTCCGGCTCCGGCAAATCGACGATCGGGCGCTGCCTTTTGCGGCTCATCGAGCCGACGGCAGGACGCATCGTGTTTGCCGGGCGCGATCTGCGCGCACTCGGGCCCGAAGATCTCCGCCGTGCGCGCGCCGACATGCAGATGGTGTTCCAGGATCCGTGGGGCTCGCTCAATCCGCGCCTCACCGTGGGCGATCTCGTCGAGGAGCCGCTGCGCCTGCACACGACATTGAATGGCGTTGCGCGAAGAGCGCGCGTGGCCGAGCTTGCGCGGCGCGTGAGCCTCACCGAGGCGTTGTTGTCGCGTTATCCCGCCGACCTCTCGGGCGGGCAGCTGCAGCGCATATGCATTGCGCGCGCGATCGCGACCAACCCGAAGCTCGTGGTGCTCGATGAGCCGACGAGCTCGCTCGACGTGTCGGTGCGCGCGGGCATTCTGCAATTGCTGGCCGAGCTCAAGCGCGATCTCGGCATTGCGATGATTTTCATCAGCCACGATCTTGCGACGGTGCGGCTGGTCAGCGACCGGGTGGCGGTGCTCTATCTCGGCAGCGTCGTCGAAACCGGGCCGACGCAGTCCGTGTTCGAAACGCCGCAGCATCCCTATACGGCCGCGTTGATCTCGGCCGATCTGTCGAGCGATCCGCGCGAGCGGCGGCGGCGCGTGGTGCTGGCGGGCGAGGTGCCGAGCCCGATCGACCTGCCGCCCGGCTGCTATTTCGCCTCGCGCTGTCCGATCGTGCGCGACGAATGCCGCGCGCAGCGTCCGCGCCTTGAAGCGCTCGGCGATGTCCGCGCCGCATGTCTGCGCGTGGCGGACGGCACCAATCGACTTGTTTCGATCTCTCCGGCGGAGCCCGCACAATGAATTTTACGCGCCTTTTCGAACCGATGCGCCTCGGCAAGCAGGAAGCCAAGAACCGCATCTGGATGACCGCGCACGCGACGCTGCTGGTCAAAGACCATCTCTTCACCGATGCGCACATCGCTTACTATGTGGAGCGCGCCAAAGGCGGCGTCGGCGTCATCACGATGGAAGCGATGGCGGCTCACCCCACGACGCAGCCCTACAAGGGCAAGGCGTTTGCATTCGACCGGCGCATGGTCGAGCAGTATCGCAAGATCGCCGAGGCCGTGCATGCGCACGGCGCCAAGATCCTCGCGCAGCCGTGGCATCGCGGCCGCCAGACCAATTCGGTGTCGAACGGACTGCCCGTGTGGGCGCCGTCGGCGGTACCTTGTGCCGTCTATCGCGAGATGCCGCACGTGATGGACGAGGGCGAGATCGCCGAACTCGTGCATGGCTATCGGCTGTCGGCGCGCTACGCGCGCGAAGGCGGGCTCGACGGCATCGAGATGCACGGCATGGCGCATGGCTACATGCTGGGCCAGTTCCTGTCGCCCGCCACCAACCACCGTACCGACCGCTACGGCGGCTCGATCGAAAATCGCCTGCGCATCGTCATGGAGATTCTCGAGGCAACGCGCGAGGAGGCGGGGCCCGATCTCATCGTCGGCGTGCGCCTCAATTCCGACGACGGCATGGAAGGCGGGCTGGGGCCCGACGAATGGGCCGACATCGCAAGGCGCATCGAGGCGACGGGGCTCATCGACTACGTGTCGTGCAGCCAGGGCACATATCTCAACCGCATGCTGATCTATCCCACGTCCCCCGAAACGCACGGCTACCAGCTGCCGGCCACGCGCATCGTCAAGCAGGCGATCGGCCTGCCGGTGGTCGGCGTGGGGCGCATCGTCACGCCGGAAGAAGGCGAACGTTTTCTCGCAGAGGGCGATTGCGACTTCATTGGCGTGTCGCGCGCGTTGATCGCCGATCCGATGTGGGGCGAGAAGGCGCGCACGGGCCGCAGCCATCAGGTGCGGCGTTGCGTGGGCGCCAACTGGTGTATGGAATCAATCTTTGCGCAAGCGCCCATCGCTTGCATCCACAATCCGGCCGCCGGTAACGAACGCGAGCTCGGCGAAGGCACGCTCGTACCAGCACCTGGTCGCCGTCGCGTTGCGGTGGTGGGCGGCGGGCCTGCAGGCTTGCAAGCGGCCGTCACGGCCGCCCGCCGCGGCTTCGACGTGACCTTGTTCGAGAAACGCGCCGCACTCGGCGGCCAGATCGCGTGGTGGGGCCGCACTTCCATCCGCAAGGAACTCAATTTCGTCGTAGAATTCCTGATCGCACGTCTGGGCGAAACCGATGCGCGCGTCGAACTTGGTCGCGCACCCACGCCGGACGAGCTTGACGCGTTCGACGCCGTCGTCGTCGCGACCGGATCGACGCCGCTGCGCCATGGCTGGACGCCATTGCGCCCGCAGCGCTGGAACGGCCCGTCGGTTCCGGGGGCCGATCGTGCGAATGTATTCGCGCTCGACGACGTGCTCGCGACCGAAACGCTGCCAGCCCTCGGCGAAACCGTAACGCTGTACGACAGCCTTGGCGGACGCCAAGGCGCAGTCGTCGCCGACCATCTCGCCGACAAAGGCTGCAAGGTCACGTTCGTAACGCCGCTCGGCCAGGCGATGCCCAACCTGGCCGCGAGCCGCGATTGGGGCAAGGTCTATGGCCGCCTGCGCCGCATGGGGGTCGGCTTCGTCACGGACCACGAACTCGTGTCGATCGGGCCGGACGGCGCCACGCTGCGCGATCTCTACACCAAATCCGAGCAGGTTTTGGCCAGCGACAGCGTGGTGCTCGTGCTCGGCTCGAAGGCCGAGGATGGCCTGTTCCAGACGCTTAAGGCGCGCGCCAAGCCGGGCCGTCCCGTGACGATGATCGGTGATTGCGTGGCGCCGAGGCGCGCGTCCGATGCCATTCGCGAGGGCGAACTTGCCGCCCGCGCCCTGTTCGCCTAATCCGCTTTACTCAAGGAGACGAAAAATGACACCCGCAGGCCGTAAAGAACTCGACAAGATCCGCGCCGTGCGCGGCTATACGCTGCCGCTGCACGAAACGCTTGCCGATCTCAATCCGGAGTTTCTTCGCCGCTACGGCGACCTCGCGTCGTTCGTGATCTTCGGGCCGAAAGAAGGCCGCGCACTCGATCTCAAGACGCGTTTCCTCGTGCTTGTCGGCATCACCACGGCCGCCAAGGGCGACCGCGAAGGCATTGAATGGAGTGCGATGCGTGCCATGCAGTACGGCGCCACCTGGGACGAGGTGCGCGAGGCGGCGTTTCTAGCCGCACTGCCGTGCGGCATGCCGGCCTTCGAGGGGGCGTGCCGCATCTTCAAGGAACTCGAGAAGAACAAAGGTTGGGTTCCGCAAAAGCGCAAGATTGTGCGCAAGGCTGGTCGCAAGACTGGGCGCAAAGCCTCGAAATGACCGGGTGGTGGAATCCCGCGATGGCGGCGCAAGGCATTTGCGTCGTCGGAGCCGCGGGTGGCATTGGCATGGCGACGGCGCGTCTGCTGGCCTCGCAAGGCGTGAAGTTGATGCTGATGGATAGGGGCTCGCCCGAACTTGCTTCCCTGGCGGGGGAGCTTGGTGCCGCCTTTGAAACGCTCGACTATCGCGCGCCAGCGAGCATTGCGGCCGCCATGGTGCGCGCGCGCGCCAAATTCCCCGCGATCGGCGGGCTCGCTTTGCTAGGCGGCATCGTCGACACCGCCAAGCTTGCCGATCTCACGCTCGAGCGGTGGGACGACGTGCTGCGCGTCAATCTCACCGGCACGTTCCTGGCGATCCAGGCCGCGCGCGAATGGCTGTGCGACGGCGCTGCGATCGTCACGACCAGTTCGCTTGCCGCTTCGACCGGCGGCGTGATCACGGGCACGGCCTATGCCGCATCGAAGGCCGGCATCGAGGCGATGACCAAGTCGGTCGCGCAAGAGCTCGCACCGCGCCGCATCCGTGCCAACTGCGTGTCGCCGGGTGCCATCGACACGCCGATGACGGCGGGCCATCCGCCCGAGCGCAAGCGCGCTTTCGATGCGGCCGTGCCGCTCAAGCGCCACGGCCATGCCGACGAAGTCGCGGCGACGATCTGCTTTTTGCTGTCGGCGGGGGCGGGCTACATCACCGGGGCCGTCGTGCCGGTGAATGGCGGCTTCCGGATGGAGTAGGGGCGATGCGCGTGCAACGGATACTCTTCGAGGCACCGTGGGGCCAGATCCAGGCGCGTACTGTCGCGGCATCGGCCGAGCTGCCCGTTCTGGTGTTGCTGCACCAATCGCCTTTGTCGGCGCGCAACTACGATGCGCTGCTGCCGCATCTTGCGTCTTTCTGCCGACCCTACGCAATCGACACGCCGGGTTATGGCGGCTCCGATGCGCCGCCGGCGGCGTGGGAAGTGCGCGACTATGCGGCCGTCGTGTGGCGCGTGGCCGATGCGTTGGCGGCCTCAAGGATCGCACTTTTTGGGCGCGCGACCGGGGCGGTCTTTGCGCTCGACGCGGCCTTGCAAACGCCGCAGCGCGTCTCGTCGCTCGTGCTGCACGGTTTGCCCGTCTACACGCCCGAAGAACGCGCGCAGCGTCTCGCGAATTTCGCACCTTCCTATGTGCTGGATGGTGCCGGCGCGCATCTCGCCTGGATATGGGCGCGCATTCGCGGCGAGTATCCGCATCTCGAACCCGAACTCGCCACGCGTTTTGTGGCCGACTATCTGGCGGCCGGGCCCGATTTTGCGCAATCCTATCGCGCGATCTTTCGGCACGATTTGCCGGCGCGCGTTCTCGGACGAAAATTGCCGCCGACCGTGCTGATCGGCGGTACGGCCGACCGCATCGGCTTCATGCATCCGCGCGCGTGTGCGCTGTTTGCGGATGCGCGCGCCGAACTGATCGCTGGCGCCGACGATTTTGTCGCCGAGCGCGCTCCGGCCGATTTTGCGGCACTGCTGGCGCGCGTATTGGCATCGGCGTCCGCGTAGCGTCAGCGCCGGTGCTTGAGCAATGCGAGATTGACGCAGTCGCGCAGCTCGTTTTTGGCCAAATAAAGATAGGCCGTCTCGCACGCGATACGCCGCAGATCGTCGAGCCCGGGCGGCGAGAAAAACGCCGCATGCGGCGTCACGATCATGCGCCCTTCGAGCCACGGCGCCTTGTCCGTCCATTCGCGCAGCAGCGGATGGGTGCGTTGCATCGGCTCGTCGGGCAAGACGTCGAGCCCAACGGCATGCAGCTGACCGCTCTTGAGGCCGTCGTAGAGCGCGTCGAGATCCTGCGTTCGCCCGCGCGAGGTGTTGACGTAGATCGCCCCGGGCTTCAGTGCTGCCACAAAGCGCCGATCGACGAGCCTTTCGGTTTCGCGCGTGAGGGGCGTGTGGACGCTAACGATGTCGGCATCGCCGAGCAGCGCTTCGAGCGAGGGCGCACGGGCGTAGCCGGTGGCGAGATCCGTCCCGCTCGGCAGATAGGGATCGTAGAACGCGACCTTCATGTCGAAGGCTGCCGCACGCCTTGCGGCGGCAAGGCCGATGCGCCCGAGGCCGACGACGGCGAAGGTTTTGCCGCGTAAGCGCCGCACGCTGCCAAGGCCGATTGCGTGCCACGCATCGTCGTGGCTGCGCAGACGGTCGTTGTAGGCGACCACGCCGCGCGCAAGGGCGAGCGTCAGTGCCAGCGCATGATCGGCAACCTCGGACGTGCCGTAATTGGGTACGTTGCAGACGGGGATGCCCAGTTCGGCGGCAGCTTCGATGTCGACCGTGTTGAAACCCACGCCGCCTTGCACGACGATCCGGCAGCGGCTCGATCGTTGCAGCACCTCGCGCGAGACGGCATGACGGCCGCGATAGTTGATGAGCGCGTCGGCACTTGCCAGAACCCCAGGATCGACGGGCCGGGAAGGGTCGTAATGCTGCACAAAAAGCTCGACCTCGCTGCCCACGGCTTGGCGCTCGGCGGCAGGTTCGCCGTCGAACTGGGGATCGACGATCACAAAACGCATGGACAACTCCGACATACGATGGTGGGATCGAGTGTCGAGTTTAGGCGCGCTTCCTGCAAGGAAATTGTCTATACGGAGTTTGTATGATGAAGACGACATTGATCTTCGGCGGGGCCGGCTTCGTCGGGCTCAACATTGCAGAGGCGCTGCTAACGGCCGGCCGCAAGGTCGTGTCGTTCGACCGACGCCCCCCCTTGGCCTCGGCGCAGAAGCATTTCGCGTCGCTGCCGGGCGCGTTTTCGCATCTGGTCGGCGACATTCGCGATGCAGCTGCGGTCGAAGCGGCGTTTGCGTGCAAGCCCGATACGGTCGTCTACGGGGCAGCCCTAACGCCGGGGTCCGTGCGCGAGGCGGCCGATCCGCTGGCGGTGATGGAGGTCAATCTCACCGGTTTCGTGCGCGTGCTCGAATTCGCGCATAAACACAATGTCGCGCGCACGGTCAATCTGAGTTCGGCCGGCGCCTACGGGGCTGCGGCTTTCCGGCCCGGCACGCTCGACGAGACCGACGCTGTCGATCCGCGCTCGCTCTATTCGGTCACCAAATTCGCGTCGGAGCGCGCGGCGACGCGCCTTGCCGAATTGTGGAAGATGGATTTTCGCTCGGTGCGTCTGTCGGCCGTGTTCGGGCCCTGGGAGCACGACAGCGGCGTACGCGACACGCTGAGCCCGCCTTACCAAGTGGCGCGCATGGCGCTCGGCGGCGAAGCGATCGTGCTCGCACGCCCGACCGCGCGCGACTGGGTCTACGGGCCGGACGTGGCTGCGGCCATCATTGCGTTGCTCGATGCGCCCAAGCTCAATCACGAGGTCTACAATGTCGGGCCCGGCATCAGCTGGACCTTGCTCGAATGGGCGCAGCTCTTTGCGGCCAAACGCCCGGGCCTCGTCGTGCGGTTGGCCGCACCGGGCGAAACGCCGACGGTCGATCCGCATTCGGCCAGCGACCGCGCGCGCCTCGTGAATGCGCGCATTCTCGCCGACACGGGCATGAAATTCCAATTCGGCCTGCACGAATCGTTCGCCCATCTGGAAGCCTGGATCGCGCGGCATCCAGATGGATGGGCAGGCGCATGAAACTCGCCGGCAAGACCGCGATCGTCACGGGGGCAGGCTCGGGCATCGGGCGCGCGAGCGCGATGCTTTTCGCAGCCGAAGGCGCCAAGCTCGCGGTCGTCGATCGCGATGCGGGGGGTGCCGACGCAACGGTCGCTTCGATCGTGGCGGCAGGCGGTGTCGCCAAAGCGTTTGTCGCCGACGTTGCGGTGGCGGGTGCGGCGACGCCGGTCGTCGCGTTTGCGCGCGCCACTTGGGGCCGCGTCGACATCTTGATGTGCGCGGCCGGTTTCTCGTGCGGCGGGACGGTCGAAACGACGTCGATCGAGGATTGGAACGCCGTATTCGCCGCCAATGTCGGCGGCACGTGGCTGTGGGCCAAAGAAGCGATCCCGGCGATGCGCGAAAGCGGCGGCGGGGCCATTCTGACCGTGAGTTCGCAACTCGCACTGGCAGGCGGGCGCGGCAACAGCGCCTACATCGCCGCCAAGGGCGCGTTGCTGTCGCTCACGCGCACAATGGCGCTCGATTTTGCGGCCGACCGCATCCGTGTGAATGCGCTCGTCCCCGGTGCGATCGACACGCCGCTCTTGGCGCGCGGGATGGCGCGCAACGCGGACCCGGCGGCGATGCTTGAACGCGTGCGCCAGCGCCATGCGCTGGCACGCATCGGCACGGTCGACGAGGTCGCGCGCGCAGCGCTCTTTCTCGCGAGCGACGATTCGAGTTTCACCACCGGTACCGCTTTGGCCGTCGACGGCGGCTGGCTTGCGGGCTGATGGACCATTTATTCAACACGAAGGACGGAACGTGACGATGCAAGCGCGCTGCAGGATCGGGATCGATGTCGGGGGCACCTTCACGGATTTCGTGATGGCCGATCTCGCGAACGGCAAGTTCTACTACCACAAAGAACCGAGCGTGCCGAAGGACCCGTCGCGCGCGGTCGAACTCGGCATTGCGGCGTTGGTCGCGTCGGCCGGTTTGCCTTATTCGGCGGTCGAACTCGTCGTGCACGGCACCACGATCGGCCTCAACGCGATCATCCAGCGGCGTGGTGCCCGCGTTGCGCTCGTCGTGTCGCCGGGCAACCGCGACGTGATGGACCTTGCGCGCAGCCGCATGCCCAATTCCTACGATTTCACGGCCCCGCGCGAAGCCCCGCTGATCGCGCGCGATCTCGTGTTCGAAGTGCCCGCGCGCATGCGCGCAAGCGGCGAGATCGTGCGCCGGCCGTCGGCGGCCGAATACGAGAGCCTCGTCGCCTCGCTGCGCGCTGCCAAGGTCGATGCGGTCGCAGTGATGCTGCTCAACTCCTATCGCGACCGCACGCTCGAGGCGGGGCTTGCGGCGGATCTGCGCAAGTCGCTGCCCGGCACGCTCGTCACGGAATCGGCCGAGTTGTGGCCTGAAGTGCGCGAATACGAGCGTGCCCTCGTGGCGGCGCTCAACGCCTACATCCATCCGCTGATGGAATCCTATTTCGAGCGGCTCAAGACGCGGCTTGCAGCCCTGGGCTTGGCGGCCCCCATCTACATCACCGCCAACAACGGCGGCTCGTTGGGCCTCGAGACGGCGCGCGAACGGCCCATCGACACGATTCTGTCGGGGCCGGCCTCGGGCGTGGTGGCGGCGGCCCGCGTGGCGGCCCCTGGGAACCGGTCGAAACTTATCACGATCGACATGGGCGGCACCTCGACCGATATCGCCGTATGTGTGGCGGGCGAGCCCGAATTCACGACCGCCACCAATGTCGGCGATTTTCCGCTGATGCTGCCGGTCGTCAATGTCGGCGCCATCGGTGCCGGTGGCGGTTCTATCCTGTGGGTCGATGCGCAGGGCGTGCTGAAGGTCGGCCCCGAGAGTGCCGGTGCCGATCCGGGCCCGGCCTGCTACGGGCGCGGCGCCACGCGCCCTGCGATCACCGACTGCTATCTTGTGACCGGCATTCTCGATCCCACGCGCTTTTTGGGCGGGCGCATGACGCTCGACAAGGCGGCGGCCGAAAAAGCGCTCGATGCGATCGGCGAAAAGATCGGCCTTACGGGCCCCGATCGTGCGCTGCGTGCGGCGGCCTCTGCCTTGCGCGTCGCGACGTCGAAAATGGCAACCGAAACCTCGAAGCTGATGGCGCGTCGCGGCCTCGATCCGCGCGAGTTTGCGTTGCTCGCCTATGGCGGTGCTGGGCCGACGCAGGCCAATCTTTTGGCCGAAGAAGCCTTGCTGTCCGAAGTCGTGGTGCCGTTGGCCCCCGGCACGTTCTGCGCTTTGGGTGCGATCCTTGCCGATGTGCGGCGCGACTATCTGCGCGCCACGCGCACGACGATCGGGCGCGATGCGGCGGAGATGGCGGCGTTGATGAAATCGGTCGCCGAGGTTGAGCAGGAAGCGCTTGTCTGGGTTGCGGCCGAGGGCGAACTCATCGGCGAGCATCAGCTCGAGATCGCCTTCGATATGCGCTATCCGGGCCAGGCCTACGATCTGCGCGTCTCCGTACCGCCGGCCGAGCGGGCCGCTATCGACCAGGACAAGCTGGTCGCACTTTTCCATGCCGAACATGAACGGCATTACGGTTTTGCCGATGCGGCAAGCCCGGTGCAGGTCAAAAATCTGCGTGTGCGCGTCACGGGCCGCGTCGCACCGCTGAAGCTCGCTGCAGCCGAAGCCAAAGAAGCACCCGTGCCCATCGCACGTCGGCGCGTCTACGACCGCACGGGCTGGGTCGAGGCTTCGGTCTATACGCGTGGGCAATTGGGGGCTGGGGCGAAGATCGCGGGGCCGGCGATCGTCGAACAGGCCGACACGACCGTCTGGATCCTCGCCGGCTGGGTTGCGGCCGTCGATCCGGTGGGCAATCTCATTCTGACGAGGGCCGCATGAAACTCGATCCGATCCTGCTCGAGATCCTCTACCACAAGGTCAAAGCCGCGACCGAGGAGATGTCGATCACGCTCGCGCGCACTGCGCGCACGACCTACGTGAAGGAGGCGTCCGATTTCGGCACCGCCCTTGCGACACTCGGCGGCAAGTTCTTCGCCTATCCCGAAACGCTCGGCGTGTCGGGCTTCCTCGATCTCGATTGCAGCGTGTCGATCGCCGCCGTCCCCGATCTCGAGCCCGGCGACGTCATCATCACGAACCACCCGTACGACAGCGGCGGCCTCTCGACGCACATGCCCGATTTGCAGCTGATCCGCCCCTATTTCCACGGCGGCAAGATCGTCTGCTACGGCTGGGACTTTGTGCATTCGTCGGACATAGGCGGCGGCGTGCCGTCGTCGATCTCGCCGAGTTTTTCGGAGCTCTTCCAGGAAGGCTTGCAGATCCCGCCGATGAAGCTCGCCCGCAAGGGCGAGCTCAACCGCGATTTCCTGGCCTTCTACCGCGCCAATTGCCGCATCCCCGAAACCAACATGGGCGACATTCGCGCGATGCTGGCGGCCCTCGAAATCGGCGAGCGGCGCGTGGCCGAAATCGTCGCCGCCCACGGCATCGACACCTTCATGCAGGCGCAGATCGATTTGGCTGAATATGCCAAAGCCAAAGCGCGCGAAGTGCAGCGCATGCTGCCCGACGGCGTGTACGAATTCTGGGATCTGATGGACGACGATTTTGCGACCAAGATCCCGATCCGCATCCGCCTGCGCATGACCGTGAAGGACGGCCTCATCCATCTCGATTTCGACGGCACCGATCCCCAGGTGCTGGCCGCCTACAACATCCCGACCGGCGGCATCCGCCACCCGTGGCTCACTTTGAAGCTCATGCATTTCATCGCGAGCTACGATCGCACGGTGCCGCTCAATTACGGCCTGTTCGAAAACATCACCGTGAACGTGCCCAAGGGCACGGTCATCAATCCCGAATATCCGGCTGCCGTCGGCGTGCGGCATGCGACCGCCATCCGCGTCAACGATGCGCTGGTGGGTGCGATCGCCAAGGCGATGCCGGGCCTCGTTCCGGCCCCGTCGGGCGGCACGGTCGTGCCGACGGTGCTGGCCGAGCAGAACCCGACGACGGGCACGCGCAACGTGATGGTGCTGCAGTCGCTCGTTGGCGGTACGGGTGCGCGCAAAGGCGGCGACGGTGTGGACGGGCGCGACAGCGGCCTTGCCAATCTGCACAACACGCCTATCGAGCGCAGCGAAGAAGATGCGGCCGTGCAGATCGAGGTTTACGGGCTGCGCCCCGATTCAGGCGGCCCCGGTCAATGGCGCGGCGGCACGGGGCTCTTGTTCGGCTTCAAGATTCTGCAGGAGGGCAGTGCCGTTTTGGGCCGCGGGCTGGAGCGCATGGTGTTCCGCCCGTGGGGGCTCGGCGGCGGCAAGCCGGGGGCCACCGCGCGTGTCGTGTTGAATTGGGGCTCGCCCGAGGAACGCGATCTCGGCAAGCTCGATATGTATCTCGCCAAGAAGGGCGACGTGGTCACGTTCCTCACCGCAGGCGGCGGCGGCTTCGGCGATCCATTCGCGCGCGACATCGATCTCGTCGTGCGCGACGTGGCGCTTGGCTATGTCAGCGAAGAAGGTGCCAAGCGCGATTACGGCGTAGTCGTGCGCGGCGGCGTGTTCGACAAGGCGGCGACGGCGGCTTTGCGGGGCGCCCCGCGCGCGGTCGCCAAAGAAAGCGATTTCGATTTCGGTCCCGAAAGGCCGATTTGGGAACAGGTGTTCGACGATCCGGCGATGACGCGCCTCAACAAGGCGCTGCTCGCGTTGCCGGTGGCGGCCCGCCACCAGCAGCGCCGGGCACTGTTCGCCGACGTGTGCCCGCGCCTGCCGGAGATTTTCACGATCGGCATGCAGGCCGTGATCGACGATCCCAAGGCCCAGCGCCAGCGTCTGCTGGCCGCGATCGAAAGGCTCGAAATGCGCGTGGCGGCGGTCGCCGCCGAGTAGCGCTCAGCCCGGCAGATCGGCGTTGTCGAGATCGACGAACGCCATGGGATGCGGACGCACGCCGCTCACACCGGGCCGCCAGCCGACCATCATGTCGGTCGCGTAGAGCGGCACGAACGGCATGTCGGCGCGGATCTGGCGCTGCGCTTGCGCATAGATCTGCTCGGCTGCCGCCGGATCGACTGTGCGGCGCGCTTGCGCCCACAAAGCATCGAGTTCGGGGCTCGTATAACCCGTCGGGTTGAAGGCCCCGCCGCCGACGAAATCGCGCCCGAGCAGCAGGTCGGGATGCGGGCGCGGCCCCATATTGTGGAACGCGATCTGCCAGAAAGAGCGCAGATACATGAACGGCCACCAGGGTGGATCGTCGTAGGCGGCAAGATCGACGACGATGCCGACGGCGCGCAGCATCTCGACGATGCGTGCCGCTACCCGCGACGTGGGGTAGACCGCCGACGTCACGCCGCGCAAAGGCGAACCGTCGTAGCCGCTCGCCTTCACAAGGCGGCCGGCGGCCTCCGGATCGAAAGCGATCGGATCGACTTCGACGCCCCATGGATCGGTTGCGGCGAGCACGCCGTCGAGCGGGCGCGCGTTGTCGCCATAGAACTCGGCGCGCAACGCTGTCCTGTCGATCGCCAAGGCGGCGGCGTGCCGCAGTGCCGGCACCGAGAAGGGGGCCGCCGCACAATTGAACACCACGACCGATTTACGGCCCGAGGCGACCGTGCCGGTTTCGAGCAGCCCGCGCGCGCTGAGATCGGCTGCCATGGTGGCGGGTACGTTTTCGACGATATCGACCGCCCCACGTTCGATGAGCGCAAGCCGGGCAGGGGCGTCGGGTGCGAAAACGACTTTGACGCGGTCGCAATGCGGTTTGCCGGCGTCCCAATAGCCGTCGTGCCGTTCGAGCAGCAGATGGCTGCCGCGCGCCCATTCGACGAGCCGGAACGCACCCGCACCGACCGGCTGGTCGAGCGTGTCGTCGGCCACATGCGTGCGCCAGGCGAGATGATGCAGCAGCCACGGAAACGGCTGGTCGAACGCGAATTCGACTTCGCCGGCCGAAACGGCCGCCACGCTTTCGAGGCCTGCATAATCCTTGGCCAGGACCGAGCCCACACGCCCATCGAACAGGCGGCGATAGTTCCAGGCCACGATTTCGGCCGTCACAGACCTGCCGGTGTGGAAGCGGGCATTTTGCTGCAGCGCGAAACGCCAGCGCCGACGGTCGTCGCTGGCGGACCAGCTTGCCGCCAAAGCGGGCTGGATCGCCATTTTATGGTCGAAGCGCACAAGGCCGGGGCAGATCGTCTTCAGCAGCAGGGTCGCACTGCTCGAATCCGACAGGGCGCCGTTTGGCTCCAGCGAGGCCATTTCGTGGTTTGCGAGCAAGACGATTTGTTTCGGTGCCATTTTGCAAGTATTGTATGGCCATCAGGACCAAGCAAGCGGGGGATTGGCGTTTGTATGGTCCGTTTCTTGCTTTGTATACATTCGTTGATTTCGGTTTCCGCGACCTGTCCCTTGCCCGTTCCCTGAAGGAGCACGACGATGCGTACCAAAACCGTTGATCTGGCCGCAATTGTGCGCCGGACGGCCGCCGCCACCCTGGTGGCAGCCGGCTTGATGCTGGCGGCCCAGGCGGCCCGCGCCCAGGACCTCACGATCGGCGTGCGCGCCGTCGCGGAAGGGCTCGATCCGCATTTCTCAGGCCTCGGCTCGCATCTGTCGGCCGTGCGCAACATCTACGACTCTCTGGCCGATGTCGGGCCCAACATGGAGCTGATCCCGGGGCTTGCCGAAAGCTGGCGCACGGTCGATCCGCTGACCTGGGAACTCAAGCTACGCCGCGGCGTCAAATTCCACGACGGTGGGGACTTCACGGCCAAGGACGTCAAATTCTCGTTCGAGCGCATCCCGACGGTCGGCGGCGGCACGGGCGGCGTCGTCGCGTTTGCGCGCCGCGTGGCGAGCGTGGAGATCGTGGACGACCACACGGTCCGCCTCAAGACCGCGTCGCCGGCCCCGGGCTTGATGCTCGACCTCGCGCGCGTGTTCATGGCGTCCGAGCGTGCGTCCAAAGACGCGAGCCAGCAGGATTTCAACTCGGCCAAGGCCGCGATCGGCACGGGCCCGTACCGCGCCGTCTCGTTCGCCTCGCGCAACGAAATGATCCTCGAGCGTTTCGACGGCTATTGGGGCACCGAAAAAGCCGCTTGGCGGCGCGTGTCGCTGATTGAAATCTCGAACGACAGTGCGCGCGTTGCCGCGCTCCTGTCGCGCCGCGTGGACATGATCAACTACGCGCCGCCGTCGGATGTCGGTCGCCTCAAGAGCGAGCGCGGCATTGCGGTCACGCAAGCGCCGTCCTTGTTCAATTTCATCCTGTGGCCCGATGTGCGCCCCCGCACGCCGACCGTGACCAACAATGCCGGCCAGCCGATCGACAACCCGTTGCGCGACGTGCGCGTGCGCCAGGCTTTGTCGCTCGCCATCGACCGCAACTTGATCGCGCGCCAGACGATGGAAGGGACGGCAACGCCGGTCAACCAGCTCGTGCCCAGCAGCGTGTTCGGCTACAACAAGCAGCTGCCCGCAATCCCCTACAATGTCGAACGCGCGCGCGCGCTGATGACGGAAGCGGGCTTCCCCGACGGGTTCCGCGTGCAGCTGCATTGCACGAACGACCGCCTCCCGAACGACGGGCGCGTATGCACGGCGCTCGGCCAGATGCTGGCACGCATCAACATCAAGGCCGACGTGCAGGCCGTGTCGCGCACGGTGTTCTTCCCGGCCCAGGGGCGCGGCGAGTACAGCCTGCAAATGCAGGGTTGGGGTACTGTCACCGGCGAAGCTGGCTACACGCTGGCAGCACAGATCCATACGCGCGATGCCGACAAGCGCACGGGCACGTTCAACTGGACTTTCTGGTCCGATCCCGAGCTCGATGCGCAGATTGCCACGGCAACGTCCGAACTCGACGACGCCAAGCGCGAGCAGCTTTTCGCGGGCGCCATCGCGTCCGTGGCGCAGAAGCTGCCCGTGATCCCGATCGTCAATCTGCAGGCGATTTGGGCGGGCCGTGCGGACCGCGTGCTGTACGAAGCGCGCGCCGACGAAGACACGCTGGCGATCAAGGCCAAACCAGGCCCTGCCGTTCGCTGATCCGGTACGTTATCGACGACGAAACAACGCTCCCGATTGCGATCGGGGGCGTTGTCTTTGCCAAGAGCCGAAAAGGCGGGGTAGAGTCCGCCGACTTTGAAAATTCTGGGAGAACGCGATGTCGACCGATTTCACGCACAATATTCTGCTCACGCCCGGCCCGATCACGACGACGCGCGCGACCAAAGAAGCGATGCTTGTCGATCTTTCGCCGAACGCCGAAGAGATCGTCGGCATGACGGCGACGGCCCGGCGCTATCTGCTCGAAATCGCGAACGGGACGGCGACGCACGAATGCGTGCCGCTGCAAGGCAGCGCCACATACGCCTGCGAAGCGCTTTTCCATGCCTGCACGGCCCCGGGGGCCAAGGTGCTGGTGATCGTCAACGGTTTCTACGGCTTGCGTCTCGGCGAAATTCTCGAGGCGATCGGCCGGCGCGTGGTGAAGCTCGAAAAGCCGATCCTGCCGCTGCCGACAGGGGCGGAAGTGGGGGCGGCCCTCGATGCCGATCCCGAAATCACGCATGTGGCGATCTGCCATGTCGAGACGGGTACGGGCGTTCTCAACCGCATCGAAGAGATCGCCAAAGCCACGCGTGCGCGCGGGCGCAACATCTTCATCGACACGGTCGCCTCGTTCGGCGCGTTCCCGCTCGACGTGGCGGCTCTCGATGTCGAAGCCGTCGCGATCTCGCCCAACAAATGCATGGAAGGTTTGCCCGGCATCGGCTTTGCGGTCATCCGGCGGGATTCGCTGATTGCGGCCGAGGGCAAGTCGCCGTCGATCAGCCTCGATTTGTTCAAGCAATGGTCCTTCATGGAGAGCACGAAGGGCCAGTGGCGCTTCACCCCGCCGACGCATGTGGTCGCGGCCTTTGCCAACGCAGTCGCGCGCCACAAGGCCGAGGGCGGGCGCGAAGCGCGGCTCGAGAAGTACAAGCGCAACTGGAAGCGTCTCGTCGATGCGATGCGCCAGAACGGGTTCCGCACGATGCTGCCCGACGAAGTCTCGGCCCCCATCGTCACCACGTGGCTCGATCCGGCCGATCCCGCCTACAATTTCAAGGATTTCTACGAAGCGATGCGCCGCCGCGGCTTCACGATCTTTCCGGGCCGTTTGACGGCGGCGGGCACGTTCCGCATCGGCTGCATGGGCGACATCGATCCCGAGACGATGGCGGCCGTGGCACGCGCGGTCGCGGAATCCATGGACGAGATCGGCGTCAAGCATCGCGGACCGGCGGCCGACCGCATCCTCGCGACCGCGTAGGTCTGGGCCCGGCTATTTCTGCAGGCGCACGTTCAGGAGATCGCGCAGCCGGTCGCCGATGAGGTTGATCGCAACGATCATTAGCAGCAGCGCGATGCCCGGGAAAAGGCTCATCCAGTAGCGGCCGCTCAGCATGTATTGGAAGCCGTTGGCGAGCAGCAGGCCCAGCGACGGTTCGCTGATCGGCAGGCCCAAGCCCAGGAACGACAAGGTCGCTTCGAGGGCGATCGCGGCGGCGATCTGGATCGTGACGACGACCAGCAGCGGCGGCAGGCAATTGGGCAGCAGATGCGAGAATAGGATGCGCATCGGCCCCAGGCACAGGCCGCGCGCGGCCGCGACGTAGTCGGCCTGCATCTCGACGATCGCGATGCCGCGCACCGTGCGCGCGTAGTAGGCCCATTGCGCCACGACGAGGGCGAAGAAGATTTTGTCGATGCCCGAGCCGACGAGAGCGACCATCATCAGGGCCAGCAGCACAGCCGGGATCGACAGCTGGAAATCGACGATGCGCATGATCGTATCGCCGAGCCAACCGCCGATATAGGCCGAGGCGAGCCCGACTGTCGTGCCGATCGCCATCGCCGCAAGGCTCGATGCCGCCCCGATGCCGAGGCTCACGCGGAACCCGTACATGATCGCCGCAATCAGATCGCGGCCCTGGTCGTCGGTACCGAGCCAGTAGAATACGCCTTCGCTGCCCGTACTCCCCGGCGGCAAGCGGCCGTCGGAAAGATTGAGGTTCGCTAGATCGTAGGGATCCTGCGGCGCCAGCCACGGGGCGAAGAGAGCCAGGATCGCGATCGCGACGAACAGCACGAAGCCGAAGGCCGCGAGCCGGTCAGCGAAAAACCCCGCCGCCAGATCGCGCCACGGGGCGCGGCCCTCTTGGATGGCGGCGGCACTCATGCGGCCCGCCTGTGGCGCAAGCGCGGGTCGAGGATCAGGTATCCCAAATCGACCAGCAGATTGATGGCCACGAAAAGGCACGCCATGATCATTAGGTACGCGACGATCACGGGCCGGTCGAGCGCGAAGATCGAATCAATCACGAGCTTGCCCATGCCGGGCCACGAGAAGATGGTTTCGGTCACGACCGCATAGGCGATCGTCGAGGACAATTCCATGCCGGTGACCGTGACCACCGGGATCAGGATATTGGGCAGCACGTGCACAATGAGAATGCGACGCATCGTGAGCCCTTTGGCGCGCGCGAAGCGCACATAGTCTTGCGCAAGCGCCTCGCGCACGCCCGCCCGCGTGAGGCGGATCACGAGCGATATCTTGAACAATGCGAGATTGGCCGCGGGCAGCAGCAGATGCGACCAGCCGTCGAGCGTGAAGATCGACAGCTTCATGCCGAGCCAGTCGCGCGTTTCGCCGCGCCCGCCTGAGTCGAGCCAGCCAAGTTCGATCGCGAAGATCATGATCAGCATGAGCCCGACCCAGAAGGTCGGCAGCGAAAACCCCAGGATCGAGCCGGTCATGATCGTCTTGGACGTCCAATGCTCGGGCCGGTAGCCGGCCCACAGCCCGAGCGGAATGCCGACGACGAGGCCGACGAGTACCGCCGTCACGGCCAATTCGAGTGTGGCCGGCATGCGCTCCAGGATGAGGCCGATGGCCGGCGTGTTCGACACGAAGGAATTGCCGAGATCGCCGCGCATGAGGTTGGCGAGAAAATGCAGATATTGGCGCCAAAGCGGCATGTCGAGCCCGAGCCGTTCGGCGACCACGGCGATTTCGGCCTGGTTCAGCGTCGGGTTCACAAGCAGGGAAAGGGGATCGCCGATCGCGAAAACGCCGAGAAAAACGGCGAGCGACATCGCGAAGACCACCCCGATCCCCTGCAGCACGCGCTGGAGTACCAACAGCGTCACATCGCCCTCGCTTGAAGCTTCATAGCACGCTCCTGCCCAGCAACGCGCGTGCCATGGCCGTTTTCAGAGAGGCGGGGGCGGGCCGTCGTAGGGCGTGCCGCTGGTGCCGAGCCACAGGCGCATCAGATGGCGCCGTTGCTTCGTCGCAGCCCAATCGACATGCTGCGAGCGGCCATGGGTGATGAGATCGTTGTCGAGGATCTCGAACTCGCCCGGCTCCATCGGAAAATCGAGCGCAAAGCGTTCGAGGATCGCTTCGAAGCGCTCGATGGCTTCGGCGCCTGCCGCGTCGAGCGGGCGATCCCAGCGTTTGGCCCCGCCCATGATGTAGTCGCGCGCAAACTGGCAGCGCACATGGTCGCCGTCGCGCCGGAACACCGGATGCCAATGCACCGCATTGGGATCGACCGGGCGGAAAGGGTGGAACAGGAAGGGCTCGTACAGGCGGGCGAGCAGATCGGGCCGCTCGTCGTGCAGCAGATCGTGCGCAAAAGCGCAGGACGATACGCGGCTGTTGCCGCCCGCGCGCGCTTTGGCGGCCCACAGGAGGCCGGTATAGCGCGGGCCGACGTCTTTGAGGCTCTCGTCGGTGTGGGCTTTGATTTCGGCGTCGCGCAGGCGCCGTGCCTGTTCGTCGTCGGCGTCCCAGTCGCCGAGCCAGCGCACGTCGTAGAGCCAGAAGCCTTCGATGTACTGCGGCTGCGGCCGATCGACAAGGCTGCCCAGCAGCCACCATGCATAGCGAATGCCGTCCACACCCCAATCTTCGACCGGCAGGCGCGAGACGACGACGAAGCCGGGGCCGGTTTCGAGGCGTTGTTTCATCGTGGCTGCAAAATCGGCGCAAAGCCCGAGATCGAAATCCGTCGGCTTCGGTACCGGCAGTTTGGCGTCGGCGGCCTTGAGGGCGGCGACCGCCCGGCCCAATTCGCTCGCCGCAGCCGCCGGAATGCGCAAGCGCCAATCGTCGGGCCGCAAATCGCCGGGCGCCCATGCTTTTGGGTAACCAATTTTTGGGTAAGCTTGCGCCATTGCCGATCCTGTCCTTGGCCTCGTAAGGCGGAAAGGATATCGGCAGTTCGCGTCGTTGGAAACCCTGGAAAGCGTCCTACCAGTTGGCCCAAGCGTCGCGCAGCGCCGCGAACGCGGCTTTGCGCGTCGTCTTGTCTTCGGCGATGAGGCCCTTGCGGTTCCAGCCGCGCTGGAAGCGCGTCTGGCGGCGCTCGGAGCGGAAATCGTAGAGCAGCCACACCGCCATGCCTTGCACGTACGGGAACAGGCGCAGAATATCGAGTTGGTTGCGGTAGAACGCCGCCTGGCGCTCTTCGCCGAACAGCAGTGTTTCGGCCCCGTGCAGGCCCGCGACCGCATCGGCCCCTGTTTCGCTGATCAGCAGCGGCTTGCCCGGATCGGAATTGGCGAGCAGGCGGGCGAGGTCTTTGGGATCGGGCTCGTACCAGCCGAAATATTCGTTGAGGCCGATCACGTCGAGCTTGGCGGCGAGTCGGTCTTCGATGCGGAACTTCTCGCGGTTCACAAGGCATGCCGCCGACACAAGCCGCGTGGGATCGGCGCGGCGTGCGGCGTCCGCGAGGGCGGCCATGAAGCGGTAGCGCGCGTCCGTGTCGGCGTTTTCGTTGCCGACCCCCCACAGAATCACGCTGGCGCGGTTGCGGTCGCGCGCCACAAGTTCCAAGAGCTGGTTCTCGGCATCGGCGTATGTATCGGGGTTGGCGAAATCAATCGCCCAATAGACCGGGATTTCGGCCCACAGCAGCACGCCCGCTTCGTCGGCCATTCGCGCCACCAGCGGGTCGTGCGGATAATGCGATAGGCGCAGGAAATTGCCGCCGAGCGCTTTGATGTCGGCAAGACGGCGCGCAATGTCGGCGGCGTCCGTGCAGCGGCCACGCACGACATCGTCTTCGTGCACGCACGCCCCTTTGAGACGAAGGGGCGATCCGTTCAGCAGTATGTCGGTGCCGCGCGTCGCAATGCGCCGGAAGCCGACGCGCTCGCGCATGCGGTCGCTGCCGCAGACGATCTCGACATCGTAGAGGCGCGGGCGTTCGGGCGACCAAAGTTCGGGCATTGCGGCAATACGCGCAGTACCCACACCGCCCGCGATCTCGAGCGGTGCTTCGAGCCCGAGCTCGGACACAACCACGTGTGCCGCCGCATCGACCTGCGCCGAGAGTTCGACCCGTACCTCGATCGCCTTGTCGCTGTCGGCGGCAAGGTGCATGGCGAAGCTTTTGACGTGCAGGGCAGGGACCTGCATCAAGCCGACGCCGCGATGCAAGCCGCCATAGTTGAACCAGTCGAAATGCGACATCGGCACGCGGTCGTCGCGGCGCCGGTTCTCGACATGGACCATGAGGCGATTTTTGCCTGCGACGAGTGCCTGCGTGGCATCAAGCGTGAACGGCGTCGAGCCGCCGCGATGCGCACCCAGAAAGCGGCCGTTCAGGAACACGCGCGCGGCGTAGTTCGCCGCCCCGAACTGCAGCAGTTGGCGCATGCCGGGGGCAGGGGCCGCATCGAAGCTGCGCACATACCAGACCGCCCCCTCGTAGTGTTTGAGTTCGGGGCGCAGCAGGTTCCAGCACGACGGCACGGGGACGATGTCGGCCCCGCCGGGATCGTAGTCGCGCGGCACGCGCCAACTTTCGGGCGGGGCGTCGTCGAGCGCGTACCAGCGCTGGCGCAAGCCTTCGTCGAATGGATCGAGCGTCATCTCCCAATCGCCGTCGAGCGATTGGACGGCACGCCCGCCCGGATCGACGAGGCTGCTTGCCCCCGCCCAATCGCGCGAGAAGGCGGCGGCGTAGTCCTCGTCGTGCAAATGCGCAAACGGATCTTCGACGGTCATGGTTTGAGGCCGCGATACCCGATGCCGATCGAGCGCCGGAAGCGCCAGTCGAAGCGGCCGGGGAACAGCACGTCCGAGGCCATCGCGATCGCGATCCAGCGGAACCACGTCGCAAACGTGTTCGACAGGCCCTGCGGCTCCTCATAGCCGCGCACCCAGCCGTCCTGGCGGCGGGTGCCGGTGCGCACGTCCGCAAAGCCGCCGTCGTTGTTCTGCTCGTCGAGAATGGCTTCGAGGATCGCGGCAAGCCAGCCGAGCGCTTTGGGCGTGGGCGCTTTGCTGGCTGCAAGCCCGTGCACGAGCACGTCGACAATGTCGACGTCGATGCACGCACTGTCGACGCGCGGCGGCAGCGTGAGGCAATACTCGACCGCGCGCTCGAAGAAGGGCGGCGTGCGGCCCATCGCGTACCAGATGTGATAATTGTGCATCGAGCCTGCCATCGCGTGCAGCAGGCGCGTGGGGTCGCTGGCTTGGCCTACACCCCAGAAGCCCGTGCTCGGCTCCTGCAGCCGATCGTGCCACGCGAACAGAATGTCGAGGCATACGGCGACCGCCGCATTGTCGGCCGCGTTGCCGTGGCGGGCGAGCGCAAACAGGAAGCCCGCGAGATTGACGATGTTGTTGCCCTCTTGCCAGGGATCGCGAAGGTCGCGCTCGGCAAGCCACGCTTTGAGGTGCGTTGGCTCGAGATAGGGCCGCACGAAATCGAGCACGGGCGCGCGCGCCGGGTCGAGAGCTTCGATGGCGCCCAAGGTGTAGTTGGTCACGTGGAAATCGATGTAGCGCCACGTCTCGTCGCGGTCGGGTTTCTTGAATACCGCGTCGTCGCGCATTTCGGGGATGCGGAACACGCCGTCGCCTCGCCGGAAGCCTTCGAGCCAAGCCACGAGTTGGCTGCGCGCGGCCGCATCGCCGAGTCCGAGGGCCGAAAAACCGCCGATCAGATCGGCGCACATGATGCCGTTGTAGGTGCCCGGCAGTGCCACGCCCGGCCATTTTGTGGCGTCGTGCGCGGGCGATATGCGCAGCACGCCCGCTGGCGCTTGCGTCACCTGCATCGATGCAAGCCAAGCGATCGAGCGCCCGCGCGCCGCTTCTATGCGGCTTGCAAGTCCGACCCGTTCGTCGTGTCCGCCCAAATCGTTCATCCCTTGACCGCTCCCGCCGCCATGCCTTCCATCACCCGCCGCTGCGCCAGCACGAACAGAACCGCGACCGGCAAGGTCGTGACGAAGGCCAATGCCATGATGCCGCGGAAATTGGAGCCGAGTTCGCCGTTCATCGCAAGCAACGCGACTGGCAGCGTGAAGGTGTCGGGCGAGCGCGAAATCACGAGGATCGGAAACCATTGCGACCAGTTGATCAGGAACGTGATCAGCGCCACGGTCGCCAGGATCGGTTTTGCCATCGGCAGGATGATCTTGAACAGGATCTGCGCTTCGCTGGCGCCGTCGCAAATGCCGGCCTCGATCACTTCGCGCGGCAGCGTGCGGAAGAACTGGTCGAACAGGAAAAACTGGATCGGCCCCAGCGCCAAGAACAGCACGATGCCAGCGTAGGAGCCGAGCAGGCCGAGCTTGAAGACCACGATATAGACCGGGATCACGAGCAGCATGTAGGGATACATGATCGTGAGGAGAAAGCCGTAGCGCAGCCAGCGGAAGCCCGGCAGCTCGGGCTTGCGCGTGAGCGCGTAGGCCCCCGCCGCCGTCACGACTACGCCGAGCACGGTCGAGGCACCCGTAATCGCGAACGAGTTCGCCACATACTGCCAGAA